>NZ_JBLYZH010000011.1:0-252029 GCF_048551595.1 Rhizobium sp. CRRU65 | reverse complement strand
AGCGGCTTGTCCGCCCCAGCGCCCTGCAACCCCGACCAGCCGGCGCAGGGGCGGACACTGGTCTACAAGGGGGAGAACTGTAACCCATCTATCCGGTTCAATCTGTTACCCATCTATCGGCTGGACACAGGCCAGAGGGGGGGCTGGCACGGCACACCCCTCAAAGTCGTATACTACCTAGCCCCCTGCTGCTGCAATCACCACACCTCGGCTGAAAGAAACCTCAATCCGTCTCTTGAATGCTTGCCGATCCCTGAACGCCCGAGAGAACGATATCCTCGTCGATGACAGACAGCGCCCGGTTCAGATGTCCTTCGAAGACGAGGATCTGCTCGTCGGCCACCACCCTGATCTCGGGCATGCCCTCCATGCGCACGATATGCGATTGGCCGAGACCCTCTTCGATCCCGTGCCGAAGCAGGTCGTAATAACGCGTGCCCGGGCCGGTGATGGCGATCGGCATGCGCTCCGTCAGGCTCAGCATGCGCGACAGCCCGTTGCCGAGCGCCAGTCCCGCCTGGCGGAAGGCGAAGGCGGGGACGCGGTGGCCCTGGCGCGCCTTTGCGGCGATCTTGTCCAGCTCCGCCACCGGCACGAACTTTGCCGGGATCGTATCGAGCGGCACCTCGAAGGCGCTGCGCAGGATCGCGTAGAAACCGGCATAGGCCTCGATGCAGCCGCGGGTACCGCAGCGGCAGAGCCCGCCATTGGCCATGTGCAGCATGTGCCCGAAATTGGGCGCCGATATCTCCTGGCCCGTCTGGTTCCCGCGCCTGACGATGCCGAGCCCGACGCTATGGCCGAGCGAAAGGGCGGCGAGCGAGCGGAAATCGGCGCCCTTCACCATCTCCTCACGCGCGCCGAGTGCCGCCGCGACCAGCAGCGTCTCGTTATCGAGGATCACCTTGGCCTGCCATTCCGGCCGGAGTGCTGATTCGAAATCGATCTGCTCGCTGCCGAAGATCGGCGACCAGACGAGAACCGGTTCGGTGGAATTGACCAGCCCCTTGCTGCTGATCGAGATCAGCAGCACCTTTTCTTGGCTGATCTTCGAGCGATCGAGAATGCGCAAAAGCCCGGCCCGCACCGCCGCGACAAAACGGACGGCGCCTGCCGGATCATGCGAACGTTCCTCGCTGAAGCGGTCGATCAGCTTGCCGCCATAATCGACCAGCGAATATTGCACCGCATCCGAGGAGATGATGACGACGATGAGATAGCCGCAATCGCGCCGCTGGCGCAGCAGCACGCGCGGCCGGCCGCGGCCGCTTGCCGGTTGCTGTTCCGATTTTTCGATGATCTGGGCTTTTTCCAGCTCAGTGGTGATCGCCGAGATGGTGGCCGATGACAGCCCGGTGGAATCGGATATTTCGGTATGCGCAAGCGCACCGTGGCGGCGCAGCATGGACAGCACGAGCACGCTGTTTCTCTGCCGGACCAGCTCCGTGCTCGACTTGGTCAGCATGAATGCCGCCCTCTCCTCCTGCTTGCTCTTCCCATGGTTTCCACTGCATCTCCAGCCGATGTTTCGCAAGGAAATTAAGCTGGCAGTGCAGTGTTGACAGTTGAAAAAATCTCTGACACTAAATTTCTCGACTGTCGAGAAAAAAATCCGAACCTTTCTCGACAGCTATTCGCGGTGGCCGGAGGAAGCATGGGCTGGGCCGGTCGCAATCCACTCGGGAGGACATTATGAAGTCTATTTTGAAATTGATGGCAGGTGCTGCCATCCTCGTTTCCGTGCATACCGCTGCCATGGCTGCCGATCTCGTCGTCGGTGTTTCCTGGTCGAATTTCCAGGAAGAACGCTGGAAGACGGACGAAGCCGCCATCAAGAAGGCTCTCGAAGCCAAGGGCGCCAAGTATATTTCCGCTGACGCGCAGTCTTCTGCCGCAAAGCAGCTTACCGACGTCGAATCGCTGATCTCCCAGGGCGCCAACGCGCTGATCATTCTCGCCCAGGATTCCGATGCGATCGGCCCGGCCATCGAGAAGGCCGCCGCTGAAGGCATCCCCGTCGTCGGCTACGACCGCCTGATCGAAAACCCGGCTGCCTTCTACATTACCTTCGACAACAAGGAAGTCGGCCGACTGCAGGCTGAAGGCGTTTTCAAGGCCAAGCCGGAAGGCAATTACGTCTTCATCAAGGGCTCGTCTTCCGATCCGAATGCCGACTTCCTGTTCTCGGGCCAGCAGGAAGTCCTGAAGGCCGCCATCGACGCCGGCAAGATCAAGAATGTCGGCGAAGCCTATACCGACGGCTGGCTGCCGGAGAACGCTCAGCGCAACATGGAGCAGTTCCTGACCGCCAACAACAACAAGGTTGACGCCGTCGTCGCCTCGAATGACGGCACCGCCGGTGGCGCGATCGCTGCTCTCGACGCACAGGGCCTCGCCGGCTCCGTTCCGGTTTCCGGCCAGGACGGTGACAAGGCGGCCCTCAACCGCATCGCTCTCGGCACGCAGACGGTTTCCGTCTGGAAGGACAGCCGCGAACTCGGCCAGCGCGCCGCTGAAATCGCTCTCGACCTCGCCGGCGGCAAGGACATGAGCAAGATCGACGGCGCCCAGGCTTTCAAGGGCGGCCCCAAGGGCGTCGAAATGCAGTCGGTCTTCCTGAAGCCGCTTGCGATCACCAAGGACAATCTGAACGTCGTCATCGACGCCGGCTGGATCTCCAAGGCGGAAGCGTGCCAGGGCGTCAAGGCCGACAGCGTCGCTGCCTGCAAGTAAGCCAAGGGCTGTGAACTGAAATCGGCGCCGCAGCGAAACACCGTTGCGGCGCCGGATGCGGATGAGAATTCCAACGACGAAGTTTTCTCCGCCTCGCCGCACCATCGCGGGTTTTCATTCCCTGCCGGAAGGGTGTCGCGACGCCACGCGACCGGCTTCCGGAAGCATCGCGATGGTGAGTTGAAGAACAGATGCATGACGCCGATGGCAGCCTCTAGCACGCCGGCGCGTCCGTCCAAACAAAGTGGGGGAACGGCAAACCCATGGCCGAAATGGTAAAATCCACAACATCAAGCGGACCGCGAGCGGCGGAAGCCAGTCCGGTGACCCGCTTTTTCCGCGCCACCGAGATCGACACGCGTCTGCTCGGCATGATCGGCGCGCTGATCATCATCTGGATCGGCTTCCACATCATCACCGGCGGCCTCTTCCTGACTCCGCGCAATCTCTGGAACCTCTCGGTCCAGACGACCGACATCGCCGTCATGACGACGGGCATGGTGCTGATCATCGTCACCCGCAACATCGACCTTTCGGTCGGTTCCGTGCTCGGCCTCTGCGGCATGATCATGGGCGTGACGCAGGCCAAGATCCTGCCGGAATATATCGGTTTCGACAGCCCCTTCACCTGGGCGATCACGCTGCTGGTCGGATTGGCGGCAGGCTGCCTGATCGGCGCCTTCCAGGGCATCATCATCGCCTTCCTCAACGTTCCCTCCTTCATCGTCACGCTCGGCGGCCTGCTCGTCTGGCGCGGCGCCACCTGGCTCGTCACCAGCGGCCAGACGGTTGCGCCGATGGACCAGACCTTCCGCATCATGGGCGGCGGTGCCGAAGGCTCGATCGGCGCCACCTGGAGCTGGATTGTCGGCATCTGCGCCTGCCTCTTCGTCATCGCCAGCATCGTCGGCTCGCGCCGGCAGCGCCGGCGCTTCGGTTTCCCCCGCCGGCCGATGTGGGCTGAATATTTCCTCGCCATCCTGAGCTGCGTGCTCATCCTCGGCGCGGTCTGGATCGCCAACAGCTATTACTGGCCGATCAACATCGCCAAGAAATATGCCGAGACCAACAATATTCCCTGGCCCGAGACCGGCCTGGATATCCCCTACGGTATCGCCGTGCCGGTGCTGATCGCCATCGTCGTCGGCATCATCATGACCTTCATCGCGACAAGGCTGCGCTTCGGCCGCTACGTCTTCGCAATCGGCGGCAACCCCGAAGCGGCCGAGCTCGCCGGCATCAAGACCCGCTGGGTCACCGTGCGCATCTTCGCGCTGATGGGCATTCTCGCAGCCATAGCAGCGGCGATCTCCACCGCCCGCCTCAATGCCGCGACCAACTCGCAGGGTACGCTCGACGAGCTCTACACCATCGCCGCCGCCGTCATTGGCGGAACGTCGCTGGCAGGCGGCACCGGCACCATCGCCGGCGCCATGCTCGGCGCGCTCGTCATGCAGTCGCTGCAGTCGGGCATGGTGCTCGCGCATGTCGATACGCCGCTGCAGAGCGTCGTCGTCGGCACCGTCCTTGTCGTGGCGGTCTGGCTCGACACC
Organism: Rhizobium sp. CRRU65; assembly: GCF_048551595.1. Lineage (NCBI taxonomy): Bacteria > Pseudomonadati > Pseudomonadota > Alphaproteobacteria > Hyphomicrobiales > Rhizobiaceae > Rhizobium > Rhizobium sp. CRRU65. The sequence continues at coordinate 247,743 of NZ_JBLYZH010000011.1, read as the reverse complement.
GTCTACCGCGCCCGTGCCAAGTGAGAGGAGCCCCAGACATGGCTGATCAACGCACTCCCCTCGTGGAACTGAAAAACATCTCGATCTCCTTCGGCGGCATTCACGCCGTGGACAATGCCTCGGTCGATCTCTACCCCGGCGAAGTGGTCGCCTTGCTCGGCCATAACGGCGCCGGCAAGTCGACGCTCATCAAGATCCTCTCCGGCGCCTACAAGCGTGACGGCGGCGAGATCCTGATCAACGGCGAGCCTGCCGACATCCGCAATCCGCGCGATGCCAAGAAATACGGCATCGAGACGATCTACCAGACGCTGGCCGTTGCCGACAATGTCGACGCCGCCGCCAACCTCTATCTCGGCCGCGAGCTGAAGACGCGCTGGGGCACGCTCGACGACGTCGCGATGGAAGCCTCGGCCCGCGAGGTGATGGGGCGGCTCAACCCCAACTTCAAGCGCTTCAAGGAGCCGGTGAAGGCGCTTTCGGGCGGCCAGCGGCAATCGGTGGCGATCGCCCGTGCGATCCTCTTCAACGCCCGCATCCTGATCATGGACGAGCCGACGGCGGCCCTTGGCCCCCAGGAGACGGCGCAGGTCGGCGAGCTGATCAAGCAACTGAAGAAGGAAGGCATCGGCATCTTCCTCATCAGCCACGACATCCACGACGTCTTCGACCTCGCCGACCGCGTCTCGGTGATGAAGAACGGCCAGGTCGTCGGCCACGCCCGCACCGAGGATGTGACCAAGGACGAGGTCCTCGGCATGATCATCCTCGGCAAGGTACCGTCAAAGGCCATCCCCGGCCCCGGCGCCATGCAGATCTGACCGCCACAAAGCGACAGCTCGCGACAAACACACTCCGCCGCCCGCAAGGCCGGCGGAGATTTTTGTAAGCATTCCCCGGGCCGACGGATAAAAACACCCTTCAAAGCGCAAGCACCCGTATTTCTGAGAATTTCGCGATTGAAGCCAGCCGCAAGCTAGGCTAAGAACCACCCATCGGACAGGCGATTCAAACCGCCTTAGGCATGCACCCGTAGCTCAGCTGGATAGAGTGTTGGATTCCGATTCCAAAGGTCACAGGTTCGAATCCTGTCGGGTGCGCCACAAACACATTGAAATTATTGAAATATTTCCCTTTACTTAGTGGATCCGCGTAGGTTCGCGCCTGAGAGCTTTGGTCTTGCAGTTTCTCCGCGATAGAAATGAGCCTGACTTCTCAGCATACTTCCTGGCGGCAATCCTGAGTAATTGTGAGAGATCGGACGAGATGGTGGCTGCGGCACTTGCGAGAAGTGTGGCACCTGCGGCGCTACGAGCGGCTGCTCCTGATTCTTGGAGAATCATGGAGCTGCACTGTCGCTGTCGCGTCCAACCAAATGCGAGCGACCGCTCAACTAAACTGGATTGTCCAACCTAGTTGAGCGGGACGTTCTCTGTACTTTGATGACGAAACCAACCTAATAGTGGCCAAATAGCGTTGAATCTGGCCAACTGAGACGTCGAAAGTGGCCAACCGTCCTGGAGCCTCGTCTGCATGGTTTTCTAGCCGGAGTGAGAGGTTGCTAGGGCTGGGATAGACACTGCCACCGCGGAACAAATCACTCTGTTTGGGTTGCGAACGTTGGTGATCCTTGGAGGCGTCACCTTGGGATTTTTCGGCCTCTATGCTTAGCCCCAGGTTGCGCGAGCTGATCAATCTCTGCGGACACAATGTGTCGGGGAAGTTCGAGCATTCCTTTTCGGGAATGCTTTACCGTCTTCACAACTATACGCATCGATCGTGATGGCAAATACAACCATTTAGTTACCCTTGCCTGGTAGGTCAAACGCACCGAAACACAGGCAGGCCATTATGCTCAGAACACTTTTGCTTCCCGAATTGTCTCCAATTCTCGAAACGCCGCACGGCATTTACGCGACCGATGAGGAAGTCGCCGCGGCCAACCGGATGATCACGCAGCTTGAGGCTAGTTTGTTGGCTGCACCCGAGGAAACCTTTGATATCTACTGGATACACTGCGGCCACGATAGCATCACCTGGGGTGGCATCGAGTCTGGAGTAACGGAATACAAAGGTCCGCCGCCCCCGAATGCGTGGATCGACTTTGATGATGTAGGCTGCGGCAAGATGTGGGATGCAACCCCTCGCGAGTTGCACAGGCTGATGTTCAGCGTTCCCCACAGTCAAGCTATCAGGACGCACCTCTTGTTTGCCCTCTTATGGGAGAGCGACCGTGTCAAGAACGGTGAGCGCGAACGCGTCCATGACCCGTGCATCAGCAATAACCTGATTGATGTTGTGGATGGCATCGAAGAAAGCTGCCGGATGATCGAGACCCGAGAAGAGTAACCTTCGAAGGGGCATTCGAGATGTGACTTCAAAGTCACGAACGGCGACTGAGCATCCGTAATCTGTGCCGCGAGGCAGAATGCAGATCGATTGCACCGTTACACGAAACAAATGGGGTAGTTCCAATGTATCTTGAACTTGTTGAGGTTGCGAACGATCTTGAGGAGTATGGGCTGATCGACGCCGAACGCCGCCGCCAACTTATCGCGTACTTCTGGGAAAAACAGCAGGATTACAGCGCTGATGATGCGGTATACTATGCCTTGCAACAATCAATGTGCGACGTAATCCGCGTCGTTGGAAGCCACGGCTTCGACGAGGAGCATATTACAGCCAACTTGACTGGGAGTCTTACGGCAAACCTCAGTTGGTTTGCGAGAACCTATCGCAGATGGGAGGGACAGGAGACACTTCCGCATTTCCAGTGGGTTCATCAGACCAAACATAGCGAAGCCCGGTCAGGAATCGACTTGGGGATACTCGCCAGAATCCCCGGTGGTGATGCCGTCAGGGCTTGGCGCTTGCTCGTCGTACAGGCAAAACTGGGCGAGCCGGACGCCCTGAAGATCTCCGTCGATCACATCACCAACAGCACGAGGAAAGTTCCGCTAACCCCGGCCGCGTTGCAAATTTTCAGAGCCGCGGCACACGCAACTGGGGATTTTGTACTTACCAAAGAGTTATATGATACGCACACTGCTGCGTGCGTGCCGTTCGAGACCGGGGATGTGCGATATCAGTTGGAAGCCATATTGCGCACCGATCTACGCGGGCGGAAGCTTGCCAATTCGAACCGTAACTGGTGCTTCTACGCAGGCTGGTTCCCGGCTAGTTTACCTCTAGCTGTCGATGTCCGTACGCTGGCTGGGGATTGCGTCGCCCGCTTTAACGATCGCCCAAGGGAACATTGGTTTAAAAAAGACGCCTTAGATTTCACAAACTTGATGCATGAGACGATATTCGCCGAGGAAACTCCATACGGCCTTGTTCTTTCTGAGGAACAAGTCGGTGAGGTGGTGGATGACTTGCTTGTGACGGCGCCGGACATTCGGTTGCTATTGGCATCAGCCGACGGTGAGCTAGATTACAACTTGGGCACAAAGAAGCGCTTGCTTGTTTCGGGCTCACTCATACCGCTGCAGTTGGTTCATCCGACTGTGGCACCACCAACCGTCTCTACCACAATCGATCCTTCAGATTCCTCAACCGATACAACGCTGGGCTATTGAGCCGTCCCTGTCCAATTCCGGGCAGTTGACGAAAGCATTCATGGGGGAGACCCTTGTTGGGAAAGTCTACGAAGGGAGAAGCTATGAGTGACGCAATAAGTGGTGATGCCCTCACCAAGGAATTAAACGCTAGGATCGAAACTCGGGTCTTATCGAGAAAAGAGATTAGAGATACAGCCGCTATTGACGAGAGGAAAAGGCCCTCCGACCTGCAAACCCGAATGTTATCTGCGAAGGGAAAGGTTGCAGGCGTTCAAGGAGCTGCCAGCGCGGGAGACTACGTTGTTGAAGTTCGAATCCTTGCGCGGTGTCACTCCGGTAATTCGCAAGATCTTTTTGAAGCTGGATTTCAGAAACGTCTCAACGAGGAAGTGAAACGGCAATTGCGTGCGATAGCTGAACGATACCCTGACCAGCTTCTACGGATCGCTGTCTGAGCGGATCGCTTTGATCGACGTACACAACTTAGGAGATAGCCAGTTCTCGGTCCGATATCGGTTTCAGACTGGCAAGAAGGCATACGACGGTGCGGCGATCGTGACGATGGCAAGACGCGGTGGTCACGACTTTGTCCAGGCTATCCGCGCAGAGAATGGCTGTTAGGAAACGTGTTGCCACCTCGGCGTTGGAACCGATTCCAGCCCATGAAGTGGCATTTGTCGATCAGTGTGCAGGCAGCTTGCGACTTGCGACTTGCGACGAGAAACACATCACCACTCTGCGGTCGCGCATGCAAGGTTCCTCGCGTTCAGAGCGATGGATGGCATTGAAAGGCCGTCCCTCAAGACTGAGATATCTTCATGAAGAGTTCAAGATCCCTGCATCAGTCCTATTCCGCTCCGTCCGCCTTCAGCCGGAGCCACTCAGCTTCGATAACCCCTACCCGAGCCAGCGAAGTACCAAGATCATGGGCAATGCGTTGAGCGTGACCTGGCTTGAGCTGGGCAACCCACTCGCAAGATCTCACCTTGCCTTTCAGCAGGAATTGGGTGTCGACCTTTTCCGCCATTACCATCTGCTCCGCGCCAGCCGTGAACTCCTCCATCCAGAGTTGATCTCGCGGTTTTCCGTAGCTGAAAAGTTCTACAAAGCCCTCGTTGCCGGGAAGTTCAATCACCACGCCCTTCGATTGCCCCTTCCCGGCAACGGACTTCAGTTCCCAAAATGGAAATCGGTAAGACGTGCCGCTGGTCAGGCGTACGCAGTCGCAGAGGGGCATCAGGCAGACGGCGTACCGCGGCTCTTCTTTTGCGCCGACGGTCACGGAATATCTGACGATCGTCCCGAACTCCAGGTAGCGCTCGCCGCCATATTGAGTACGAACCACGTAGAGCGCTGCGAGCCGTTCCGTCGCATTCGTCTTGTCCGCGTCAAATTCCTGATGGAGTTTGCGGATCGCTTTGTTGTCGAGCTTCACATCGTTCCGGATGGCGACTGCGCCCTCCTTGAGAAGCCGCTTGGGGTACACACCCGCTGGAGTTGGTTTGCTATCCTTCCCCGTCCAGGCTGTCTTGATATTCATGGCGTCGATTGCACTATTTGCCATGGCGGTCGCTTCGGTAGAAGAAGGGCTGTTGTCGAGCATTACCGCAAGGGCCTCTTCCGCAAGCAGTTCAGGGATCTGCTCGAAGGCGTCGTCGGCGGGCCACACCAGACCACGCTGCGTCAGAAACGCTCCGTCCATGTCGGAGCGAAACTTGTCCAGTATCTTCTTTGTGTTGGTGCGGACACTGGCCAGTCCGTGTAGGGCAATGGATGGCAGTATCCCTTCGTGCATCTTCGCGAACTCTTTGATGATGCGCTCCGCAAGGTTGGATTCCGCTACTTCCGCTACAGTGGCCTGATCGGTGGGCCGCCCCGTCGTCGGCTTGCCGAGGACTATGATCCGCGACGATCCGGCGTTGATGTCATATTCACCATCCGCGCGGGCATCGAGTTTTTTGTCTTTCAGATGGTCGAAAACCCGCTGCGCGACATGCTTGAGATTCTGCGTCGAAGTGTAGATCGCGCAAAGCCGGACGTGATGCGGAACGGTGGTTTGCGCAGACGCGACAAGCCCCGCGATGAGATCGACAACCTTCGTTCCAGGCTCCTTGTGGAATTCCCAGTCGAGGATGACCACGTCGGCGCGCTCGCAAAGCTTGAAAAGATCAGATTGGGGATCGGTCTTGAAGTCCTTTTCCGGTTCGTAGAGCGCGCATACCATCCGCTCTCTGGCAAACGACTCAACGAGATGTTTCGGATGATACATCGCGCCCGTATCCGTCTGCGCGGCGATCGAAGCCTCGGTGGCAGCGACTTTGTTCGCGGGCACTTCGATTATTTCTACTTCAGGCTCCACGGGCTTCCGATAGATTTTCATGGCAGCCGCAGCGGGAACCACTTCCGTCTTGGCCGTCTCCGCTTTGACTGCCTGCGCAGGAACACGCATGTATATCTCATCGTCGACGAAGACGACGCTTTGTAGGTACTTCTTCGCCGCAGAAAGCGCGAACTCCTGAGCTCTCGTCACTTTCACCTTCCTCCGATGTCTCTGATGATCGCAAATGTTACGGTGTAGCCTGGTCGAGGATCGACGACGCGCAGCGCCATCCGCTCCGCCTCGAGTGCTCTAGCCGAGATAAACAGCCCTAGCCCCCTTCCTCCGACTTTCCGGCTGAAGCCACGTTCGAAGATTCGCCCATGGTCGAATCCTTCGATTGGCGGTCCGTTGTTGGAAATGTAGATCGCTTCCCTGTCTGCGTGGAACTCGATCCGCCTTCCGGCAGGAATCGAGTTCAACCAGTGGAGAGCGTTGTCGACCACATTGATGACTGCCGGATAGAGGGTCGACGGATAGCATTCGATAGCGGAGTCAAGGAATTGGTCCGTGACTTCCATCTCAACCTTGTGCCGCTCCAAACGGTTGGAGAACAGCTCGTTGCAATAGTTTCGAATATCACGGCCGTCGATCCTTATCGCCGCCCGCTGCAGTCGACGCTGCAACGGCGTGAAGAGGTTCAGGTGCCCATCGAGGTGTTCAAAATTAGAACGAATGGATTCGTAGAGCGGCCGGAGGCCATCACTCCGACGCGAAATCTGGCCTAGTTCCTGGATGCTGCCACGGACACGTTTGATCGACGCACTGAATTCATGGTTGATGATGGCTACCGCCAGACCAAGCTGCACCATTTCGAAGTCTTCGTCGGCCTGCTCCTCGAGAGCGAGCATACGTTCTTCCATCGCTTCGACGATCTGTGCCGGAGCTTCGCCGTCGGAGGCGCGTAGGTTCTCCGCAAGGGAGGCCAGCATGTCGCGAGCGGCCATCAGGGCGTCACGATGACGACCCTCGATTTCGGTTAGTTGTTCCTCCCACCTGCGCCGCATCTCGTCGATACGCTCGGGGGCCATGCCCGACAGGTCTGTCCGATTGAGATCGGCCTGGATCGATCGGACGGTCTCGTCCAGTGCGAGCCGGGCTCGCTCAGTGATAGTGAATACCGTCTGTCGCGTGTCGGACGCGGTTGCATTGGCCTGCTGCACAGCTTCAGCCAAGTCTTTTTTCCGTTCGTTCGCAAGTGACCTGATCCGCTCCTCCAGGCGCTTACGCTGGTCGACGTAGACCCGCGCCTGCTCAGCGACTGCACCGAGGGTTCTCGCAACCTGCTCCTCGAAGGGCGAAAAGACCTCAGTCTCAAGCCTTAGTCGCTCGATGACGTATGCGTCCCAATCCCGTTGGAGGTCTTTACCCAATGCCACGCCCGACGGGCGTTTCTTCGAGTACTTCTTCCTCAGTTCGGCAAGCGAGCCGATCGCATCCTGTTCAGCCCGGATCAATGCGGTCGCGGCCTTGTCCTGGTCGACAATCTTCGCCGCCGCGTCCATTCTCGATTGAGTCACTCTCATCAAGTTAGCGACTTCCGTTGTTGGAAGCCCCGAGCGGACGTCCTCACCGAAGGAATCGAGAGCGGCCACGAACTTGCGCTTCTTCGTGGTTTGCTGCTTCTGTTGTCGCTCTAGCGCCGCGGAACGACGCTTGATCTCCGACTGGCGGGCCTCGAATGCCTCGGTATTGGCACCGGTCTTCCGGAAGAATTCCGCGGCCAGATATAATAGGAGATTGATGAGGATATCGCGGATTTGCCGATAGGCTTCGTTCTGCTGGTAACCCTCGCGCCCGGCTTTCTCCTGCAGTTCGCTATTTCGCTCCCTTGTCAGGAGAACAGCACCAAACATCCTTCGGAAGGAAAAGAAATAATACCCTGCGCCTTTGTTGCGACGCTTTTCGATATCGAGCCAATCGAACGAGTAGTCGCCGTAGGGCAGGATCCGGACACCGTCACGATAAATGTAGATGCCACCCAGATGATTCAACTTGTCATTCAGAGGCCAGAAGACATCTGGCGGCATCAGAGTTTCGGTCGGACGTCCCATCACGTAGCCGAAATTCACCGTGAACGGGCCACACTTGGTCTGACGTCCGTTTGCACCGCCCCAGGGTATGACAATCTCGTACTCCTTGTCATAGACCCTCAGGCTGCCACGGAACTGGCCGAATTCATCGACGCTGCCATTAAGGAAGTGATCGGACTGGTTTAGAAGTTCGTCGCGGGTGAAGAATGTAGAAGGATCGAGAAGCTCCTCTCCTTGTGCGTCGCCGAGTTTCCAGCGACGAAAAGAGGTCTTGATCCTCGGCGCGGACTCCTTCCCGAAGACCGCCTCCGAAAAACCTAGAAGGTGTTTTCGAAAGCCGTAGTCGTCTTCTCGCTCCTCGTGCTCGAGTTCGAGTTTGATGACGGGGTTACTTGGAGCGATCAGGAAGTGAGTTCCTGTGTTGTCACCCAACAGGTTAAGATGTTCCTCTTCGGTTGTCGCCAAGTAGCCAAACACACTGGAAAGGTCGGGCTGGAAGGATTCGATCTGTTCGATTATCAACTGCGCGCCGGACTGAGGATAACGGTCGCGAATCGATATTGCGCAGTCCCTCAGTTTCGTACGCATGCTGGACAAGGTCTGCTCGTCAGGCAGCTCGCCACCTGTGACGACCTCGACAGGAATTTCAATGTCCTCAAGATTCAGACCGGGAATCTCGAACAAGCCCCAGTGCACGAGTCCGACGACGAGATCATGAATGCCGTCGCTACGTTTCGCCCGGGTAAGGATCAAAGTCTGGTCGCCCAGAAGCGCTATCGCCAGTCGGCCGATTCCCTTCTCTCCCGTGATCGGCCGTGACTCTTCACCCTCGGGTCGAAATGGCGGGACGCTGGCAATGGCCTTGCTTTCAGTACCGAGAACGAGCCATTTGTCGATGAAATCGGCATGTGTCATCCCGAATCCGTCGTCACGGATTATCAGGAAGCCCTCTCCCTCGCCTCCGAAATCCTCAAAGTGATCGACTGCAATTCGATTGGCGTACGCGTCGTGTGCGTTCTTGAACAACTCTACGAGCGCGTTTTGGACGCCTGCGATCTGCTGCCGACCGAGCATGTCAACGGCGCGCGCACGCGTTTGAATTTTAGCCATATCGCAAGCCCATCAGGTGCTCGCCGATACGCTTGGCGAGCGCAGGCGGCACTGCATTACCAATCTGCCGTCCAAGTGCCTCAAGATTATTCCCCCGGAAAACGAATTCCCTGGGAAAGGTCTGCAGGGTCGCGCCCTCTCTCACCGAAAGGGCTCGGTTCTCTTCGGGATGCCCGAAGCGACCGTTGGATAAGCTTAGAAACTTGGTGGTAATGGTCGGCGCGGGTTTATCCCAAGACATTCTGCCGTAAACGTCACGGAAGATCTGATCGCTGTCTCGGTAAGCATCGATCTGAAGGTCTTGCCTTCCAGCCCACGCTGTACGCGTCCCGCCTGAAGCGGGGGTCATAGCGATGCGCTCGAGGTTTTTCCCAGAGAGCGATCTCGCCGTATGATTGAACTCGCTTGTATCCCGGGTGCCCGCTTCAATAGGAGGGAAACCGTTCTTAGGACCGATGAAGTCGGCAACCGCAAGGTTTTCGCCCGTATCAGCCTTCGGCAACGGCCTGACGTCACCTACCCTAGAAGCAATCAGCAGGTACCGTATCCGGTTCTGTGGAACTCCAAAATGCGCCGCATTGATGATGCCGTCACTGCAACGGTAGCCAAGCTCGCTGAGAAATTCGATGAACTCAGCAAGAATCGTGTGATCCTTCGTCCTGGCGAGACCGGGCACGTTCTCGACCACAACGAATCCTGGCCGGAAGTGCCGGATAAACCGCTGAAATTGCTTCAGCAAGAAAGCTGTCTTTTCAGACTTGCTCTTGTCGGTCCGAATCTTGCTCCAGAACTGGCAAGGACTGCAGCCGCAGAAGATAAGATCTGGATCGTTCCGCTTGATCCCAAGACGCCGTATGAGCTCGGCAGCGGAAAGCTCGACGATATCGTGACGAATGTAACGGGCACCGGGAATATTGTGTTCGTAGGTATCCTGGCAATCGTTGGAATTGTCGATCCCAGCAAGCACCTCGATCCCGGCCTGGCTCAGTCCGTAGCTCATCCCGCCCGCGCCACAGAAGAAATCGACCGCTTTCATGGCCGTTGCTGGTCGGGCTATCGCAGAATTTGATCTCTTCATTGCAATCTGTTGTCGAATTCTATTCAGAGAGTTGTACAAGGATTCGCCGCGTCAGCAAGAAGCAATACTTGCCCTGCGAGATTCGCCGTAGGATATGCAGCAAGGTTGTTGCATTGCTGTTAATTTTGGGGCGATCAGGACAACTAATGGTCGATTTTCCCGCACCCTGGCGCGAAAAACTGGAAAAAGATCGAATCCTGAACGACGCGATTCCTCTCATCGGGCCAGTAGCCCTTCCAGCTCGCTATTGATGTGACTGAACGCTCCAATGACCTTGTCGAAAACCTGATCCAAGGCCCGACCGTATCCTCCGTTCAAATCAACGACATCAACCCCTATCGCCGTGAGCGCTTTCGAGACGCCGCTCGCGCCATGAGCATCAACATTCCTGAGTTCGGCATTGACGAACAACGGAGCGATGCTGGTATTTCGCGTGGTCAAATCAGCCGGGCTTGGATCAGTGCCGAACGCGTCCACCTTTTCTCGATCCGCATTCAAACGCTCGAGAATATTTGTGAGGGCCTGAAGCAGCTTCATGCTTTTGATGGCCCCGATCTTCTCCCGTGTATGTCCTGCCTTCTGGACCAGCATACGAAGGGTACCGTCCGGGATGCGTTGATAGAGCTCGTGAATCCCTTTGCACCTCGCCAGGAAATCCTGCTCGCTCATGTCAAGCGGCGCAACCTGTGCAAGCTGCAGCAGCTTCGGAAAGTTCGTCCAGCCGTTTGCGATGAGGTCTTCGCGGGAGAAATTCACGATATCGGCGGCGTCTAATGGCGCCCCAACGGCTGTCCCAAGTGCCGACAGCTTATCTCCAAGCAAAAGAATCTGGTTCACCAGCCGATCGACCTTCGCCGCTATGTGCTCCTCGGTCAGGTCGAAATTTGACAACTGTTCGGGTGGGACCGCATACCGGAACGCGTGGACGATCTCTCGGTCTGGTTTCGGCTTGTACAGTTCTCTAATCGACGTCTGGATGAGATTTCGGCCTATTCGAACGCAATTGGAAAAGGCCCACTGGCCCTTGTAGGACGGGCTGCATAGCCACCTTGCGCCGTCCTTGATCGGCACGGTGTCATAGAAAACGTTCTGCTCATATTTCTCGAGGAATTTGTCGTCCATGTAGACCGTGTGATGCATGGCGATGCTGTTTGCCCGCGTGCTTGTCATCGGATCCTTGATGCCGGGCCAGGTCAAGCCATCAGCTCTCGTTGTCTCGCAGCGCTGCGGCGACACCGCGGATACCTTTGCCCAAACCTGCATCAACAGGCCGCCATCGTGTTCGCGAATGTCGAGTAAGTACCAGGAGTTCGGGCCGCCAAGCTCGACGTGCTTCTCGCCGCTCATTATGGCGCGGACCTCTGGCGTGTCTGCTATGAGCTTCTGGTAGTAAAATAGCCGGACACCGTGCAAACCGCGCATCCATAAGTACTGCCGGAGGTAGTCGTTGGACATCCTCCAATGTACGTTGCCCGAAGAAACGTAATGGAAGCGCGAAGATACCTCCCCCTCCGCTACGTCGTATTCCGGCCGACTAAGATCGTCGAACACTGCGCGCTGGGCATCCTGACCGAGCAACCGCATCGAGAGGCCCAATGACATCCAGACTTTCTCGGCGAGCATGTAAGTATAGAAGTATCCCGATCCCCATGAGGCTACGATGTAATCGCTCCCGTCGACTGACGGCGCATAATCGCTCTCGCTGCCCTTGCCCGACTTGCCAGGCGTACCATAGGCAACAACACCCTCTCCAGATACGCGAGACTGGCCTGGTTTCAGTGCCTCTTCTTCGGACATGCACGCCATCACCATGAACACATGTTCCCGGTCAGGGCCGTGAGGATCGTTCTCAAACCGCGTGCTCACCTGCACGCGTGCTTCGGGATCAAGACCTACCGGCTCTAACAACGTCCGCAGTTTCGGAGGCAATTGCGTTTCGGGGATCGGAAAGTCGGCGATGTAATGAATCTTCAAGCTGCGGTTCCTATCGGCAGGGCTGTCTTTTTCCTCAACCTAGGCGGGCTCCTCGTTTGCCGCAAGGCCGACTATCGGAATGCTTGCGGTGCCCTGCTTCCCGTTGTCGAAGGGCAAAGCGGGTCGTAACACGCGTGCAGCAAAATGTAGGATTGCCGCCCGGCAGCGCAAAGTAGGCCCAAACGCGCGTGTCCCAGGCTTCGGCTGCGTCGTAGGTCGGCACTGAAGGGCACAAGAAACCGATTGTAGTTTATGCAGCCGTGGCCAGAATGTTTTCTATTGATTTCCGATTCGTGGAGTACGAAGGCTCCTTCGGGCTGACCGCCGCTGTTCTCAGCTCGCAAGTGTGGGCTCGCGTCAGACGATTTGGAGAAGTCATGTCGATAACGACAACGCATCAATTGTTTATGGCACTCAGTGCCCTCTCTCCCACGATCGGCGCAATGAACCTTATCAGCGCCGTTCCAGACGCCGACCTCGAGCCGAGTGTCCGCAACTTCGCGAACTCTGCCGACATCCAGAAGGTCGCCGGAGCGATCGAGGCGCTGACCGCAAAAGCTGGACTGAGCATGCCGGACGCCACGGATCAGGTCAAAAACGTTGTGCAGGAGCGCCATTTCTACGGCACATTCTGCGAATTAGCGGCCTATGACTGGTTCGCGCGGAATGGCGTCGAGTTCAATGCCCAAGTCAATCTGGGAAGGGCCGATGTCCTGAACCCGAGAGGGTGTGCGATCGACGGCGAGTTCACCGCAGTGAACGCATACTTCGACATCAAAGGCTTCGGGATGCAAGCGTATCTCATGAAGCTTTTTCGCGAGGCGCTGAGGGCGAGCGTCCCCGACCTTTTCGTGACAATTGATGGCCCAATGGACGTTGGCATTAAAGACATTGAGACCTATGCCTTTGGACAACTATCTCGGACTATACCGAGCCTAAAGCAGGGAGCGATAGTCAAGATCGCGCAACTGGGTTGGACGATCCGGGTTCAGGCGCCAACCAAGAGGATAATCATGTCGGAGCACACTGACGACCCTTATGTGTTCGCGGAGAACAACCGATATTACACGCTTAAGACCTCACGTCAGTTTACGAGGAATGCGCCGTTTGTGATGGTTTTTCCATACGCCGCGAGGTTCAACAATATGCTGTCGCTAAACCCTTTCGAGGGCACAGACATCGCTCTTCGTGCGTTAGCGAGACGTACATTTCTGCAACTCCACTCCGACACTAGCTCGCTATCCGCCTACGATAAGCAGACGGCACCCGGGTTAACCGTAGCTGACGCGTCAAAGCTGCTTTCCGCGATGCTTTTCGTAAACGTCGACAAAGACGACGGCTGGTTATTCCTCAACCCCAGAGCCACCCATAAGTTTACGAAAAACCACGTCGAGCATATCTTCGATTTCACCATCCCTGTCGGCCTGGGGATCGATGACTTCCGTAATGACGATTACTGAACTCGAGGAAGTGGGGAACGCCCCTTAATCCTCGCTTCGGTCTAGGCGGCAGTTTTGGGGGTCGTGTTGTACTTGGCCGAGAACGCTCGGTTGAAGTTCGATAGGTCGTTGGAACCCAGGTTAGTGCGATTTCGGCAATCGTCTGATTCACGCGTGTCCGGCATGCCACGGTAGTCACCAAGGAAGGTCTGCGGGTGGATCTGACCGCGGCCGGGCTGGTAGTCGAGAAGCACGATCGGCTCGTCACTATCCTCACTGCTGCGATATGCCCACATGTACGACGTGCTGGTGGCTTCCTTGTCCTTTTCCTTCAGCACCCGAACCGTCGTTCGACCAAGGGGAATATGTCTACGACTGGAAGAAGACGCGGTCGGATCACATGCAGTGCGAATTCATCGAGTTCAGCCCGATCTGATTTGGCCTGTCAATGCACTGAGCTCGAAGATGGCGAGTTTACGCGCGTGGCAATCAGCCCGACGTAAGTGCCGATCAGAACGGTCGCCATCTCCTCTACCGAGCGACAGCCCTCGTTGTAGAGTTCGATGGCGGCATCACACAAAAACGAGGACGCTTGATCGTCCCACTCCACCTCGTAGTACCGATACCATTCACGGACCGCGTTCGACATCAGCAGGTGGTCTTCCTGTATGCACTTGGACATGCGTTACCCCAGACATGGAGGCGGCAGGTCGGCGTGGCTATGACTGCTTCTCGTTACGAGACACCGGCGTCGCCATTATCCCGGATTAGGAAAGCCAGGAACACCCACGGGACCTGCCTCGTCCGTGGACGGAGCAACTTCGTTCGGCCGCCTAACGGCGGTCAATCTCGGCCTCGACCTTCCTCCTTGAGTTTCCAGCGCTCTTCACGGCCTTCTTGACGGCATCTTTCGAGACGCCCTCCTTCTTTGCTTCGTACTTGACCTCGTGATCCTGGCCGCCGGCCACGCGGGCTCGATCCTGTGCGCGGCCGCGGGATGTCGGTGTCTGTGCCATCGGGCTTCTCCTTCGAATGAACGTCCGTAGTAGAAACTCATAACGATTCCGGTGGTTCCTGGGAGATAGTGGATGGTGATGATGCGCTTGAAGCGGCTGCGGAATTCCTAAGCGGCGCCCGACATTGCGCTCGAGGAAGGTCGTTGCTGTGGCTCTCGAACTAAACAATCTCCACCGCTTTCCACCACTGTCGGGCGCAATTCGACCAGCGAAGACGGCGGAATCAATTTGCGAGAGAAATTCCGTAAAGTATTGAAAAATGATTCGTTTTGAGTCGGAACGAATCACCCTGACACGTCTTTGAGTCGCGGATTAATGATTCGGAGTATTTGTCATGCCGTCAGGACAGCGTGCGCAGTGGAAAGGCTTTCTGAAGTTCGGCGAGGTAAGCTGCGGCGTCGCTCTCTATACGGCAGCCTCGACTAGCGAGCGCATCACCTTCAACACCATCAACAAGGCCACGGGCAACCGCGTCAACCGCATCTTCGTAGACAGCGAGACCGAAGATCCGGTGCCGAAGGAAGCCCAGACCAAGGGCTTCGAGATCGAGAACGGCCAGTACATCATCATCGATCCTGAGGAAGTTTCCGCCGCGATCCCTGAGAGCAACAAGACGCTCGAGATTGAGGCGTTCATCCCCTGCTCCGACGTCGACGACGTCTATTTCGACAAGCCGTACTACCTCACGCCCGATAAGATGGGCGGAGACGCGTTCGCGGCTCTGCGCGATGCGATGAAGAAGTCGATGGTCGCGGCCATCGCCCGCACCGTCCTATTCCGTCGAATGCGTACGGTGCTGATACGGCCGCACGGCAAGGGCCTGATCGCCAGCACGCTCAACTACGACTACGAGGTTCGTTCCTCCGAGAAGGCTTTCGAGGAGATGCCCAAGCTCAAGATCCAGGGCGAGATGCTCGATCTCGCCAAGCACATCATCAGCACCAAGAAGGGCGAGTTCGATCCGGCGACCTTCGACGACCGCTACGAAGCCGCCCTCGCGGATCTGGTGAAGGCGAAGCTGGAAGGCAAGTCACTTCCGAAGCCGAAGAAGGTGCAGGTCTCGAAGCCCAACGATCTGCTGGCCGCGCTCCGCGAGAGCGCAGGCATGATGAAGGCCGCTGCGGACCAACCGAAACGCACTGCCGCCAACGCCAACACTGGCACCGGGAGGCAGCGCGCCGCGCGCGGGGCGGCTACGAAGTCCGCCGCTTCAAAGGCTGCCCCGCAGCGCAAAGCCAGCTAGGGAGATAGGTCATGGCTCCGAAATATTACTGGAAAGGCTATCTCAAACTCTCCCTGGTCACCTGCCCCGTGGCTATGACCCCGGCCACGAGCGAAAGCGAAAAGGTTCGATTCCATACACTCAACAAGGAGACGGGCAACCGCGTCGTCTCCCGGTACATCGATTCCGTCACGGGCAAGCCCGTCAAGGACGAGAACGAAGCCAAGGGCTACGCTCGCGGGGAGAATGACTACGTTATCCTCACCGAGGACGATCTGGATGCCGTTGCGCTCGACACGGTGAAGACGATCGACATCGACAAGTTCGTCCCGGCCGACAGCATCGAATGGATCTACCTTGAGAAGCCGCATTACCTGATGCCGGACGATGCCGTCGGCAACGAGGCATTTGCGGTGATCAGGGATGCCATGAAGGCCGACAAGGTTTTCGGCGTGTCGAAGCTCGTGATGGGCCGTCGAGAGCGGGCGGTCGTCCTGGAACCGCGCGGCGAAGGCATCGTGCTCTGGACTTTGCGTTTCGGCGACGAGGTTCGACCGGAGGAGAATTACTTCGAAGACATCGACGAGCAGGCCGATCCAGATCTCATTCCCCTTGTGCAGCAGCTCATCAAGCAGAAGACCGCGCGTTGGTCTCCGGACATGGTGAGTGATCCAATCCAGGAGAGCCTGCTCAAGATCATCGCTGAGAAGAAGAATGCGCTGAAGCCGAAAAAGGCGGCGAAGGGGAAGGCGGCCGAAGTCGCTCCGAAGTCCAATGTGGTCAGCATCATGGATGCGCTCCGGAAGAGCGTCGAGGCCGATCTCAAAGGCAGGAAGGCCGGGTAGTCACATGCACTTGCTGGAAACCAAAGTTGCACACGAGACAACGGGCTGGCGGATAGATTTCGTTGGCGACGACGGGGAAGCGGTGTCGATCAAGGTCGCGGACGGTCACGCTGCAAGTGAAGACGAGGCCATTGAGCGTGCGAAAGAGGTCATGGTTCAGTTGACGGCATATGGCACGCGTGGCGGCGGCCGGAGCATCAACCCGTACGATGCCGCCAGCAATGGAAACTTTGACGACGACGAGCCGTTGCTGGATACGCGGCACTGACCGCCCTGAGGAAACCCCAGCCTCTCAGGCAACAAAAAAGGCCGGGGCGAAACCGCACCGACCTTCCTCATCATCGCCTTCCTACCAGGTCCAGTACATCCGTGGTCAAAAGCATTTCAGCGATGCGGCGTTGCGAGCAGCGAAATCAGCGCTCATCAGCAATGCCTATGAGAGAGTTCTACCTTTGAAGTGTGACCGAACAAGTCTCAACTAGAAAATTCCCCGAAGGATGTGCCGGCCGGCTTCCCGGGCGTGGGTCAGGCCAGGGAAGCCGGCCAGTCCTTTGACGGTTCCTCGACAACGTCGTCCGATTGGTCGTCTGCGGGATCCGGGTCGCGGTCGTACGCGACCCTCAGGCGGTCGAGTTCATTCTGGATGGCATCGTAGACGTCCGTCGCCTTTGCGCCTTTAACCACGAACGTGTCGACGAAATCTTCGAGCTTCAAGCTCAGGTCGTCGCGCCAGTCCTTGGTCATTGCCTGTTCTCCGGCTGAAGACGAATGCCTCTGCAAAGAAGGTTCCACGTCGGGCAATGTACGAAAGCGCTTATCCTTTGAGAAGCGCCCTCGTCGGGTTCGGGATTGGGAAGCGGTTCTTCGCCGGGTACCCGGTCGGGATCGCGCGGTGGCGTGTCGACGGGCGGCGGCGATGGCGGCGGCACAATGGGTTCGTTTGGCACAGACATTTGGGGGTTTCTCCTCGGTCCGAGAACGTGGGAATTGATCCCAAGTTCCGTTGACGCGCCGCCCCTTCGACACCATCTGCTGCGACATGCCCAAGACGAAGACGAAAAGCAAGGAAGGCGACGATCCCGAGCTGATCAGGGAGTGGCCCCTTCCCGTGGTGGCGACCCTCGGATCTGGTGTCAGGGTGAAGGGAATTCTGCAGGAAATCCGCTCGCGACTACCATCCCCGGTGCGGAAGTCGCTGGATATGCAGGCAGGCGGGCTCATCCTCGTCATGCCAGAGACTGCGAAGACAGCATTCAGGGCGACGGCATCGGCCGTTTCCAGCGCACTGGACGGCATCGCAGACCTTCCGATCATCCCCCGTGAGATCGAGGATATCCTGACTATCACGGCATCAGAGCGGAAGCGCTGGCTCGAAGACGGTCGCCTGCCCAGCGCCGGAACGCGAACGGTGAGGCTGCAAGGGCGCGCAAGGAAGATCACCTTTCACGTATTCGACCCCCGAGTCGTCGAAGATCTGCTCGACCGTGGCGCTGTGGATGAATGGCGAGAGGACGACGCAGCGGCGAAAGCGGAAAATCGCAGGCGGGCCGCGTATCAGGCGAAGCTGACGCGTTCGCTGAAGAAAAAGGAAAAAGCCAAACAGACCGAACGAGCCGATGAAGCCGCAACCGGCTTGAGCGGATGGGACGAATTCGGGAGCGACGGTCTCCTTCGGTAGGATTGCCGTCAGTGGAAGTTTCGTGCCTTCACTTTCAGCGTATCGATGTGCAGATCTCTGACGAAGATATCCCTCGGCTCGGGCAGAGGCTTCGGTCGATCCCGCGAATCCGAACTTCCGGGAGAGCCATGCGCGAACTCGTCGCCCCTGCCTGTCGGTAGCCTGAAATCAATGTCGCGATCCGCCAGACCGGATAGATCGCCGGACAGGTCGAAGAGCTGCTGTGCGACAAGATGGACGACATCGCCCTCCCTCTGGATCTTCCCATTGATCGCCATCATCGATGATCCGAGCACCACGCGACGGCGCTTTTCGAACAAGGATGGCCAGACCACCAGGTTGGCAGCACCCGTCTCGTCCTCGATGGTGATGAACATCACGCCTTTTGCCGATCCGGGCTTCTGCCTGACCAGAACAAGGCCCGCGGTCATCAGCCAGCGGCCGTCGCGAGCGTTCATCGCTTCCGAGCACGTGACGATGTTCTTCTTCTGCAGATCCTTCCGCAGGAAGGCGAGCGGATGCTCGCGTAGCGTCAGCCCCGTGTGGCTGTAGTCGGCGATGACATTGTGCCCGTCGGTCATCTGCCGGAGTGCGACTTCCGGTTCCTGCTGCTCCGCGATCGTTTTCATCTCGCGTTCGGCAGCGGCAGCGAACAGTGGTAGCGGCTCGTCGCGTAACGCCTTGATTGCCCAAATGGCATCACGTCTTTCGAGCTTCAGAGACGGCAGGTAGGCATCGGCATCGGCGAGCTGCTTCAGAGCCTCGGACGGGACGCCGGAACGCCGCCACATGTCATCGATACTCTCGAATTCCATGTTCATCCGGGCGGCGACAATGCGGGCGGCGTCGGCGACCGCCAGTCCCTTGACCATCCGCATTCCGAGACGGACGGCATGGTGGTCGCCGTTGCCGACGCGTTCGAGCGTGCAATCCCAGCGAGATCGGTTCACGCACAGTGGGAGAACTTGCACGCCGTGGTTCTTGGCACATCCGACGATCTGCGCCGGAGCGTAGAAGCCCATGGGCTGGGAATTCAGGAGCGCCGCGCAGAATGCATCCGGATAATGGCACTTCACGAAGCTGGAGGCGTAGGCGATGAGAGCGAACGAGGCCGCATGGCTTTCGGGGAAGCCATAGGATCCGAATCCCTCGAGCTGTGAGAAGGTCTTCTCTGCGAACTCTGCGGTGTAGCCATTCTTGACCATCCCGGATACCAGCTTGTCCTTGAACCTCGATACGCCGCCCGTGAACTTGAATGTTGCCATGCTCTTCCGGAGCTGGTCGGCCTCCCCGCCCGTGAACCCGGCGCAGACCATGGCGACGCGCATCGCGCTCTCCTGGAAGAGTGGCACTCCGAGCGTCTTCCCGAGAACGGCCTCCAGTTCCGGTGTCGGGTATTCGATCTTTTCCTTGCCTTCACGGCGGCGGAGATAGGGATGCACCATGTCGCCTTGGATTGGCCCCGGCCGCACGATAGCGACCTGGACAACGAGATCGTAGAACGTCTGCGGCCGGAGCCTCGGCAGCATCGACATCTGCGCCCGGGATTCGATCTGGAACGTGCCCAAGGTGTCGGCCTTCCGTATCATCGCGTACGTCGCCGCATCCTCCTGCTCGATCTTCGCGAGATCGAGATCTTCGTGCTTGTGCTCGCGGATGAGGTTGAATGCCTTCGACATGCAGGTGAGCATGCCCAAGGCCAATACATCGACCTTCATGAACTTCAGCGCCTCGACGTCGTCCTTATCCCATTCGATGATCTGCCGATCTTTCATGCTGGCAGGTTCGATCGGCACGAGATCGTCCAATCTGTCGTGGGTAAGGACGAAGCCGCCAGGATGCTGGCCGAGATGTCTCGGCGCACCCATGAGCTGCTGAGCCAGCTTCAGCGTGAGTACGAGACGGCGGTCTTCAGGGTTGAGGTTCAGCTCGCGGACGTTCCGATCCGAAACCTCCTCCGACCATGACCACATTCCCGACGACAGGGCCTTGATCACGTCCTCGGGCAGTCCGAGCGCCTTGCCGACATCCCGGATCGCACCCTTCGCCCGATACCGGGTGACCGTCGCACAGAGAGCGGCCTTCTCGCGCGTGTAGGTCTTGTAGATCCATTGGATGACCTCCTCGCGCCGCTCGTGCTCGAAATCGACGTCGATATCCGGCGGCTCGTCTCGTTCCTGCGAAACGAAGCGCTCGAACAGGAGATCGTTCGTGCTCGGGTCGATGCTGGTGATGCCGAGAATGTAGCAGACGGCCGAATTCGCCGCAGATCCGCGGCCTTGGCAAAGGATGCCGTGGCTCCGGGCATACTTGACGATGCTGAAGACCGTGAGGAAATACGGCGCGTACTTCATCTTCTGGATGAGATCGAGCTCGTGACGGACGGTTTTCAGCACATCTGGTGGCAGGCCTTCCGGATACCGGTTCGGGATGCATTCCCACAGATAGTGCTCCAAGGACTCCTGCGCCGACTTGCCCGGGACGATAGCCTCCTCCGGATACTGATAAGTCAGCTCCTCCAAGGAGAACTTGCAGCGGTTCACGATCTCCATCGTCCGCGACAGCGCCTCCGGGTATCGCGGAAACAGACGCTCCATTTCCTCGGGAGGCTTGAGAAACCGATCTGCGTGTCGCTCGCGCTCGAAACCGACCGTGTCGATCGTCGTATTGTGCCGGATGCAGGTCACGACGTCCTGAAGCTGCCGCCTGCCTGGCTCGTGGAATAACACGTCGTTCGTGACGACCGTCTTCACCCTGAATTTCGTCGCCATATTCGACAGGTCATGTAGCCGCAACTGATCGTTCGGGCGCCGTCGGAGACAGAGCGAGAGATATGCCCGGTCGCCGAATATCGCCGCCATCTTCCTGAGCTGGACCGCACATCTCTCGTCGGGCAGATCCGGTGCAAGGATGCCAATCATGCCGTCGGAATACGCAACGACATCATTCAGGTGAAGGATGCAGTTGTTCTTGCCGCCTCGGGACTTACCCAGCGTGATGAGGCGTGTCAGCCGGGAGTAAGCCGCGCGGTCGGTGGGGTAGACGAGGATCGACATCCCGTCCTGCAAATCGAGGCGACAGCCGACGACAAGCCGGATCCCGGTCGACCGCGAGGCTTCCAGCGCCCGAACAATCCCTGCGAGCGAATTTCTGTCGACGACGCCGATGGCTTCGATCCCCAGCATCTTGGCGGTCTCGAACAGTTCCTGCGCCGAACTCGCACCCCGCAGGAACGAAAAATGTGTCGTGACCTGCAGCTCCGCGTATCTCATGCGAAGACCCCGTGCACGAACCATTTATGGCTGCCTGTTTCCGTATCCACGCCGTCGCCGGACCGGAAGATCCAGAGCCGCTCACCGCCCTCGTCCTCGATCACGAAATAGTCGCGGACCGCCGCCATCTCGGAGTTGCGTTCCCACCATTCGCCGAAAATCCGCTCTGGCCCATCGGCGTTCTTCACCTTCCGGCGCTTGCCCCGCCACATGATCCAGACGGGCGGATGGTCTGGCAGCAGCGCCATCACTTCGACCTGCTCTGGCCGCGCAAGCAGGCGGACGGGCCGACGCCAGTGATTGACCCAGGCAGCCTCTATCGGATCAGATGCGGCACCGATCCTCTGGACCGAACGCTCGGGAACGTCGGAAGCAACGGGCGCGACGCGATAGACGCGTTGGCCACGGTTGCCGTAGATGTCGATTAGCGGCGTGAGGTCCACGACCTCGTCTTCGACCAGCGACGACGACTTCTGGGCTTCCTCCAGCGGCTCCGCCATGACCGCCACTAACGTCATCTTCTCGATACCGAAGCCGTGTTCGATCTTCTCGGTTCTGTCTTTGAATAGCTTCGTCAGCCAGGCGACATCGCGCGCGGGTTTGGCGGTCCCGGCGCGGATCGCTTGCCGGGTGCCGTCGACCGTCTCGACAATAAGGTCGGCGCGACGGACGCCGAGACCCCTTCTCTGCAGCTCATCGACAAGCTGGACGACCAGTCGGGCGACATACTTGTTGATGGTCTCCGCGGCGCCGATGGGCTCGGCGAACGCCCTGCTGACTTCGACAAGCTCGGCTGTGCGGATGGGATCGATAGGCTCCGGTGTGCGGCCGAACATCTGGTCGAGGCGGCGGCCGACTTCCGGCCCGAAGCGGAGCGTCAGCGGGGCGCGTGGCGTTTTGGCGAGTTCGCCGATGGTCTTGAAGCCGAGCGTCCGCAGATCGCCGACGATCTTCTCTGGAAGGCGCAGAAGGGAGAGCGGCAGCTTCTCGACCGCCCGAACGGTCTCGCCTCTCGGAACAATGACGGTCTCGCGGTTGATTGCTCTGGCGCACGCGTTGGCGGCGCCCCATGTCTCGGCGATCGCAACCCGCGCCGTCAGGCCCTTGGCGCGGAAGCGGTTGGCGATGCTCGTCAACATCCGCTCCTCGCCGCCCTGCAGATGGTCCGCACCCTCCGTGTCCATGACGATGCCGTCCGGCGGGTCGACAGCGACGATCGGCGAATACTGGCTCAGCGCCCACATGGTGATGCGATCGAGCGCCGCTTCATCAGCGGCGGCATCGGCGTCGATCATCCGGAGACCCTGGAAGAGCGCCTGCGCCTTGGCGGCCGGCATGCCCACATGAACGCCAGCCTTTCTGGCCGCGGGATCGACGGCCGACACCCAGCGTTTGGAACCGCTCTTCGAAATGACGGCGATCGCCTCCTCAACAGGAATGGCGGGATCGGCCCGCCTGATCCTGTCCGTCGGCAGATCGGGAAAATATATCGATACGACCCTCGGCATCGCAGGCTCCTACTTCGAACTCGGCGCACTCACCCGCTTTCACCCTCATCAGTTCAAGAAACCACCTCGCCCGCCCGACGCCTGGAACGGGCAGTTCCTCGCTTGGAATGACGCTCACTCTCCATCGCGTGGTCGCGGCAGTCGGCTGGCCAAAGTCGCTGGCCTCGGTCTGCCGTCGCCACCGCCGTACTACGAGCGCCATCGTGCCGGTCTTCTCGGCAGCAAGCTGCAGTCGCCGGGAGGCCGCCATCGGCAGGCGGACGATCTCGCCAATCACCGCGCCGAGACCGCCGTATGAGAGGCCCTCCTCCATGTTCGCAAGGACGTCCTCCTCCTTGTCGGACTCGACGAAGACGACCCGGTTCGGATGCAGACCCGCCTGCGCCAGGGCGGGGAAGAACAGGTCGGGACGTGTCAGGCACCACACGACCTTGCCTTGAGTGCGAGCGGCTATCCCGGCCACGAACAGGGCGGCCGCCGCCCCATCCACGGTACCCGCCCCGCCGCCAGCGCACTCGTGCAGCGCCCCATAGGCCAACCCGCCGCCCGGAAGCCGCTCGTCGATCTGCGCCACGCCGAAAGGCAAAACGCCTCGCTTGCGCTGACTGGCGCTTTCGAGGTGCGCGATCTGCTCGCGCAGGCCGTCGAGGACGGCGTTTGGGGCAACGGCTGGGTTCATGATCTCCTTCGACGGCAACCCGTTTTCAGCTTGAGTAACAGCAATATGTTCTGTATTTGTTCTTAAGGCGTAAATGAGTCAATGCGCACATGACCCGCTGAAGTTGAGCACGAGTGCAACGCAGAAAAATCGGCAGCGGATTCAATCGGATGGCGAGGAAGGAATATTTTCAGATGCGCCGAACGCGGCCTTTGGACGATGGGGTTCCGAGACTGAAGGATCACAAGGTCCCGGTGGTCGAACTCATCTGCCGTGTCTGCGATCGCCATTGCGCGCATGAGCGCAGGCTGTTGGTGAAAGCGTTTGGCGCAAGCGTCAGCTTCGCGGAAATCCGCCGGCGCATGGCTATGGGCTGCGAGCGGATGCAGACGCCCAAGGGTGACAAGTGTGGGGCACACTTCCCATGTTTGGGTAATGGCCTCGCTGACGGAAGCTAGATGATGACAGACGAAGACAACCGCGAGCGGCCGCGCAAGATCGTGCATGTCGACATGGACGCCTTCTACGCATCGGTCGAGCAGCGCGACAATCCGGAGCTGCGAGGCGTGCCGGTTGCCGTCGGCAGTCCTGCTGCCCGAGGGGTGGTGGCGGCCGCCAGCTACGAGGCACGCAAATTCGGCGTCCATTCCGCCATGCCTTCGGTGACCGCCCAGCGGAAATGCCCGGACCTCATCTTCGTCAAGCCGCGCTTTGATGTTTACAAAGCCGTGTCGTTGCAGATCCGAGCGATCTTCGCCGAATACACGCCGATGATCGAGCCGTTGTCACTCGACGAGGCCTATCTCGACGTCACTGAAAATCTCAAAGGAATGGAGATCGCGACGGAGATCGCCGCGGAAATCCGCGCGAGGATCAAGGCGGCGACGGGGCTCAACGCGTCGGCGGGTATCTCGTACAATAAGTTCCTGGCCAAGATGGCCAGCGACCTCAACAAGCCGAACGGCCAGGCCGTCATCACCCCGAAGAACGGCCCCGCCTTCGTCGAACAGCTTCCCGTCAAGAAATTCCATGGCGTGGGACCGGCAACGGCCGAGAAGATGCATCGGCTCGGGATCGAAACGGGCGCGGACCTGAAGGAGAAAACGCTCGACTTCCTCGTTGAACATTTCGGGAAGTCTGGACCGTATTTCTATGGGATCGCCCGCGGCATCGACAATCGCCAAGTCAAGCCGGACCGGGTGCGGAAATCAGTCGGCGCAGAAGACACATTCGCGGAGGACATCCATTCCTATGAACCCGCGCGCGAAGGGCTTCAGCCATTAATAGCGAAAGTCTGGGGATACTGCGAGGCCAATGAGATCGGCGCCAAGACGGTGACGCTCAAGGTCAAATATGCCGACTTCAGCCAGATCACCCGCAGCAAGACCGTTACCGCACCTCTGCCGGCGATCGCCGAACTTGAAGACGTGGTCGATATACTTCTCGCGCCAATCTTCCCGCCGCGAAAAGGCATACGCCTGCTTGGCGTGTCGCTGTCTTCGCTGGAACGGCGGAAATCTGAAGCAATGCCGCAGTTGCGGCTGGCGCTTTAGACGCCGAGGAATGGCTGGAAGGGATACTACGCGACAGTGTGAGAAACGAACACTCCAGCTCTATGGAAGCCATCGAACCAAAATTCCCCAAAAAGGGCCGACGGCGGTCTTGACCGCTTTGCGCCCCCATGGCGGTCAATCGATCACGCTCCGTCCGAACGCAAAAGCGGTCATAGTCACGACAGTCCGTCGAAAATTGCCAGTGGGTGATACCCGGCTCGCGAACGACGCTAAAGCTAACAATTACACTACTCGGCTGAACCCTCTGCTTGTTCTCGGTTCGCAATCAACTTGTCCCACGCCGCGAGCTCGGCAATATGACCATCAAGGTCTGCCATCATATTTAAGGGAATGAATGCATCCACCCGAGAGATGAGCTTGCCTGTATCGGCATGCCAGATTTGAATTTCGCCGTTGCCGAAATAATCCCAGATGAAGCGACATCGTTCTTTGCCATTCCGCGCGACCGCGGCGCTGCCGTCATCGTTTAGATTGAAGCTGCGGTTTAGGTCGAATTCCAGCCGCTCTTCCGCGAAGTTCAGCCAGAATATCAGCTCAGCTAGGCCGTCACCACTTCGATAAACGAGTTCGACTCGCTGATTATTCAGACCCACGTGCACCGGCATCATCCCCTCAAGCAATGGAAACGGCTCACTGCGCCGGAGTCGGAAATTAATCAGCGGTAGCTCGATGTTCGCTTGGATGTCGTCGGGTTCCGCGGCAAGACTGGCTTCGATGACGGCGGCGGGAAGAATGCTTTTCCAGCCGCCTAGCTCGTACAAATGCTCTTTCCAGGCTTTATGGCTCGTCTGGATGCCAAGATGGCTTTCGATCGCCAACACGGCCAGCGCCTCAATTATCGGCAGTTCCGCTTCTAGTCGTCGTGTATCGCGGGGATCGTCAGGATTGATAATCGGGTCATGCTTGGCGTGCGCAATTGCGTGACGCCCCGATTCCCTAAGATGCTGTCCGATGTCGCCTTGAACTGTCGCTTTCAACTCGTCGAGAGCGTCCTTAGCGCGGCGGCCATCGAGCCTATCAATGTTTTCGGTGACCCAAGCACCCCGGACCTTGCCATCAGGGATGGCTGTTTCAAGCGCCCGGAAGAAGGACAGGAACGAGTAGCCGGGGTGATTTAGTCCGCGGCCTTCACGCATGAGCGCCAACGCAAGCTTGCCAGACGCGGTTCCGATCACAGGCAGATCCGACAAGTCGAAATCATCACGGATCGCGTATCCGAACGGTTGGCGTATCCCCATCATGCTCGGCAGGGTGTCTCCACTCATTTGGACGACCACCGCGCCGGTGTCCTGAAGCCAGGCCAGGACGCTCAGCGCACGGTGGAGAAGCGCGAAGCATTCAACACGGTCCATATCAGGTGGCTTGTTGGCCGCCAGTCCCGGATAGTTGTCCGTGGTAAGTGGCATCACCCAAACCTGATGGCCTTCGAAAGTGAACGCCTGCGGCTTCGTCGGCCAAGCATTTCGGGCGTCGATGTTGAGACACAGCCACTCACCAGTGACCTTAAGTTCAGGCGTCTCTGCAAGCACCTCTTTGAACGACTTGGTTTTGAGATTTAGCATTGCTTCCGCTTCCCCCGTTGCGCGTGCGAATTTGAGCAGTACCGTGGCGCGCGGGCAAGAGCGTAGGCAATAGGTCCCCAGCCGCATCGGATGAAGCCGAGGGTAGCGTGCGATCAACTGAGAAGGGTGATGGTCAGCCGATATCTCCGTTCTGCAACATGGCAGCTTTCTTATCTTCGCATCCCGAAAACTGCCTGCCCGCTATCGGCCCCAAATCGGTCGCTCCAGGATGCCGGCCAACGACTTCCGCTGGCGCGCAACGGCCCTTGTAAGTTGGCGGGATTCATCGGCGAATCCCGTCCTGCTGCAGACGAAGGAGGAGACGGATGTCTGGATGAGGCAAGCGGACAGATCCATTGACTACCTTTCAGCGTGAACTGGGAGCCCGCGGGCAGACTGCAATGTGACCTGGGTTGACAAACGTCGCCGACGGCAAGGATTCTGGCGCTCGCAACTGACGTGCCGGAGGAGGCTCGGGCGAGATGTGCAACTTGTACCGCATGGATGACAAAGACTGGGTTCGGAAATGGGCGATCGATGCCGAGAGCATGATCAACCTGATGCCGGCCTATCAGATGAGCCCTGACCAGATGGGGCCGATCGTCAGAAATACCGCCGACGGCCGGAAGCAGCTCGTCCATGCCCGCTGGGGTCTGCCATCTCCGACGCGCGTCCAGGAGGAAGCTGCCGAAGGCCGTGCCGCGAAACTCGCGGCCAAGGGAAGGCCTTTCGATATGGACGACCTCCTGCGGATGGAGCCTGACCGCGGCGTGACGAATGTCCGGAAGCTCAATCTCAGGCATTGGAGGCAATGGTTTGGCGTCGAGCATAGATGCATCGTTCCGGTGACAACTTTCGCTGAGCCCGATCCCGACAGTCAGGAGCCGGGAGGGAAAGTCCCGAATGCCTGGTTCGGGCGAGACGAAAGCAAAGGCCAAAATCGCCAAAATCGCGAAAACAAAATCAGCTTTCATACTCGCCCCCAGCATCCCATATTCTCTAATAGAACACGCTCAAACCGCTCAACCATTACGCGACCATTAAGGCAGGTTGTTCTCGTAGGTCCCCGATTGTACCTAGCACGTTTGATGGGCGAGATTTTGAGGCACGAGTTCTGTGCACGGGAGGCGACTATGCGTCCTGCATTTCCGTTTCCGCCTCGGCCTCTTTCGGTGGCGGGATGATCCTGTCTTCGGGTTGCTTGTCCCGCTCGTAGTATCGAATGAGGCTGTTCATCGAATGCAGCGCCATCGCCCGGTGAGGTTCCGGCCACTGGGCAAGCTTTCCGACAACGGCAGCATAAACATCGCGGGCCCATTGCAGTTCCTCAAGCACAGGATCCCCTGGCATCGTTCGGTGATATCGATACGCAAGCAGCTTCGAACCTGCGGATAGCTCCGGGACGTCCCGGCCCATGAATTCCGCGACATGATCGACCGGAATGTCCAACAGTACCGGGGCCTGGGAAAGCTCTGGGTCGTCGGTTCGGATGAACTTGAACAGCGCCTCGAAATCACCTGCTTCCGCTTCGGCGAAGATCGAAACTGCTCGCTCATGGCGTTTCGCCGCAGCTTTTTCCAAGGACTTTGCGCGCAAGTAGGTAGCTATGTGCTGAAATTCCCCAGTCTCAGTGGAGCTGAAGCCGAGTCCCCCATGGCTATCGAATCCTGCGGGAAAATGATCGAACTTCATCGCCTCCAAAAGTCCTGCCGCGGCAACCTCGTCGATGTACTTTTCGAAGTAGGCAACGACATCCTCTCCTGCGGTCAGGCGTTGGTCGTTCATTCCCCATTGCCGGATCGCAAGCCCCGCGGAATGAAGGATTGGCCCGTTATCCGTGTGAACCCGCTTGGCCAGTTCATCGGCAAGTATGGCAACAGCCTCGTCTGTGTCCTTCATCCGTCGCTCGTGGCTGAGCCACAATCTCCGCCATGACGGCTCGGCGTGCTCTTTGCCAAAGCCGAACTGGGTCTTTATCCAAGAATTGACTTGCAGTGGGTCCATAACCCCACTGCGTTCGAAGCCATTGATGAAACCGTAATCGATCGGTGGCGTGTCGAGGGAGAGCGAGCCGAACTTATCCGAAAACGTCTTGGCCTGCAGAAGCTGAGGATCCAACGGCGCGTGGTTGTTCCCAACTGACCGGAAGGCAAGCGTCGTCGCCAGCCCGGGAAGACGCTCGAGCGTTTCCGCATTGAGAAGGCCGCCGCGCATCCCCAGAGTCGTCGCGAGTACAACGCCCATCGTCGAGGCGATGTGTCGCTCCGGTATCTCGCCGTCTCCGATGAGGCAGTCCACGAAAGCGGAGGCGTTGTGCATGGCCCATGTCAGATTGCGGAGGTTCTGGATCTCCGAGGCCATCGCGATTTCGAGGAGGTCGTCGATACGGTCGCCCATGAACGACTTGGCAGAACCGTTCGGCATGTTCCCTATTGTGCTGTGGATCACACTCTCGTAGTCCGCTTCGATATGCGCACGTCGGCCGACGATCTTCTCGTTCTGGTCCTTCCACATGTCGCCTCCAACAAGTTCCTCCAGCTTGGTCTCGTCGGTGACGAGCAGGACTCGTCGTCCGTGTTCTGCAACGAGGGAGTTGACCAGTCCCATCACTTCCCCGAAAGCGGTCTTTTCCATCCGCTCAAGATCGTCGAAGACGAAGACAAAGTCGTTGAGACGCTTGATCGCCTTCTTTCCGAGCTTGTCCATCGCACCCTTGGTCGCATCCTTGACACGAAAGAACTCGCCGACCCCCAGTGCTATGGTGCCAGCGATCCCGGCCGCGATCGCCTCCCCGGGGCAGGCCGCCTTGTAGATGCGCATTTCGACGTCGGCGGCCGAGGTCGCGCCGAACAGGCTCACGAACAGAAACGGAGTATGATGGAGACGCTTGGTATTCATCTCTCGCATCCGCGCGGGCTCGTAGACGTTTTGCAGGAAAAACGTTTTGCCGCTGCCCCAGCGGCCCTCTATCAGTACTGCATGCGGAACAGACAGCGTATCGGCATCGAGATATGCATCCAGGACTTTGACGGCATGCTCGTTCATTCGCAGCGGCTCCGGTGGTGAGTGGGACAGGAATGTATGCATCATCGGCGTACACGCCAAGGAGTCGTCTGCAGCTCCTGCAACTGGATCAGAGGGCGCATGTTAGGGTCATGTTAAGAGCCGCGATGTCGTGGGGAGCGACTTCCTTTGCACCGACTCCGTGGCTCGCTATGTTCATATTCTGTCGCGACGGCGACCGCATCAAGGATACGATGCAAACGCGTTATTGAGCGCATCCGCCAGCCTGACGCCCGCTTTGGCGAGTTGCCCGTCTGCGATCACCTTCTCGACTTGAATGGCAGTGTGAAAACGATATCGCGCAACGGTAGAATTGAACCCTTTCGAGCTGGCCGAACGTCTTCTCGGCAAACTCCGGGGTGTAGCCATTCCTGATCATGCCGGACACCAGCTTGTCCTTGAACCGCGAGAAGCCGCCTGTGAATTTGAAGGTGGCCATGCTCTTCCGGAGCTGGTCGGCCTCACCGCCGGTGAACCCGGCGCAGACCATGGCGACGCGCATCGCCGACTCTTGAAAAAGCGGCACTCCCAAGGTCTTCCCGAGAACGGCTTCCAGTTCCGGTGTCGGGTATTCGATCTTTTCCTTGCCTTCACGTTCGTCATGGAGCCACCATTGCCGGGAAAGCCAAGAAAGCCTCTCGATCTCTCTTCGACCCTTCGTCAGGTTCGCGATCCGATCATCGAAGCGGAGTGCCGGGCCTGCGGCAGGACAGGGAGCTACGTCCGCACCGAACTCATCAAGAAGCATGGGCGAGCGTGACGTTCGCTCGGCTGCGGCGGATGTCGGCGCTCGGATGGGAACGGCTGGTGGATGCCAGGGGTGATCGGTGCGGGACAGGGTTCCCCTGCCTGAGGCCCACGGTGCCCAGTCAGGAAGCCTCTCGCTAGTCGTCATCCTGAAACCGCGCCACAATGTCCATGGCCACTACATCGGAACCGATACATTGAGCGCAGATGCCGAATGTATCCTCGTCGAACTCGTCCCTGCTCTTACGTTGATGGCAACAGTCGCAGACGACGGTTCCGCGGCAGAAAGACCTCCCCGGAGGCAGTATCTCAATAACAGGACTTTCACCTGCGCAATTGGCAGATTCTGGCATGGCAACCTCGCTGAATCCTATGCGCATGAGATAGGAGCGGTCATTGGCGCTTTCCAGACCGCGGTTGTTGGCAGCTTCAAATCCGTCGGCCACGTTGCGCCTCCCAACCGACGCGAGGATGTCGGCGTGCAGAACTGACACCCGATTTGTCGCGCTTGATGATTTCCGTTGATATAAGCGGTCTGGAATTTTCGGTCGACTAAGGCTCGCACCAGCGCACGCACTCCTCGGTGAAAAGGAAAATACGATGAAGGACCTCACGCACTGCGTCGTGACACCCAACGTAAAAACCGAAGGCTTCGCACCACTCGGGGTTGGAGTGCACCGTGCGTCAACGATCGTCTTCGAGTCCGCCGAGGACTACGCCGACCGAGGAAAACGGGGACCTGACGGCTACAGCTACGGTCTTTACGGGACGCCGACCACCAGAACACTCGAGGCAAAACTGACAGCTCTCGAGAAGGGCGCCAGAACATTCCTGGTGCCCTCGGGGCAAGCGGCCAACGCGATCGCGATGCTTTCATTTCTCAAGGCGGGTGACAAGGTCCTCATAGCGGATTCGGTGTATCCTCCGGTGCGCGATTTCGCCAATATGGAACTGGTGCGCTTCGGCATCGAGGTTGACTACTACGATCCCGTCGAACCATCTGATCTCGAGGCCAAAATCAACGCCAGAACCAAGGTTGTCTGGTGCGAATCTCCAGGGTCGACGACAATGGAAGTCCAGGACCTTCCCCTTGTAGCGGACTTAGCGCATCGGCATGGGGCACTGGTTGGCTGCGACAACACCTGGGCGACACCTCTCAACTACAGGCCCCTGACGCTTGGAGCCGACATCGTTACGGAGGGCCTTACCAAATACATCTCGGGGCATTCCGACGTACTGCTGGGATCGTTGACGGTCCGTGATGAGAAACTAACCGCTCCAATACGCTCAGCGCTCGGGCGGATGGGTATCTCCGTGTCTCCGGACGACGCCTCGCTGGTCCTGAGAGGATTCGAAACGCTGGGCGTCCGCATGAAACATGCAAGTCAAGGCGCGCTTCAGTTGATCGAGAGAATACAGGCAGCGGATATCGTGGAACGCGTTATCCATCCAGCGTTGCCGACCGATCCCGGACACTCCATTTGGAAGAGGGACTTTCATGGGGCATCAGGTGTCTTTGGCGTCGTTTTCAAACGAGGCGTGTCCGATCGGGTCTCGCCTGCTCTCAATGTGCTCAAAACATTTGCGATAGGAGCATCTTGGGGCGGAACACGCAGTCTCGTCGCACCCATGCCCGTCAAGGCCTACCGGACGGTGCGGAGGTGGGATGCAGACGATCTCGTCTTGCGCATAAGCGTTGGCCTTGAAGATCATCAAGACCTTGTCGATGATATCGAAGCGCTTCTCGCAGAGATTTCCGGATAACGGCAGCGCCCCACCCTGGCCACGTGACCGCCCCTGCTCGCACGAGCCGTCCGAATGCGCGCGATCTATCCCGGCGGGTCCCGATAGAGTTCGTCTTGCCGGAGGGTCGATGGTGGAGATCCTGCGTCCGAGAGTCCAATCAACGGGAAGAAGCGGGTCATCGTCGCTGGTTTCGATCCCGCAGGAATGAAACAAAGGCTCGCATGGAGGCACTGAGATGCCGGTGTCTCGGGTAATAGAGATGGAGGCCTGGATAAGGCGGCGTCCATTCTCCCAGCAGTTCGACCAAGACGCCAGCTTCAAGAGCGGCGGAGGCCATCCACTTCGTCACGTAAGCCAGGCCGTAGCCGTGGACTGCCGCCGCCAGAGTGAGCCTTGAATTGTCTAGGACGAGGCCGCCAGTCGTCTCGACGACGAGTGCCTCTCCTCGCCTTTCGAACTCCCAGGCGTACAGGCCGCCTCCCGGCATACGAAGCTGGATGCAACGATGGCCCCTCAGTTCGGCCGGCGATCGCAACGGGGGACGGCCTGCAACATACGACGGTGCGGCGACGACGATATGCTGCTGCATCGGCCCGACCGGAATTGCCACCATGTCCTCCGAGATATTCTCGCTGGAACGGATGCCGCAATCGAACCCGTTTTCGGCGATGTCCACGAGTCGGCGCTCGCTGACGATTTCGACGCGCACGTCAGGAAACGCCGCCATGAATTCGAGCACCAATGGTGCCAGCACCTGCTCCGCAGCCGTTCGCATCCGCGTTGATCCGCAACGTCCCGGAGGGCTTCGAAGTGAATTCGCCCAGTTCGTCCGCGGCGTCGGCGATCTCAACAAGTGCCGGGCAAAGCCTGACCCTCAATGTACCGCCAGCGTTCAAGACACCTTTGATTTGACAGCATCCATCACCCGCGTGGAATAAACGAGTCCTGCCCCAGCGTTGACACCAATCGCCGTCCCGAGCGCCTCGGCGATCTCCTCCCGCGTGGCGCCCGCTTTAAGCGCTGCCTCAGTGTGCACAACGATGCAGCCATCGCAGCGCAACGAGACCGCAGCCGCTAGAGCGATCAATTCGTTGACCTTGGTACCCAGCAGATTGGTTTTACGCGACGCTCCGCCGATCGCTTGATACCCCCTGATCACATCCGGACTCAGTGCGGCTATTTCGCCTACTCCCGCAAGCACCTGCTGGTGATAGCTATTCCAATCCATCATAGACATCGCATATCCTCACGATTTTAAGAGTTTAGAATTAAACGGGCGCGCGAATGGGCGCTCCGCGTATTCGGGCAAGCGCAGGGCATTACCGAAGTGCTACCTCTGTGCTCAGCTCGAAACTGCTCGGTGGATCGTCACGCAGCCTCCGGTCTGCCGTGGCGAGCCAACCTCCTCCGAATGAGGGCATTATATTTTCAACACCACCCGCCCTAAAGTCTCCCCGGCCTCCAGTGCCCTCTGGGCTTCGCCCACCTCCTCGAACGGGACAACTCGGTCGATATGGGCACGCAGCGTGCCCTGGTCGGCCCTCTCAGATATCTCGTCGAGAACGCGGACTTGTCTCAGTCTACGCTGATGGTCGCGCGCGATCTGCGGCAGGCCGATATTGACGAACGAGATGTCCAGGTTTCGCCATTCCGCGAACCCATTTCCTCCGCTCGGCCAATTTGAGACCACCGTGTTCACGAGGCGGCCATACGGCGCAACGTGGCCGAAGCTTCGCGCGAAGTTGTCATTTCCGACAAAATCGAACACCACATCGGCTCCATCCTTGCCACTCCAGGACTTCAATGCCGAGCCAACGTCTTGCGTCCGATAATGGATCGCTAATTCGGCACCCAGCTTCAGCGCGAGGGCGGCTTTTGCTTCACTTGAAACCGTAGTAGCCGTCCGCGCCCCGATGGCCGAAAGGTACTGTATGGCGATGTGGCCAAGGCCGCCCGCTCCACCGTGCACCAGGACGTGATCGCCTGGCTTGACCCTTCCCTTGGCGAAGACGGCTTCCCACGCGGTCAGGCCGACCACGGGGAGTGCGGCGGCCTGCACGAAATCGAGGTTCTTCGGCTTTCGCGAAACATACGCCCCATGTATCACCTTGTACTCCGCGTAGCTGCCCGGGTTGCCAGGATAGCCGCCATCGATGTACCAAACTTCGTCTCCAATCGCGACGCTGTCGACAGCGTCGCCGAGAGCCTCAACAACGCCAACGCCGTCGATGCCGAGGATTGTCGGCGATTCGGCGTCTGCATCTGGATCGTGCCGCTGCCCACTCTTTCTATTCTGCCAATCAGCCGGATTGATCCCGGCCGCGACCACTTTGATGAGAACATCCCGAGGACTCTCGATTTTCGGCTTGGCTATGTCTCGCACCTGCAAGGCTTCAGGTCCGCCGGGGGCGTCCAGAACCAACGCGCGCATCTTCTCAAACATCGCGCCAACCTCCTCCGCTCTGTTCGACCGCATTGATCAGCCGATGCAGGTTGACGGCGCTTTCGAACGTCGGGCTTTGGCGCGTGCCGGACAGTTTGTCGGAGGCAAAGAGTTCGTAAAGTTTCTTAACGTTGCCAATCAGGACATTCTCATCCGGCCCGAAGTCGCCTGGAATGGGGATTGGATGCAGGTTCTCGACAGCTTGCGCACCCGAAAGGTTAAACCCGCCAATGCCCACGTAGCCAACCGGGCTGGTCAGGAGCAAGTCTCCCTTGCTTCCGTTGATCTCCATATGGAAATTCGTCGCGCGCGACAGGCCGCCTCGGAAATGGCTTGTCACAAGAGCGCCTGATTCAAGTCTACCGGTAAAGGCGATCTGGTCTGCGACAGTGAGCGGAACGGCCTCGCGGCTCTCCACGATCCTGATAGTGGGACGCCGGGTTGCGAGCGTCCCAGAAACCCTGAGGAACCCAGAGCCCAGCGCGAACACGAGAGCGTCCATCGTATGCGCGAACGGCACGTGCAGCATGCTCGCTCCCTTGGATGGGTCCAGGGTGTACCGGAAGGCTCCCTCGATTTCCTCCCCCCAGGTAATCCCGGAGCCGATCACGGAGGCGGAGAGAACCTCGCCGACATACCCGTCGCCAACGAGCTTCCGGATGTGCCTGATGGCCGGGTTGGCCCGGGTCTGGAGGCCGATCATCGTCGAGACGCCCCTGGCGGCGGCAAGCTCGTTCATGGCTTCCGCATCCCGGAGGTTCATGCCAAGAGGCCATTCGGAAAACACCGATTTCCCGGCCTCGAGGGCGGCGGTCACTAGCTGGAGGTGCTCCGGGACCCTGACTGTAACGACGACGAGGTCCACATCGGGATGGTTCACGAGCTCCTCGGTTGACGAGACAGCGTGGTCGAACCCGAACTTCTGGGCCGCTGCCTGTGCGATTTCAATCCGGCTGTGGCTTAGCACCGACAGCCGGAACTGCGGCAGTTCCTGAAGTGCGGGAACATGGGCGGTAGATGCCCAGCCACGATCGGGGTGTACCCCGATGATGCCAACTCTGATTGGTGCTTGGGTCATTGGACGCGCTCCTTGGGCTTTATTTCAAGAATGGTGCGACGGAGGGCGAGCTTCGCAATGCGCCACTGTCCATCCGCCAGCTCCCACGTTTCGTGGTAGTGTCCGTAACCGTGCATGCTGGCCGGACGCGTTTCGTCGTCCATAGGGAAAACGAGGTAATCCTCCATGGACCAGATCGCCGTGACCTGGTGGGCGGACACTCGTTCCAGTTCGGCGTTGTGGACTTGGTGGATCGTACGGGCGCCCTCAAGGTAGCGCGCGGTTACCGCGACGAAATCGGCGACAGAATTGAACGCGCCGACTGTGTTTCCTTCAGGGTCCATGAACCGG
The DNA here is from genome assembly GCF_048551595.1 of Rhizobium sp. CRRU65. NCBI lineage: Bacteria > Pseudomonadati > Pseudomonadota > Alphaproteobacteria > Hyphomicrobiales > Rhizobiaceae > Rhizobium > Rhizobium sp. CRRU65. Next base: position 211,430 of record NZ_JBLYZH010000011.1, on the reverse strand, counting down.
ACTTCTGGCTCGGTCGAGAACAGCTTCCCGAACTCATCCCAGCGTTTAGTGTCGATGTATCGGCAGTACCGGGCCTTCTGAAACCCGATCGCTTCGAATGCCTCTATGTCGCTCTGCATTTGCAATCTCCGTTAGGTTGTCTACATAAGTCGCCCGCTCCGGACGTTTGAGATCGGTTAGTCTCGGATTGTTGTCGGATCGTCCAACTCTGACGAGGCGACATGGACGCGCTTTCGAAAATCTTCACTGCCCCCCGCATCAGAGAGGCGAAGTTCACCCGCCTGGAAGCCAGCGCACCGTGGGGGATAATTTCCCCCGGCGAGCCTGTGGTGAAGTTCGTACATGTCGTGAGCGGATCGGCTGTATTGACTACGCCCGACCAGGCCCTGCCCAGACGGTTGGAAAGCGGTGACGTCTTCATCCTGCTGGCCGATGCCGCGTACCAGATTTTCGACGACGAACGTTCGGTGATCATCGACTGCGTCGACGTCGAGCGAGCCCGCGTGGGCGACGGTATTAAGTTCGGCGGCGGCGGAGCCACGACGACATTCATCAGCGGGTCCTTCGAGATGGAGCCGCTCGGGCGCAATTACGTCCTCGACGTGCTTCCGCCTTTTCTGCATCTGACCAAAGGCGTTGGACGGACGGAGGGTTTCGCGGCCATCCTGAACATGCTTGCACTTGAAACCTCCGTTCCTGGTCTGGGCGCGGACGTAGCGGTGGCCCGGCTATTCGAGCTGCTGTTTATCCATGCGCTGCGCGCCTACGTGGGCGATGATAGGCACCAGAAGCGCGGTTGGTTGGCCGCTGCATCGGATGGTCGGCTAAAATCCGCTATCGAGGCGATCCATGCCGATCCCGCAAAGGACTGGACCGTCGATGCCCTTGCCAGAACAGCGGGCATGTCGCGGTCCGCTTTCGCGGCGCGTTTCAAAAACGTTCTTGGCCAAACTCCGCTGGAGTACATGACCTCCTGGCGTGTCTACTGCGCTTCGGCGCTTCTCCTCACATCCCCAGCGCCGATATCGGAGATCGCCCACAAGACCGGATATGCATCCGATGCCGCATTCAATAAGGTGTTCAAGCGAGTAACCGGATACACGCCGGGCATGTTCAAGCGGGTGAATGAACCCGCGAGGCGCGCTGACTAGCGTCCTTGATCGAGAAGACGAAGCGACATGTCCCACAGCCTTTGAGCGTTGGCCGCGTCGAGCGCATATCCAGCGACGCCCTCCAGCCGCCGCTCCGGCCGACTTTCAACCACGGGAGCCTCGGCGCAGTCCTCGAAATATCGCCCGCTCGTTCCCTCCACCAAAGGTGAAGCTGCCAGAAGCACGGTAGTCGCCGCGCCTTCCTCGAGCGTTTTCCGGAGATGTTCGGGTGTTCGGAGTCCGCCAGTATGACGTTGTAGATTGGTCGCGATAGCTCCAGGGTTAAGCGCGTTCGAACCTATCCCGTCGTCGGCCCATTGATGGGCGATGCCAACGGACAGGAGAGTGCAGGCGGTTTTCGATTGAGCGTAGGCTAGCAGTGGATCGTAAGGGATGAAGCGGAAGTGCGGGTCCCCCCAGAAGACCGGGCCGAACAAGCTGCCGCTGGAACTCACGGACACGACCCGCGCGCTTTTGGCCATGGCGAGCGATCGGCGGAGGCCGAGCGTCAGGGCGAAGTGCCCGAGGAAGTTCGTAGCGAACTGCATCTCGAATCCTTCAGCCGTCCGTTGAAGCTCCGGCAACGCCATGATACCCGCGTTGTTGATGAGCGCGTCAATCGGACCTTCCCAGCCGTCGACGAACTGACTTACGGAACGGAGATCGGACAGATCCAGCGGCCGCACCGTGATATCGGAGTTCGCGGACCTTAACCTGAGGTCTCGGGCGACGACTTCGGCCGCCTCCGGACGACGCGCAGCGATAACAACGGACGCACCGGCGGCGGCAAGAGCTGCCGTCGTCTCGGTGCCGATCCCGCTTGCGCCTCCGGTCACGATCATTGTCTTTCCATGGAGATCAATGCCCTTCAAGACATCCGAGGCCGTTGAATGGAAACCAAATGGCAGTTGAAGCATGGCACTCTCCTTGGGCGTTCGATTCTTGGCAGGACAGGGAACCAGAAGGTCACTCGGTGATCTTGACGAATCCTTGCTGGACGAGCTGGATCGTCCGCGCCATGGCGTCGAGATTGATCTTGATGCGGGGCAGAAGATCGGCGTTGCCCCATCCGTTCACCTTCGCAGTCGCTCCGCAAAGCTCGACCTTGACGCCGATGTCGATGAGGTCCGCGACCAGCTTCTTGTAGGGGTTGCCAGTGGCGATGTTCCGCGACGCATTGTAGGCCTCATCGCCAAGCGTGACGTGGCCGGCGTTGGTGTGGAACACCACGATCACTTCAGAAGCCGCTTTCCAATTCGCGATGTCCGTCGTGATCAACTGAAGATGGAATAGAGCCGCGGGCAAGTCGCCCTCGAACTCCAGTCCTCCGATGCTGTGGACTGACTTCACTTCTCGCAGTTCGACCGGGATATCGATGAACAGCGCGCTTTTCGTATCTGACATGTTCGTTCCTTCGAGATTGCTGTTTGCGATAGATCCGGGACGCCAATGCGCGGCGTCCCGGAGGCGCGCAAGGGAGGCGGTGGGAGGAGCGCGCCAAAAGGGTTTTGTGAGATCGGACCAACCTAGACGCCGGCGTAGACGAGCCTCGTGAAGAAGGCGGGATCAATCACGAACTGACCCCACTTCTCGTCGAACGCCACCGTGGGCTTTGCCTCGACCACTTCATCGAGGGAACGTCCCTGGCGCTTGAGTTTGGCCACGTTCTCGCGGATGGCGACCAGCATGTCGCGGAAATCACGCAACTCGGCGCGGTTGCTCACCGGATTTCCATGTCCCGGAATGATGATGGTCTCGTCTGTGGACACGGCGAGGTTTGCTTCAGAGGCCGCGATCATTCCGTCGATGCTTCCGCCTGTCGAGTGGTCGATGAACGGATAGATGCCATTCCAGTATGTATCGCCCACATGCAGGACATCCGCCTCGCCGAACATCACGGAGATGTCGCCGTCCGTGTGGGCCGGGCCGTAATATTTCAGATCGAGTGTCTCGCCATTGAGCTTGAGCGTATGCTCCTTGGAGAAGACATGCTGGGGAACGCCGCTCCGCGCCAGCGGTAGAAAATTGTAATCCCAGTCCTCTACGCGTTGGACCTGCGAAAGGTACTTGCGAGTGTTCTCGTGCGCGATGATCTTTGCACCATCGGAGCCGATCCAGGGGTTTCCATCCGCGTGGTCGAAATGCCAATGGGTGTTGATCAAGTGGGACACGGGGTCCGGCGAGATGTCGGATAGCACCTTGGTCATCTGCTTCTGCGAGACACTGATGCCCGCGTCCACCATGACGAGGCCGTCCTTGCCGCCCAACACCGCGATGTTGCCACCCGACCCTTCGAGGATGGTGATGCCATTCCTCAGCTTGTGGGTGGAGATGGCGGACTTGGCGGCGCTGTCCTTTATGAGGCTCACCAGGCCGCGCGCCTCTGCATAGGCCGCGCGGGGGCTCAACCATCCTCCCGTGGCGGCAAATCCCGCCGCACCGATGCAGCAGAGGCAAAATCCACGACGCGAGAGCATGTGTTCGGAGTTCATGACATACCTTTCCGCAGCCGGACTCGAACGAGCCGACGGCTTTCGAACTGGAGTTGGAGAGGTCGAGGCGGGCCTTGCGGCCTGCCCTGCCGTCAAGCCGTGATGAAGGACAAGAGATCGGCGTTGATCACGTCGGCGTGCGTCGTGAACATCCCATGCGGGTAGCCATTGTAGACCTTGAGCTTCCCGTTCTTGAGCAACTTCACCGACAGCTCCGCGGAGTCGGCGATGGGAACCACCTGGTCGTCGCTGCCGTGCATTACGAGCACGGGGACGTCGATGACCTTGAGGTCCTGCGTGAAGTCGGTCTCCGAGAAGACCTTGATGCATTCGTAGTGTGCATTCGCGCCGCCCATCATGCCCTGACGCCACCAGTTGCGGATCGTGCCTTCGGAGACGGTCGCGCCGGGGCGGTTGAAGCCATAGAACGGCCCGCTGGCGATATCGAGGTAGAGCTGCGCGCGGTTGGCGGCCAACGCCGCGCGATAACCGTCGAACACCTCGACCGGGAGTCCGCCCGGATTCTTGTCCGACTTGACCATGACCGGGGGGATTGCGGAAATGAGAACCGCTTTTGCGACCCGGCCCTTGCCATGTTTGGCCACATACCTGGTGACTTCACCGCCGCCGGTCGAATGGCCGATGTGAACGGCGTCGCGGAGGTCGAGAGCCTCGGCCAGGGCCGCGACGTCGGCCGCGTACGTATCCATGTCGTTGCCACCGGACGTCTGGCTCGAGCGGCCATGGCCCCTACGGTCATGCGCAATGACACGGAACCCCTTGCTTAGGAAAAACAGCATCTGGTTGTCCCAGTCGTCGGCACTGAGAGGCCAGCCGTGGTGGAATACGATCGGCTGACCGGAACCCCAGTCCTTGTAGAAAATCTGCGCACCGTCTTTCGTCGTGATGCTGCTCATGATCTCACTCCCGGTTTCGATGTTTGCATTGGATGGACTTGGTGACACCGTGGCCGCAAGTCCCTGCAGCGGCAGGGCGGCGAGTGCCGTAGCGGCGGTCCCTATTAAAACCTCCCGTCTTGTCGCGGCAGGTATCGGAAAACTCTCTCTGGAAGTCATAGTCCTGTCCCTTTTTCGGCCGGATGGCTCCGCGCGGGCGGAGGTCCTGCGGCCCGCCTACGGTGTCCGCCCCGGCTCTGATTGCGGGGCGGTCAGCCAACGACTGGCGCTGCCGCGGCCCACTCTGTGCGCGTGGTCGGATTACCGTCGATCGTCTCGACGATGTCTTTGGATTTCGAAAGCGTGGTCATCAAGGACTTCGGCCCCTCGAACGGCCTTCCGCCGATGTGCCAGCCATCCGTGTGCAGTTCCTCGATCAGTACCCAGACGACCTCGCGGAAGGCCTCCGATCCTTCGAACTTGACCATGACATCGGTCAGCGCCTTGGCCATGGCGTGTTTTTCCTCTGGCGTGAAGACGCCGTCGACGAGCTTTACGTTTACGAATGGCATAGTTTTCTCCTTGGCTGGGGTGAAACGCCTACCTAGTCCGCGACGTCGATGACGATCTTTCCGCTCGCGGTGCGATTTTCGACTTCGGCATAGGCTGCCGAAACGGTCTCGAAGCTGAAGCGGCGTGGGTCGAGGAGAGGCGTGATCTTTCCGGCTTCGGTGAGGTGTTTTGCCTCGCGCAGGATCGAGCCGTGGTGGGCGCGGCCTTCTCCGGTCAGGATCGGCAGGAGCGTGAACACGCCCGAGTAGCTTGCAGCCCGGAAGGAGAGCGGTCCGAGCGAATGGGTGCCCCATCCGAGGCAACTGACGACGTGGCCGAACCTGCTCACGGCGTTGAACGCGGCATCGATCCCTGCCCCGCCGACGGTATCATAGACGACATCGAAGCCGCGTCCGCCGGTGTGGTCCTTCACGTACTCCTCGACGGTAGTCTGATGGCGGTCGATCGCGGTCGCGCACAGCTCTTCGATCTGCCTCTGCTTCGAGGCCTTGTCTACGGCGAAGACCTCGGCTCCGAAGGCACGTGCGATCTGGATTGCTATATGACCGACGCCGCCCGCACCGATTACGAGCACCTTTTGCCGTGCTTGCACCGCGGCGCGATCAACCAACCCTTCCCAGGCGGTTATGAATACCAGGGGCAGTGCCGCGGCCTCGCGCATGGTGAGGTTGGTTGGCTTGGGAGCCAGAAGATCGGCATCGACCGCGACGAAAGTCGCCAATGAACCCTGCAGACCCCCAACGCCGCCGGTCAGGCCGAAAACCTCGTCCTGCGGTTTGAAGGACGTGACCCCGGGGCCGACTGCCTCGACGACCCCGGCTACGTCCATTCCGAGGATGGCGGGCAACGGGTGGCGGGCGTGCGGGGCCTGTCCGCTCTTGATCTTGAGATCTAGCGGGTTGACGCTGCTAGCCTTGACGCGGACGAGAACCTCCCCCGCCGCGGGAGCCGGGCAGACCATGCGCGTGCGGACGAGGTCCGAGTTCGTTTCGGTGAGGACGAGTGCGTCCATTTCTGTAGGCGTGGTGGTCTTCATAGGTCTGCCCTTTATGCTGCGTTGCCGACAATCCGGCGACGGGCACAAGATGGCAGAACACGACGGTCACCAGCCAGTGAATCGCGGTGAATTCTTGTGTGACGGTCAAGGAGGTGCCCGCGGAACGGCTAGGCTCTGTCAGGACAGCTCGGCCAGTACCGCCTTCGCCGCGCGCAGGTCTGCGGTATCGTGACCTTCGCTGAAACGTTCAAAGATAGGGGTGAGAAACTCGCGCGCTCCAGTTCTGTCTCCGCGCGCTATGAACGCTTGAGACAGGCTCATGGCCGCTCTCAGTTCCAAGGAAAGTGCGTCCTGATGTCGTGCCAGTTCCATGGAGCGGAGATAGCACTGCGCGGCTGCGTCGCCATGCCCGCATTGCGCAAGGATGTCACCTTTCAGACGATAGAGCTCCGCAATGTACCAGAGCTCGTCCTTGTCCTCGCTTGCGGCGATGGCCGCCTCCAACAGCGCGCGCGCTTGGGCGTGCTCGCCGAGCGAGGCGAGGCCCTCGGCCATGAAGCAGACAAATCTGACGTTGTAGAGGTTGAACAGCTTGACCTGGCGCAGTTCCGTCAGGCCGCTGCGGAGAAGCGCAACGCCTCTTTCTGCATGTCCCCGCTGGATCAGCAGGGCCGCTTTCCAGCAGCGGCCGAACACCTCCCACGGACCAAGGCCGTTTAGTTTGGCCAAATCGAGTAGTTCCGTGATCGCGCAATCAGCCGCCGCGAGGTCCCCGACATGAACGAGGATCGGACATGACCACCGGGCCAACGCTTCGCATAGCGAAATTGCGTGGCCGGAGGTGCGCGCCGCCTCCACGGCGGCATCGGCGGCGCGCACGGCCTGATCCGGAAAGCCTTGCATCCACAGGAGTTGAGCGGGCTGTATTCGCGCCGAAACGGACTGTCCGAATCTGAACCTGACAGACCCACCAGGGGGAATGTCGGTCGGGACATCGTGCTCCAGCATAAAATCGGCGTGGCGACGGGCACCCCGGAAATCTCCCATGCAGAAGAGCGTCATGCTCTGCATGCGGTCGCCGATGAACCTGTCGAGGCCGTTTCGAGCAAGCATCACGAACCGATCCGCAGTATCGCGCGATGCCCGATACTCGCCCATACCCACCTGCGCGACCCACAAGCCCCACAGGGCTTCTGCCTGTTCATCGATGTCCCCCAGCTCTTCGGCTATCTCCAGGGCCTTTGCAAACGCTGCAGGAGCCTGTGGCGCGAACCCTACCTTGAAGGCCTGCGAGAGACCGAGCGCCCTATAGAGCTGCATGACCTGACGGGCGCGCCCGTCCCGCCTTTCCCCTGGATCGATGCCAAGCAGTGCGCGTTGCACACACGTCAGGCACTCATCAACCAACGACAATTGATACCAGAGGGGAATGGCCGAAACAGTTACGGCGATGCCTACATCGGCGTCGCCGTTGTCAGAGTAGGCCCAGTCGAGGACGTAGCGGACGTTGTTGATTTGGGACCCGTACTTTTGCAGCCAATCCTCGCTTAACAGGGTTTCCACTTCTTCTGCAGAATGCTCGAGGGTCTCGCACAGGTATCTCGCGAGGCGCTGGACGACGAGGCTTACCTCCCCTTCTTCCTGCAATTTGCTTGCAGCGAATGCACGTGTCGTATCGAGCAATCGGTATCGTGCCGCCTTGCCGTGCGTATCAACAGCTAAAAGGGACTTCGCCACGAGCTGCGCGAGTTGCCCCGGTACATCGCGTTCGTTTGCGAGCGGGTCGAAAGCGACGGCTGCGGCTGCCTCGCGGCGGAATTCACCGGCGAACACGGCGAGTCCTCGCAACACCGCTTGCTCCTCGCGCGAAAGCGCACCGTAGCTCCAGTCGATCATGGCAGCCAGCGTCTGGTGACGTGGAAGAGCGGTGCGCCTACCACCCGTCAGCAATCGTAGCCGATCATTCAAAAGCTCCGCTATCCCTCGGGTGCCGAATGCCTCGACCCGACCCGCAGCGAGCTCAATTGCGAGGGCGATCCCGTCGAGCTGACGGCATATGTGGGTGACGATCGGAGCTTCGTCGTCATCGAACGTATACTCGCTTCCGGATGATGTTGCCCGGTCCACAAAAAGGCGGATAGCCGGAAATGCCAAAGCATCGGCCGCCGTGAGCCCCGAGCCAAGCGGGGGCATATCGAGCGCCGGAAGCCTGTAGACGCTCTCCCCCTCCACCCGCAAGGCTTCTCGGCTGGTAGCCAAAATGCTGATGCCCGGCGCCTCACGGAGCAGGGTCTCCGCCAGTCCCGCGGCGGCGTCGAGAACGAGTTCGCAACTGTCGAATACCAGAAGCATACGCTTGCCACGGAGGTGCGCGGTCAACAGGGAAACGGTATCGCCCGTGATCTCCGGGAGCCGAAGCTGTGACGCCAGCACGGACGGAAGCGACGAAGGATGCGGGAGCGGTGCCAGATCCATAAAGCACACGCCATGTTCGTACGATGAAGATAGTTTTTCCGCCACGCGGATGCCGACCGTTGTCTTTCCGATGCCACCCGGACCGACAACGGAGACCAGACGAGACCGTTGAATGCGTCCTTCAAGGATCTCGATCGCCTCCTCCCTGCCGATCGGTCGTGTCAGTTGCCTTGGAAGATTGTTCGGCGCTGCATCCTCGGCAGGCCCGTTCGCGAGTTCCAAACGGGAAAGCGGCGCGATGAACCGATAGCCCCGCGAAGGGACGGCCGCAATGTAGCGCGCGGCGGATCGGTCTTCGCTGAGCGCCTTCCGAAGCACGGCGATCTGCGCTCTGAGATTCGATTCCTCGACTATCGTGTTTGGCCAGGCGCGCGCGATCAGTTCGTCCTTCGTCAGGAGCTCGCCGGGCCGCTCCGTCAGCGCGATGAGGATGTCGAGGGCCCGCGAGCCGATTGCGACCGGCTCTTGGTCTTTGAAAAGGAGGTATCGCCCCGGGTACAGCCGGAATTCGCCGAACGATGTCGCAACATCCGGCGCCGCGGTTGCATTAGGTAATGCCTGCCCTTCCATCCTGATCGGCCCTGTTAGCTAAGCGGTGTGAGCTCGGAGGGAGTAACGCGGCGCATCATAATCGATCCTGTCGGGTCGGAGAATGACAACGCAATAAAATCCTGAATCGAGAAAGTATGGCAACTAATTAGCGGGCCGTCATATCTTCTTCTAGTGCGATCAGTACATGCCGAACTGTCGTTAAGCGCCGAAAGGCACCGTAAGAGACAACATTGGTGCTTCAGATTACTGCAATATCCAAACCCGTCAACATCGCGCTCGTGCGCCACAAACATTCGGCCCTCTCCGGGTCAATCGCATAAGGGCGCACCCCGACGGGCCTTTCGGTCTCGACGGAAGCGATGTCGCAGTTCTCGCAATATACCCCTCCTAATGAATTCAATGCCGGGGAAGTTGCGCACCAGACCGTCGTAGCCGCCCCTTGCTCGGGAGTTTTCTTGTCCCCAGCCGGATTGATCACAGGAGTCCCGTCTGGCTCGAGCGCGCCGACAGCGTCGAACTCGGATCGGGATAGATGACGGACTCCGGATGTGACGATCATCCCCGGATGAACAGAAAATGCACGAACTCCATTTGCGCGGCCGCGCCTGTCAAGCGCCACCGCGAAGAGGGCGTTCGCGGTCTTGGATTGGCCGTAAGCCATCCACTTATCGTAGGGACGGCGAACGAAATCGATATCCTCGAAATCGACATCGGATATCTGGTGTCCCCGAGAGGACATGACGACTACTCGCGATGTTCCGGCTGCCACCAACGCTGGCCACAGCAGCGCTGTGAGCTGATAATGTCCCAGGAAATTGGTTGAGAAATGGCCCTCACGGCCACGCGGATCACGGAAAAGCGGCTGCGCCATTATGCCCGCGTTGAGAACGAGAATGTCGAGCCGACCCTGACGGTCGAGGAAAGCGTCAGCGAAGGCTTTAACTGATGCCTCATCCGCAAGATCAAGGGGCCACACATCAACCCTATCGATCCCGCTCAACGCCGCGCGGGCGGCGACAGGGTCGAGAGCGGGAACATGTACGCGCGCCCCGGACGATGCCAGTGCGCGGACCGTCTCAAGCCCGAGACCGGACGAACCGCCAGTCACTACCGCAACCCGTCCCGTTAGGTCCGCGTCGCGCACTACCTCCATAGCCGACACGGCGGACCCGAATCCGGTCAGCAGCGGTTCTTGAACTACTTGCAATCTGCCCCCAAGAATTTTGATCGTCGCTATGATCGGCACTCGAGGATCAGGGCGATGTCTGAGATGTACCTTGCCTTGCAGGCCGCCAAACTATCAAACCACCGAAGGGCAGGCAACACGATGCGCCAGATTGCATCGCCCGATCGACTGGAAGCGAGCTGGCATCTGGAATCTCGACAGGGAGGTGGACAAGGATCACGTCTGAAACGCGCATGCGAGACAGATGGCTGGCCGAAGATAGAAGATGACATAGGAGCGGCTGCATCCACTTTCCAGATCGGCGGTGTTGGCACCTTCGAACCGACCGGCTACGTTGCGCTCGTCTCCTCCTTGTTCATGAGCAGAACGGGCATTCCTTTCTCGTGGATCGGCTTAGCGACATTGTTCGGGTGGGTCGTCTGGATGTCTGGCTGAACGCGCCCTGGGAAGAAGCCCAGCATCTCGCGCGCCCGGCGCCGGACGATGCAATCATGATCACGTCGCGAGAGCCCTACGGATCCAGCATCATCTCGAAAGAAGGCGATCCCATTCAGGCAAGCTTGCTGTGACAGTACAGATCCTGTGGATCGATACGACAACCAACGAAGAGGCTCGCGCGCTCGACCGCGCCATTTGGGATTTCTCAACCCGGGAAGAACCTGACGGCACCATCATAACGCAGGCTCCAGGCCCGGCGCCCGAGAACGGCGAGTTCTGGTCGCACGCCCTCGACCGCATCGAGGACCATCCCGATCAGCGTTATGCCATGGCTCGTCGACACCTGCCCCCGCGCGCAGCATGGCGCGAGATGGCGATCGCTCTTCGTACGAAGATCCGGACGGCGCGCAAGGAGAAGGTGGGATACGAGGATCTACTCCGAGAGCTGCACACCTGGCGGCGATGGCGAGCTATGCCGGATACGGCATCATCCAGCGTGTTCCAAATGCCCGCGTCGCCGGTCTCGACCTCTCGTATGACCGCGTCGGTTTCGACCAGCTCCTTCTCCTTGGAGCCACCGATGGAAAATGGATGCGGGAGTTGTGGGGCGAGCCGTCGGCGCATAGCACGGCGCCTGTACTGTATGCGGACATGCTTGCCGCCGATCTCAAGCGGATCGACGCCGACAAGGAGCGGGAGGATGCCGAACGCATGGATTTGCTGTTCGGAGAACTCAGCTCAAAAACCAGAGTCGAGAGCCGGCCAGACCCGCAGCCCTTGCCTCCGAAGCGTCGCGGCCTGCTCGGTTGGTTGTTCGGTCGATAAGAACGCGAAGCCCCTAGTCGCTCTCATCGACTGCAGGCGTTTCCTTGACGTCCAGCTCCAGAAAGCGCTCGTCCTTCTCGTTGACGACAGCGTCCTGCCACGCAGCGACCAGCCACCCTCATGTTTCTGCGAGACCTGGCGGAGTCGCAATTGCTTGTCTGATTGATAGTAGGCGCCGACCTTCTCATTGGCACCTTCGCCGAAATCGTCGGGGTGTGCCTTCACCATGACGAGCAGTCCCGGCCGACCAAGGACATGCTGGGCTTCGCGGAGGAGCCGATGAGCGATGCCGTGCCCGCGCAGGGACGGACTCCGAGAGACATCTCGTGGCTGAGCTGCCGTTCCACTGTTTCAATCAGGTCCAATGACAAGGGTGGACGAAACGCCGACCCGGACATCCGAGACCGCACCTACTTGTGCGAATCCTTCGAAAATTTTCTCAAGGTTTCCCGGCGTTTTCCTTGTCCCACGATTTTGCGCCCACTCTTCGACGGTTTGAACCCGACCTTCAAGAGCGCTTCGCCCACCGTTTCACTCGTTGGCCGGGTTTCGCCGCTTGAGCCGACGGCGTCGACCTTGGGCGAATCGTTCGATCCATTGTCTGACATGCCAGCCTCCCGATCTTCAGATCGTTCTACTACCTGCCGAACACAAGGGCAAATCGGACGACGTCGATGGCAACCGCCAAGCCGGAGCTAACCAGAGACTACGAGACAAATGCGAGAAGCGTGTCCGAGCAGTAGGTGTCTCTAGCAGCCACTCGATTGGCAAATCTGTTGAACGCTGCGCTCGCAGGTCCGGGAGTTGATGCAAGCACCCCGGGGTTTGAAGTGCTTGCGTCCGTCCCGATCCCAGGTCACGCTTGATCAGTCAGAGAGGGGATCTCCATGCAAATGATGGATTGCATTTATCTAGTCGACGAAGATTCCGGCGTGGTCATTCCCATTGAGGCTGGAAGATATCGCGTCCTACGCAACAACGACCAGTTGACATTCACCGTCCTCGAGCAAGGTGGCTGGCACGTAGGTCGCCCGGATGGGCTGCTCGCCGACGGAATGGGCTCCATCGATCTGCGATATGTCAATCTCGGCTAGGCGATCCAACCAGCCCCTCCTCTCGCATAGACGAAATTGAGCAGCCGCGGAATCTCGGACAGAGACCGAATCCGCGAATCAAACGCATTTGAACGAATGCCTTCCCGCGCCTTTGACATCTGTGCCGGTACGAGACATCTGCAGGTCGAGGTAAGCGTTGCGGGGTACCATGAATTCGAAGGCAGAGGCACTATCGGCTGCAAAGCAGCGGATCATCGCGCTCCAAAAGCAGATGGCGGCACGAATCCTCGAAATGGCCGCGGAGGTCGAGAAGCTCACCAAGGAGACGACGGAACGCGAAGCTCGCGAATTCTTGCGCGTCACCTGCAACATGCCGGCATCCGAGTTATCTACCTATGTGCGCTTCAGCAGCACATTGCGTGGCCGAGAGGAGCTGCTCGAGAAGCACCGGGTTTCGTTCCCAGTGTTGAAGGCGCTGGTTGGTGCGGACGAAGAGACTAGGTCAGAAGTGCTCGAGAGAATGGAAATCGGCGCGAGGATCGATCTCAAAGGTATTTCGACCATTCGGAGGCGTTTGCGCGAGGCGAAGCTGACACCTGAGGCAGTGATGGCCGGCCAGGGGCGGAAGATCGCGTCGGCGGCAGCGCGCAAGCGAGTCCAGGATTCCTCGACCACCTTCCTCGATCGGCTCCATCACTTCGTATCAAGCATCATCGATCAGCGAGACGCTGCTGAACTCGCGGCCGACGACGTCCGCCACGAGGCCGGTGAGCTGCGGACTGGGTTCGAAGATCTGTTCGGCCCGGATCATCGTGCTCCTGAGGATCTTAAACCTCATTCAGCGGCATACGAGCTATCGGTGGCGTACCGCGCCCTGATGCATCTCGAGGAAGGCACCCTGCCCTTTGCAGGCGGCGTCGGCGAGCTCGATCCCGACAGGGCGCATCCGTGGCTGCAGTCACTCAATGCCCTGACGGGGCGAGCGTTGCCCGGGCACAAGGACGATAGGGCGAACCTTCGAGGACTACCTGCAGGTGCCGAGCGCCTGACGGTCGTCGAGATCTGCGCGGGAGCCGGCGGGATGTCGCTAGGTCTTGAACGCGCTGGCTTCGAGCACGTTGCCCTCGTCGAATACGACAATCATGCTGCCGCCACGCTCCGCCGCAACCGCCGTGATTGGACGGTCATCCGAGAGGACGTGCGGACAATGGATTTCAGGCTTTACCGCCAGCTTGAAATCGACCTCGTGAGCGGGGGCCCTCCCTGCCAGCCGTATTCGTCCGACGGGTACGGTCTCGGTAAGGAAGACCCGCGCGACCTGCTCCCGGAATGCGTTCGCATCGTTGATGAGATCAAACCGAAGGCGTTTCTGTTCGAGAATGTCGATGGCCTGCTACAGGCGCGCCACTCGGACCATGTCGCCGACATCCTCCGTGGCTTCAAGCGTGCCGGCTACGAGGTCGATATTCATCGCATCCAGGCAAGAGACTATGGGCTGGCTCAGGAACGAAGCCGTGTCCTGTTCATCGGGATCCGCAAGGATCTCGCACGAGGATTCCGAATGCCGCCGAAATTCCCACAGCGGAGTGCCAACATCGGCGACGTCCTCGTTGATCTGATGGTGGCAAACGGTTGGGAAGGAGCCAACGAATGGGCCAGAGAGCGGCGGGAGGCCAACGACGTAGCGTCTACCGTTGTCACGCGCCGCGGCAAGCCGCGTGCCAAGGAGGCTGCCCGCTGGGGCTCCAAGCGTGTCGATATCGCTGGCCTCCCAGACGAGGCTCCTACCATGGCGCAGGCATCGAAGCCGGGCTTCATGCCCGCATTGACGGCAAGAATGCGTGCCCGGCTACAAGACTTTCAGGACGACTGGGAATTCGTCGGGGGCAAGCAAGCGACCGTAGATCAGATTGGCAATGCGGTGCCGCCGCGCATGGCGCAGGCGCTTGGCCTTGCTATCCACAGGGCCCTCAAGGACGTGACTTGGGATTGGGAGGCGATGCTCTGGCCGGAAACTCCCACGAAACGGAAGTTCGTTGCAGCGCCTCCATTGGAGCCCGAAGAAATCATATCGCGCGAAACCGAGTTGAGTAGCTGATTGAGCTAAGCCCGCGACGTTCCCAGTCCGCCTTGGCTCATACTGTGGCGAAATCGTCGCTCGCGAGTGTGTGACCACGCCTTTCGCGACTAGAGCCAAGTGCAGGTGCTAGTTCTAGGGCGGAGCATTTCGCCCTAGGATTACCTTGTTGACCACCTCGCCCGGCAACACCTCGTGTTCCATGAGCGCTTCCGCGATGCGCATGACATCCGCCCCGCGCTCCTTGACGATCTCCTCCGCCCGCGCCAGCTCCTCCGCGAGCAGACGCTCCACCCGCCTTCGCAGGATAGGGTCAGCTCGTCGAAGCTGGTCGAGGTCTCGTGAACGGGAGACGTCGGTGTATCCAAGCCCCTGAACACCGTGGCCGGCAATTAAAATTGTCGCAATGTCCACTGCCCGATGAAGGTCGGATCCCTCAACGCCCCCGGAGCCAACGTACATTTCGTTCAGGACTGCCTTCTCCGCAGCTTTGCCACCGAGCAGCATCGCAATCTCGTCCCTATAGACCCGAAGCGCCCGATTGAGCACGACCGGTCTGCGCCATTCGACGTGGCCGACGCTGTCGTCCCGATGTCCGGCCTGACGGGCGACGACGATAGCCTCGATATCACCGATACCGAGCGCGAGCCCAACGAGCGCGTGTCCAGCTTCATGCACGCACACCGCCCATCGCTCCTTCTGGGTGAGAGCGGCAACGGGTGGCACGATCGACATGAAGTCGGAACCGCACACTGGCCTCCTGGCTTTTCTAGCGATCCGTCGCGCATCACGGGTAAGCTGCCGCAGAGCAGCCCCGGAATAGCCACTGGTTGCCACCGCGATCGTTTTCAGTTCGTCCTGCGGCAACGCCACGCCGACATGCGCCGACAGGATCTGCTCACGTGCTTCCTGATCGGGCATCTCCACCGCAATGTGGCGATCCAGACGACCCGGCCTGCGGAGCGCTTCGTCGATATCGTCCGGCCTGTTGGTGGCCGCGATCACGACGACGCCTTCGCGCCCCGCAGCACCGTCAAGTTGTTCGAGAAGTGCATTGATGACTTGAAGGCCATAAGCCGCACTGTCTCCTCGAAGGTTCTTGCGAGAACCAAAGGAATCGAATTCGTCGATGAGTAGAATCGCTGGCGCGGCAGCAATCGCATCCTTGAATGACTTCCGCATCGCCAGCAACATATCGCCGAGGTGACCGTGGGATTGCCAGACCGCGCTCGATGCCGCGAAGAAAGAAGCTTCACACGATCTGGCTACCGCGCTCGCGAACAGGGTCTTGCCACAGCCTGGCGGACCGCTCAGCAGCAATCCCGCGTCCACGTCGCGCCACTCGACGCCTCCCTGTCTCCATGCGGCGATATCCTCGACGAGGTCTAGCGCCCAATCCGTGGCCTTCCCATAGCCTGCAAGCTGTTCGATCCGCGGCTCCCACGCAACCGCACGCTTCACCTCCGGCACCACCGCTAGATCCCTCGAAGCTGCCAGCTTCTCCAGGGTGACCTCGATCGGGCGTGATCGCCTCAAAGCGGCGAACATCAATGGCAGAGGATACGCGAACAGCGCAGTGGCCTGCTCCCGCGTGATTACCGCATCGAGCACCGTTCTTGCCGCAGCGATCAGATGATACGGCTTGACCGCGGTCACCTGCTCGAGACGATCCAGTGAGACCGAGAGTTCTGGGGGCAGATCGGCACCGTGCGCGATCACGACAATAACTGCGTTGCTCAGCGAGACGGTCTTGACTGCGTCGTCCGCGTCCGTCTCCCGCTTGTAAGCGCTGACGCGCACCAGTGGGACGGCGTAGTGGAAGATCCCGCCGCCAACCAGGATCGATTTGACAGCCCGCTGGTAAGTCTCGAGGTCCGCTTCAGGCGGCAGTAGCAAGCCTACGGCCTTATCGCCCTTCAGAAAAATTCCGCACCGCCTCAACGCGATGCGCAGAGAATTGGCATAGGTAGTCAGTTCGAGCGAAATCTTCCGCTCATCAGGTTTTGCCGATTTCATCACTGAACTCCTACGAACGAGCGCGGCGGACGATCGTGTCCGGACCAAGCAGTTTCTCGTCCAGGTCGACCTCGATCAGGCCACGCAGGATCATGCTGGCGACAGACCCCATTGCTGTTCCCTCCCGGACCGCGGAGAGGCATTCGGCGAGTGAGAGCGATCCCATCTCGTCGAGGCCGGCCAGAATTCGGATGCGGTCGCCGAGAGTGACCTCACGATCCGCGTATCTGACGAGGTCACGCGCGTTCTGAAGGCGGATGGGATCCACGTCACACATGGCAATCGCTTGGTAGCGATAGCCCTTCCGGGAGGCGACGCTGGGAAGCCAGGTGATGATGTCTGGCTTTCCGCGCCATACATCCACGAGCAACGCCTCTTGCGCCGTCTCGACTGCGAAGTCGATGAAGTGATGGCGGGGCTTGCGAGCAGTGGACTCGTTGGTGACTGGCGTTGTTACGCAACGCCAGGAGACCACTTCTGGATCGAGATCGAGTAGGCAGGCATAGTCGCTCGCCTGCTGCGATCTAAACAGTGCGCGACCGATACATTTGACGGCGTTGAGCGGGAAACGAGGTTTGTAAGCATTGCGGAGATCGCAAGCGTCATCGCCTGCGACATGAGCAGTTGAGGTCGTCATGACCTACCCTCCGATGAATATGATGTGGTGGCGGCACCGGGATCCGTCCCGGTCCGGTCAACCTATTCGTATTCGGAAAGTGAGGGCGGTGAAGTTGCTCATAAGCGAACAATTAGAGAACGAAATTTCGGACGTCAACCACTTTTAAACGGGCATCAGCCGCTGGCTCTGCGCCGCCACATATTGCGGCCATAGGATCTGGATTTTTAAGGCCACCGGCACCCAACTCGCACTTGTACAAAAACCCGGTCACCGGCTAACGTTGCGTTCACTCATCATCGGGAATGGGGCCTGGCTTGGAGAAGAGATCTTCGAGTGTTCCCTTTACCGGGATGAAAGTAAGGCTGAAGGTTCCGTCCGTATCCCTCACCTCTTGTGGCCCCGCGGCCTTCGCGGCGTCGAAAAGCTCTCGGACACGTGCTTCGGCGTCGTTTCTGAGCCATGCAGTTTGTTGCTTCATAAACGATCCTCCATGGGTCAGCTAAGGCCTAGCCTCCCACCATACAACCGAAGGGGGGCAATGTGTTGATAATATTCGTACAACCGCAGCAGCCCACAGGAAATGCCGTGGAGAAAACTGTACTTTTACTAGATACAAACATCGTCAGCCTCATGGGCAAGCAGCGATCGCCCGCTGGACTGCGTCCCTGGCTGCTTCAGATAGGAATCGAGCGCCTAGGAATCTGCTTCCCTGTCATAACAGAGCTACTGAGGGGAGCCCATCTCAAAGAGCCCGAAAATCCTGAAAAAGCCCAGGCCATCGTCAATTGGGTTGATCAGATTCTGAACACGAGTTTTCCCTTGATGGCAATGACCCCGGAGATCGCCTCGATCTATGCCCGGATGACAACGGTGCCCGCGCTTCGGCACATGTGGACTGTACAGCGCAAGGAAAAGCACAACAGGCTCGGACACGACCTGATGATCTCCGCGGTGTCCATCTTCTACCGGGTGCCGATCATTACCAACAACGTTGAGGACTTTCTTAAGATCACGGAGCGGTTTCCACTTCCCGGTGTCTATGATCCCTTCTCGGAGCGGTGGTGCGTCGGGCCGCCGTTCGAGGTACCACTCCCGCCGTTCGACCGCACATCACTGGACCCGATGGAGCTGAAGCTGCCGACGCTTTGAGTGCCAGCACCCACGGGCTACTAAGGAACGCCAGGCCATTCCTGGGACGTTTCCCGTCACTCTCAACGATACGCGCTTTCTCAATGCGCTCGGCGAACTGCTCCAGCTCGATAGCGAACTGCTGGATAATGGAGCTTCTCCGGAGACATTGCGGCTCGTATTCCCAGGCATCTGACGAGGACCTCCGAGCCTTTGCGGCGCGCCGTAAAGCTAGGCGTCGCGGTTGGTACCGCGAAGTTTCAGCGAGTCGAATCCCGGCTCAGGATGCCCTGGTTTCCCGACCGTTTACCGTCTTCGTTTTAGAAAGTGCAACGCCTGGCTGGTAGGGCTCGTTGCACGCATTGCGATAGACACCAACAGGACAACCACCCTTCATGAGCCGGGCCGATCACCACCTAACCCACGCAGCATTGCAGCTTAAGGATCTGATGAAACAGATTTCGGGGCATTATTTCGCTGCCGCAAATGTCATGCGTGAGATACGCGAAATGGGTTCAGCCGACGAGATTGAATCCTTGGTGGGCTCAAGGGCTACGATGTCACCAAAGGATCTCCAGACATTGGGATTCGTGGCGGGTCTGATGCAGGAAATTCCCGACGTCCTCAACGACGCAACGATCTCGCCCGCCGCATTGACCATCCTGTCGCGGGCTTCTGAGGAAGTGCAGGAGCGAGCGCTCCATGTTCTCAAGCACAACAAGCGACTCGATGCATTCGATCTCGAGCAGATCTCGCAGCGCATGTCGCAAGAGTCAGAGACGGAATGGGAGCGCTCCGAAAAGGCCCGGTCGAGATACCTCGAGTCCTTGATGGCAGACCGTCTTTCTCACCTCGAGGGACTGGCGGGCGATCTTCAGGCGCGTCTTGACCGCTTCGTGCTACGCTATTGTCCCCACCCCGAGGACGAAGATGCGTTACTGCGCCCGGAGAGCGATGGATACGGCGAAGCTTTCAATTCTATCGTCGATCTTGCTGGTCGAATCCTTCCGATCATCGACGGCCTTTTTGGCGAGCTGCCTTTCGACGGCGGCTCACCTGATAGTACGGATCTGGCCAATGCCGCGCTGGCTGTACGCCGCCTTGCCGACGGGGCCTTCTCCCACAACGGCGGATTCGGCTTTGATGCCGTGCCGATACCTGTCTGGTCGACGGAACTTCGGGATGCCCTGGACTTTCTCGTCCCCGGCGCGGCGCCCGAGCCAGGTTCGATCAAGCCCACGCGGCGTCTCAAGGTTCTCGAGCTGTTCGCGGGCGCCGGTGGAACCTCGATAGGTCTCATGAGCGCAGGATTCGAGCATGCGGCGCTGATCGAGAAGAGCCCGATCCGCGCCCAGACACTCAAGCGCAACTGGCCGACGTGGAATGTCGTGAACAAAGACATTGCCAAGATCTCATATGTGAATCCGCAAGAGCGCGCCGAGATTGATCTGCTTGTCGCCGGCCTTCCGTTCCCACCGGGGGAGGAAAGCGTTCCGAAGGATGCTTCGGTTCCTCAGGTGCTTCGCGCGTTGAAGGGGATTCTCCCACGCGGCGTCATGGTCCAGTTCGACCTAGGCCAAAGGCAAACAGGCGGCGAGGAGGCCATCGCGGCACTTCTTACAGAGGTCAAGGAAGCGGGCTACCGAGTACACGAATTCGCATTGGATACCATCAACTTCGGCATTCCTCATTCGCGCGAACATGGATTCATCGTCGGGATCCGCAACGACGTCGCAGGGGTGCTTCCGGATCCGCGAATGGTGACCCCAGTTGTCCGGGACGTGGTCAAAGCGTTGCAATCTTCGATCGCGCCGCATCAGACACCTCCACCGCTCAGCATGCAGGTTGAGCTGGGAACCCCTCAGCGTGTCTACGATATGTGGGCGCGCAACTGGGCCCAGGTACACAGGGGTAAGATGCTGCCAAGCATTTTCCGAGGAATAGAAAAGAGGAAAGATTGGATGCAGCCTTGGCTCGATGCCGGTTTCAATCCTTCCGATATCCGTGAACCACCGAAGGTTGGCTCCGATGATCTTCGCAACACGGAGTTCAAGCCGTTCATCACTTTGGAAATCCTGGCGGCAGCACAGGGATTCCCGCCCGGATGGAAATTCCTCGCGGAAAAAACGGGGATTATCGATATGATTGCGGATGCGCTTCCGCCCGTGATGGCGAAGGTTGTGGCTCTGTCAATCCGTGCGGTGCTCAGCGGTGAAACCGTGAATCTCGACCAAGCGGTCGTTGAGCCGATCATCGAATTGTCGCGCATCGGCCTCGGGGAGCTCCGGCCCAGGCTAAACGGACCGCGCCGCCGCTGGCCGGGAGATCGCGACACGCCTTCAGCGTGGATTCACGATCAGGCTACGCGGGTCATACTCGGCGCAAAACTGGCCGATGTGGAACGCAATCACAAGAAGCGCGGGGCTATCAGGAAGGAGATACCCCGCGTCTACGAAAAATGGGCCTATCTCATGCAGCTCGAACGGGAAGAGCGGGAAGAATCCGTGGAGGCCAACCGATGGGACGCGCTCAAGGCCACTGGCCAAATGCCCGACCCCTGAGAGGCGCCTGTCCCCTGGGCTGGACCTTGCTCAAGTCTCTGACGATCTCGTTGAAGCGGTCGTGCTCCCACTGGCAGAATTCTGTCTGGAACGCTCCGTTGATATAGACGGTCGCCCTCTGCTCACCTTTTCGCATCCCGATCTGGATCTCCCGGTCGCGACTGTCCTTCAAGACGAAGTACTCGAACGGATGGGGCGACTTTGTGACATTGGACTGCTTGATCTCCAGTTCCGGGAACAGCATGGCCGCACGGAAATACAAATCGCCGAAGTTTGAATTCACGACGCACTTCGGCCCGAGCGATTTGCCGGGAACGAGCCCGTTGTACTCGATCACGAATTTGAGCCAGTCCAACGCCTGCTGGCCCTCGCCCTTGATCTCGTGGCGGGCGGTGTGGAAACACTTCCAGGACACCCACCCGGTCTCGCCAAGTTTTCGGCATCCCCAGTTGTTGATTCTGAGATGCGCTTGATCCCATGCCAGCTCCCTGCCCTGGACCTCATCGAAGATGATCTTGACAGGTGAGAGCCACCCATCCTTTTCGAGCGGTGCGAAATCTATGACCGCGCGAGTTTTGCTCTCCCTTGTGAATGCAATCTCCAGATCCATGTCGGCGAGGACTGGCGCAAGGTGTTCTGCGATTTCAGTTTCCAAATTTCTGCCGGCGTTCGCCATGATGTCCTCCGTTGTGCTGTCACCAAGGATTCGGACGCCGCGTTGCAAGCGACAAACGTCCAGTCCTTGCCGATGGACAATCGGAAGGGCGGCGATCTATAGTAATAGTTGACAATAATCGCGCACTACATCGAGGTTATAGATGAATAGTTCGCGCGCGCGGAATTATACACACGATGTATACAATATCAATCGCGGCACCCTTAAATAAATAATTAGACAAATAGCGATCATGAAGCTAGCTAAATTGCAGGTACGTCCGCATCAGTATTGGAAGCCGCGATGCTTAACTTAAGAGTTCTCATTATTCGAATACTCTAAGCTTCGTCTCCACAGGAACCATCCTGCGGCTGCGGCGATTTTTGCGCGGCATCGTCCCCGGATACTCCATCCGTTAGCAAGCGCTAATCTGCAAAAAACCTTCCGCAAGAATCCGCTCGAACATCGATGCTGACCCGTTTTCGTATGCCCTTTATACGAGCGGAAGTGAATTGGAGATGACCGATGCCGCTGCCAGTGCCGAACGTTCTCGATGCCCCTTCGCCCCGGACGCATCTGCAGCCCCGCGCCTCGAAAGTGGCCAGGGATCAGCTCCCATGCGTGCTTCCCGCTAAGGGCATAGCATCCCCTTGCGCGTATGCCTGGTCGACGAACGAAAGCGATATCGCTTCGGCCCGCCCCAGGTAGGTCCACTCCTCCCCTTCTGCCACATCCCCACCAAGGAAAGGAACTGCGCCATGCCGCAGAACGAAAAGCCGTGCCCAAATTCAGGCAACCTGATGCCGGAATTCATGAGCGTCAAGATCAGCATCTGGTTGTCCCAACCCAATCGCAGCGAGTTCTCTGACAACGAGTTGGCGCTTTTTCGCGCCGTGGCGCTTGCCTATGCGCATCCCACGCGTCCGAGCATCCGCAAACTCTATCAAACTCTATGCGCGATGCTCGACGAGGACGAACGCCGCAGCGGCCTCGTGTCCCGGCGACCTTCCGCGTCGATGTTCCGCCATCTCGTGCTCAGCCTGCCAAGCGTCGTCGTCGACCACATGCGCTACGGGAGCGGCCTCACCCGCTTCCAGATGCTGAAAGGTGCGGAGCGCTTCACCGACCAATCGACCTGCATCTAACTCGACACCGAAGAAAAGGACTGCCATCATGAACCTCAAGAAACTCGCCTTCCTGCTGAGCCAGGCTGCGCTCCCCACCAAGTGTTCGCCGTCGATTGACGTCTCCGAGGCGGGCCGCCCCAAGGAATATATCGAGCTCGAATTCGCGATACTCGATGAGGCAGTTCGCACCGCCGAAGACTTCCCCGGCGAGGAGTGGCAGGTCTGGAGCGTCATGGCAGAGGCAGTCGAAAACATGAACGCGCAACTCACTTCGATCGCCGCGCCGAAGCTGAAGCTTGTGCCCTACAGCCTCTTCCTGGAGACGCTCGGCGCAGGTGACATTTCGCCGGAGGGCTTCGAAGGCCAGACGCTTCCCTAACAGCTTCCAACTTCCAACGTCGTAGCACTC
This sequence comes from Rhizobium sp. CRRU65, assembly GCF_048551595.1. NCBI lineage: Bacteria > Pseudomonadati > Pseudomonadota > Alphaproteobacteria > Hyphomicrobiales > Rhizobiaceae > Rhizobium > Rhizobium sp. CRRU65. The sequence goes on along the minus strand of NZ_JBLYZH010000011.1, from coordinate 188,198 downwards.
AACCCGCGTCGACCCCGCCGGACGAACCCCGTTCTAAGACTGCCGCAACCCCGATCGCATCGGGGAGTGGCTCCGCACGTCCCGAACTCATCCAAAGGAGCCTGCCATGAAGACCACCAGTTCCGTTCCGACCCATCAGAGCCCCACGGCGCAGCGCCCCTACAGCTCGGAAGAGGCCTGCCTCCACCGGACGTTCGCGCGTCGCTGCATTCGTGCAAATCGCTTCGAGGAGCTCTCGTCCCGCTATCTTGCGATGAAGGACGAGTGCCAGCGCCTTGGGTTGCGCCACTGCAGCTTCACCGAATTCCGCAATGCTGTCCGTCTCAGCCGTCGCAAGTTCGTGCTGCCTCATGACAATGTCGGCGGACCGCAACGGCCCTCCGCGCTTCGTCTCCGAGGCAGCACGGCAGACGATGTGATGCGCGAGATTACAGGCTCCGCGAACATCCTGCGGGAGTGGTGATCCCATGAAAAAGCACATCGCGTCACGCGCGAATGGCCGCTCGGCCCTTTCCCTGAAGACCTCGCGACCGGGCCTGATCGAATCCAGCCTGCTTCAAGTCCTGCCAGACGGATTGGAGCAGGTTCGATGGGACATGCCTCGAGCGCTCCGCGCTGCTGGTCTCTGGAAATCGCTTCCCAAGGGACAGCGAACCAACATCCGGAGTCTGGCGCCCGCACTCGTCACTGTCGACCTCTCCAAACCGGAAGGTGAAACGCCCTGACGAAAACCGCCGGGACCTCGGCCCCGGCGAAAACCTCCATCGATACAGCTCAACGCGACCGCAGCCGTCGCCATGCATGAAAGGAAATGCCATGTCAGTCATCCATTCACGTTCAGTCGCACGCAAGATCGCACGACGCCGCGCAGGTCTCGGCTTCCTGGATCGTCGCCGCCGCAGCCGCGAACAGCGTGTGACCGGAATGCAGGATCCTGCGCTCCGCAGCACCGTGCGCCTTCCCGAGGGGCGTCTTGTCCTCGCCCCCGAGAACCGTCCTTCGCTGGCGCCGGGGCTCCGCCGCGTCATCCACGACCGGACGCACGGCCTGGCGACCCGAGTTCCGCCGCTGAAGAACATGAAGACGGCACGCGGCTGGACGTACCATCGCGACGTCATCGTCTACCATGAAAGCGAACTCGAACATCGAGTGTCACTCCGGCTCCAGGTCCGCAACGACGTCGCCGCACTGCACTCGCAGTTCCCCGTCTTTCAATACCTCGACGACGACGGAAAACTGCGCCAGCACACGGCAGACCTGTTCGTCATCTACGACGACGGGTCACGGCAGGCGATCATCATCAAGCATGAGCATAAGCGCGAGGAGATGGAGGCCTTGATCAAGCGCATCGAGGCGCACTCGTCCTCGCAGCAGGTAGATGACATCGTGCTGCGCACGGAACTGTATGGCACCATCGAAGCCGCGGAGAACGCGCACATGATCCGGTGGTCGCGCGAATACCACGATGAGGACGACGTCGACGAGTTGATGGGCGTTGTCGGCACCCTCCACGGCTGGTTCCGGTTCGGCTCCCTGCTGAAGAATTGCCCGTCGGTCGAACGGCGGCGCGTCGCGATCTGGCGGCTGATTGACACCGGTTTTCTGTTCTCGATCACGGGCGAGAAGATCACGGAACTTACCTGGCTCGGTCACGCGCCTGCTGGCGGCGCTACCGGTCTCTGCGGCTGAGGGAGGAGATACTCATGAGCCGGACGAAACCTGCGATGGCGTTCCATCCTGACCAACAGTTTACGTTCGAAAAGGAGCGGTACTACCTCCTCGCGATGTCTCCCAGTGGCATCCGCCTCCAGCACCAGGAGCAGCCCTCACGGGCTCTCTTCCTGACCAACGAGCAGATCACCGAGGGATTGGCCAACGGAACCCTCCGGGCGGAATACCCGCCCCCGTAGGCGATCGCTGAGGCGCGTCCCACGACTCATTTATTCTATCCCGTTTGTCAGGATTCTCTCTTGGACTACTACCCTCTTCCCAAGGTCTTGCGACATCCCGTGCCCATGCTTGGCAGCGAGGATATTCTTCGCATCGGAACCGAGGCCTTTGTGCCTGCAGGGCGTCGCCTCGACGGCTATGAATTCTATCTTGAAGAGCATCCTGACCGGACGATCTTCCTGACGCACTCGGACATCAACGAGCGCGTCGACGCGGAAACAGCGCGGATTGAATATGGAGGCAACACGCGCGAGCTACAATTCCTCGAGCTTCTTTTCAGCGGACGGAAGTTCAACGAGTTTGAGGAAAAGGTGCAGCGCATCGCCCGGCTTCGCGAGCGCCTGTTCAAGAAATACGATGAAGAGTGCTTACTTTCCGGCCACGTCAGCCGTTCAAGCCAGGACTTTCAGTCCTGGATCGACCCTCACTGGAGAAAGCTGCTCGGGCCAGTTCGTTCAGACACGCTGAAGGGGATCAGTGCTCCCAGCGTTTCGACGTTCAACCGCCTCTACAAGGAGTGGGTGAAATATAATCGCAACATCCTCGCCATCCTCCCAAGACACACGGGCCCCGGACGAAAGACCCTGACGTTCACCGCGGAGTCACTCGACTTTGCGGTACTCGAAGCGCGGAACTTCATGTCGCCACTCAAGCCTCGGAAGACCGACGTCTACGAGGGCTACAAGGCTGCTGTGCACAAGGAAAATGAGGCCCGCAAGGCCGCGGGCAAGCTTCAGTTCCACACGTTCGGGAAGACGAAATTCTACGAGATCATCGAATCCTTCGCGGCTTTCGACGTGATGGCGCAGCGCGAGGGTCCAGAAGCCGCCCGCAAGCACTTTGCGCCGAACCTCAGAATGCACGATGAGACCCTGCTCGGACAGCGGATCGAAATCGACGAGGTCAAGACTGACCTGATGACGATCTGGGCGTCAGCCGGGATGCTTTCCACGGCCACCGAAGAGCAACTCAAGATCCTGAAGAAAATCAGGCTTTGGGTTGTCGTGGTCGTCGATGTCGCCACCCGCTATGTCTTGGCCGCCAAGGTGGCGCCGTCCCCCAATGCGCAGGCGGCACTGGACACGCTGCGGCTGGTCATGACCGACAAGACGCACATTTCCGATTATCTTGGCGCTCAGATCCCATGGCTCGGGAAGGTCAAGCCGCACGGCACAGCCTACATGGACCACGGCTCCGCTTTCCTCGCCGAGGAGACGGTCGACGCCTTCCGCGCGCTTGGCGTCGAACCGACGCGGCCGGAAACGGGAAACCCGAAAAAGCGCCCCCACATCGAGAGCCTGTTTCATACGATCGGGCCGATGTTCACGCAGTTCTACCATGGACGCACCTTCCGCAGCATCGCCGAGAAGGGAGATTACGATCCGAAGCTTCACGCCTCGCTGGCGGCGGAGGAGTTCGCCGAAATCATCATTCACGGCATCTGCGACTACTACAACATCAAGGAACACAGCTCCCTCGGGGGACGTAGTCCTCACAATGTGCTGGTGGAGGCAATGGAAGGCTACGGCTGGATGCGCCGCCACACCGGGAGGAATTGATCAGGGCCTTCGGCAAGCCGGACACGGCCACGATCGGCAACTACGGGATCGTGAAGTACGGAATCCCGTACAACAGCGATTGGCTCGTCGAGCAGCACATGGAACGTGGGCAGAAGCCGTTCGAGATCATCTCGGACCTGAGCTACCTCAACAGTATCCTCGTAAAGGGCAACGACGGCGGCTGGGTGGAGGTGGAGAACAAGATCGACCTTCCGGCGGACATGACCGAGCGCGAGTGGGCGGAGGCCCGCAAGGAAGACCTCGCGCAGAACCGCGCCGAGACTGCCGAGAACTACGTCGCCATCCGGGACTACATCCTCAAGAACCGCGAGAACGGCAAGGCCGCGACACTGCGCGCCGGTCTCGATCCGATCGCTCCTACGGCCGCAAAGCTCGAGAAGCAGCGTCGCATGCTCTACCGCAACTTCGCTGTCCCTCCTGTTTCCGGCGCACCCATTAAGCCGGATGTGCCTGTGCTGCCGCCGCCGGACGACATGCGTGGCGGAACGGTTGCCCGGACGCGGCCCGCGCATCTCGAGCCCGCGCCGATGCCGGCCGAAAAGAATTCGAAATTCAACCGCAACAAATGGGACGACTGATGACCATGATTGCTGCCAGCAACAATCTCCTGCGCGACCTGCGGGTGCGCGTCCGCAAAACCCATATCGAGAACCCACTCGACCAGGATATCGATGACGCGTTAGCCTACATCCTGGAGAACATCTCGGACTTCGAGGCCGGGGCTGCCTCGCCCCGTCGCGGCTACTTCATCACTGGGCCGGCCGGCACCGGCAAGACGACCGGATTCAGGCACGCGCTTTCGAAGGTTCCGGAACTCCAGCCGAGGGTTGATGAATACGGCGAACTTATCCAGCCCGTCATCGGCGCCAAGCTGCCGAAAAAATCCCTGACGCGCGACATCATCGTTGAGCTCCTAAAAGCCATGAAGCTTCCCTTTGAAGGCAAGAACGAGGGAGAGCTGACAAGGTTTTTTCTGGACCAGATCAAGCAGCGGCAGATCAAGATCATTTATCTGGATGAACTCCAGCATACCGTTCGGTCCAACACGACCGCGGCGTTCGAGGCCGCGCAGGATCTCCTCAAGCAGTTGCTCGATACGGAGGACTGGCCACTTCATGTCATCTGCAGCGGGATGCCCCGCATCGAGCGATTGCGCGATGATGATCAGGTTGGACGACGAACGAAGGTCATCCCCTTCCATCGGATGAACTTCTCCGAAGATGCCGAATGGATCGAAAGGGTAATCCGGGCAGTAGCGGTCGAAGGCTGCGGTCTCGATCTCGCATCTGAGCTGAAAGATGGTGAATTCCTGGAGCGACTTTGCCATGCAACCAAGGGCGCCTGGGGCACGATGATCGAGACTACCCAGGAAGCAAGCTTTCGCGCTCGTGCGCGCGGGAAGGCCGTGCTCACCATCTCCCACTTCGGGCAGCAGTACGAGGCATCGAGTGGGTGCTCTCGACAAGACAACATCTTCATCGCCCCGAATTTCCGCGACATCGAGCCCAGGAAATCGCTCGGGGCCATGGAGGAGGAATAACTCAATGACGTTGCCTGTTCCTGTCGCATTTCACTCCGACGAAATTCCCGGGAGTTACGCCGACCGTCTCAGCGCGGCAAACGGCTTTCCCACGAACCGCATGTTTTTCACGATGACCGCCATCGAGCAGAAGGCACTGGAGCGAGGGGAATCCGAACCTGTTTCCCGTCTGGCATACTGGTCCGGAGAGGATCCAGACTGCTTGAGCCGGTTCAGCGCACCACGGCCGCGGAAGCTCCATTGGTCAATGGGAGCGGCTGTTTTCAAACGAGAAGCTCGCGAGGGCAATCGCTTCCGGTATTGCCCAAAGTGTGTCGTGGCTGACTGGGAAAGCGGGCGCGGCCGGCCTGTCGCACGTCCATATGTGCGGGCCACATGGGCAACCCGCTCGATCCGCAGTTGTACGCTCCACCAGAGGCCGTTGGTGGAGGTTGCCGACGCGCCCGAAGTGGGCGACAGTTTCTGCCGATTTGCGATGCACCACAGGAAGATCATCGAGCTGCAGGCGGCAGAGGAAGTTGGGCAGCCTCACATGGGTCTCGACCTGTATGTTGCAGACCGCATTAATGGGCAGTCGAACGAACCATATCTCGATCGCTTTGAAACCCATTTGACGATCGATCTCTGCACATACTTCGGTAGCTTCGTTAAGCGCCACAAATACGCGCTTGCCGAGGTCCCGCGTCACTTGCGCGCTGCTCCCGCCAGAGAGATCGGGTATTACGTTGCGCGCCAGGGAGAGCAACGTATCCGGGAGGTCGCCACCCGGATCCTTGAAGCCGAGCGGCACAAGGCGCAGATCAAGCTGGTGCTGGGATCACTCGGCGCATGGGTTCGGCGCAATGTCGAGCGGGCGGACATGGCCGAGATCGTGGAGCTCTTCCAGGATGTGGCCGAGCGAACCCTAGCGTACGCTGTCGGAGAACCATGCTTTCTCAAAATCCGTCACAGATACCTTCACACGGTGAAGTCGGCTAGCGTCGAATACGGTCTCTTCGAGGATCGTGTGGTCCAGCTCCTCCGTGACGCAAAGTTGATCGACGAGACGGAACTTCCCTACGCGCGCATCTACTTCGATGCAGCGAAGGCTCATGAGATCCTGACGACCGCGAGCCGCACCCTGAACAGCAGAGAGGCCAGGGAGATGCTTGGCGTTACCGAGGAAGTGATGGCGAGGATCCTAGACAAGGGATTGCTTCCGCGTGTCGAAAATCGAAATGGAATCCGCGTGTACTCCCGTATCCTCCGTGAGGATCTTGAAGCGTTCCAAAAGCGCCTGTTCGCGAATGTCACTATGACCCCGCGAGTGAGCGCCCTTAAATCAATCACGACCGTGTGCCGTCTTGCCGGCTGCAACACGGAAGACATGCTATCAGCGATCATCAGTGGTGAGTTTGAGGGAGCTGAGGCTGCTGCCGGTGGCTGGGGGCGGATTGATGCCCTGCGGATCGACGCCCGAAAGGGCATCGACTTCTTCGTGAAGACCCGGAAGAGCTTGAGTGAAGTCGTGGGCGTACCCGTCATGACCCAGCGCGAGGGGTGCGGGTATATGCGCGTGAAACCTGAGACGATGCCGTGCCTGATCAAGCGAGGATACCTGGAAACCACTGCCGTAAACAACCAGGTCAACGGTCGACGCCAGACGGTAGTCACGATCGCCTCGATGGATGCATTCATGGCCGAGCACATGCGGCTTGGCGAGGTGGCGGAGTTCTTTGAAACGAGCCCGCAAACCGTCGCCGATAAGCTTGCCGATGTTGAGATCATGCCGATCTATGATGGCACGAAAGGAACCCGCTTCTATCGGAAATCCGAAATCATAGATGCTCCGATCGAAGTCTTCAGACCTCGCAGCTAGCAGTATCCGCCCTACCGTCATCGCTCGAAGCCCGCTTGCGCGGGCTTTTTTTTGCTTCCGCGCTGTAGGCTCACAGCTATCGCGAACACTTAGGCGCATACCTACCGCGAACACACGATAAGTTAGCGAAATCAGTCAAAACCTACAACGCTAAAATATTGAAAATACTTCATTTTTAAAGATGCGAACCATTCTTAGGTGCAAACCTACGCGGATCTACTATTACTTGCTCTTCCTCCGAGCGGTGACATCGGTAGCACAAGGCGAACCGCGTCGAAAAAAACCTTTGTTTTTAGTATCCGGAAATTGCCGCCGAAGCGGGCGTTAGCACAGTGTTAGCGCGAGCCACCTAATGTGGTGACGCCATGGGAAACCCGGCTGTCGGTTGAAAACAGGACAAGCAGAATGAAGACCAGCCCTGCCGCAGCTTACGGAGGTTACATGAAACTGGTTCTAGGCAGCGCAATATTGGCGTCTGGGATACTGCTATCCAGCCTGTCAGCATTCGCAGCTTCGGGCGGATGGCACTCGGATGGGCAAGGGACGAGATACTGGCACGTCACTCCGCCGCCCGGGCAATGCAACATAAGCCAGGCGAAAAACCGGGCGCTTCGGGCCGGCATCTATCGTAGCGAGATTATACAGCAGGATGACAATGTCATCGTGCTCAGTGGTCTGGATGAATCGGGCGACCGGCGAACGATCGGTTTCGGCAACATCAGGGGGTGTCCTGAGTTGGAGGGCCATGAGGATAGTCCAAACTTCTAAGGACATAGCCAGAGTTTGTTCAGCGAACTTTTCCAGTTCCGACCGAGGTACGCATTTCTGGGCAAGGCGTCGCGTCTCCACCGATCGACGAGGCTGGCGGTTAGCAGCGCATCGGATGCCTCATTCCCAACTGGCCCGCCCTATTGATTGATCCGGGTTTAAGGTCGATGCATGTTCTGGTCAGCCGCTAGGCGGGAGTTGAGGTCGCGTGTTCCGGGAGACTGAAGGTTGGGAGCGGTTGTAACCGTTTCAGAGCGGCGGGGATTTCAGAGCAGCACAGAATGCGCTCGATGCGCTCCTCTCGCGGGCGTAGGGTCCGATTGCGCTTGTGATGACGCGCATCCTCACTTCGCCGAGTATACGCATCCGCTCGTTAGCAATTTGTTGACCATAAGCTGGCTTTACTGAGCGTGATGGATGCGGAGGTTCCCGCACCTCGTCGAGTGTTTGGTGTGGGCGGGATTGTTCGTGTTGAAGTATCCACTGCAAGGATTATCGGGCGCAGCCCTGGGCGGAATTGCCACGCTCCTGTCGCGTGCGGAACGCTTCGCAGCGCAGACCATTCTGCCGGCTCTGTTTGCGCTGCCGGCACTTGTCGGTTCTGCATCATTTGCCTCAGCGGAAGATCGGGCCCTGAAGCTGTTCTTTACCCATACGGGCGAGAGGGCGACGATTACCTATAAGCGGGACGGAAAGTTCGATCCAAAGGGTCTTTCCCAGATCAATCGGTTTCTGCGCGACTGGCGAAGGAACGAGCCGACCCGGATGGATCCCCGGCTGCTCGACCTGGTCTGGGAAGTATACAAGCGCAGCGGCGGCAAGGACTACATCCACATCGTCTCCGCCTATCGTTCGCCCACCACCAACAACATGCTCCGCAACCGCTCGCGCATCACGGGCGTCGCCAAGAAGAGCCAGCACATGCTGGGCAAGGCGATGGACTTCTACGTTCCCGGCGTGAAGCTTTCGACGCTGCGTGCGCTTGCAATGCAGATGCAGGTCGGCGGTGTCGGATATTACCCTACCTCGGGATCGCCCTTCGTGCATCTCGATGTCGGCAATGTCAGGGCCTGGCCCCGCATGTCCCGGCAGGAACTCGCTCGAATATTCCCGAATGGGCAGACGATCCATCTCCCGGCCGATGGCAGGCCGCTGCCGGGATACAATCAGGCGGTTGCAAACTACAAGAAGCGCGGCGGCCCCACCTCGATCCAGATCGCCAGCAGCGCGGGAGAAGACGAAGACGTGAGCGCGTCGGCCAGGCCGAACGGCGACACCATAGACAATAAGCTCGTGACGGCGCTTCTGCCCGCGCCCAGAAGCCGAGCATTGAATGCGCTCGCGCTGCAAACCGGCGCGGTCGAGCGGGACGACAAACGGTCCGCGGGGGATGTTTCATCTTTGCCGATTCCGATACCGGCGATGCGCCCGCCCGCCCTCAAGCACGACGCGGGCGCAGATGACAAACTGGAGACTGCGTCGATCGGCCCAATTGATGTCCTTCCGGACAGGCCGGCGCCTGCATTGCCGGCCTACGCCCGCTTCGAACCCCTCCGTGTTGCACACCAGGCCTCCAAGCAGGGCGCTGATATGATCGCCTCTCTGCCCATGACCGCTTCCTGGGAAGAAGCAAGTTTCTTTGAATCGACGTCCGACGCGGCGCTGATGAAATGGGCGCTGCATTCTCCCGGCGAAGTAATGGGATTGAACGCGCCTCGCGTTTCCCCCCGCACGGTTCATCGTGAGGTCAATGTCGCGACGTCAGGTGAGGATATCATTCCGGTCGCCGCGACAGACCTGTTCGATGCGAGCCGGTTTGCGTCGCCCCCGGAGGGCTGACCTCAATCATCAAGGCTTGATACGCCGGACGAAGCCGGTCAGCCGCGCCAGAACGACCCGGTGAGAACCGGCTTTGCGATCTCGAAAAACCAAGCGCCCCTTGCCCAGCGCCAGACGACGGTTGTTCGATGTAACGCCTGCCGGGCTCGGGCAATCGACAGCAAGCCCAGCGTCACCACGAATGGCGGGAAGCCGAGATAAGCGTCCCGAACCAGAAGCGCTGTCGACTTCTATGACGACGTTTCCGCGCGCGCGAAATTCAGACCAAAGTCCGATCCACCCCCGGACTTCGTGCCCATACTAAACTGTCGATCGCTGTAATAACAATAATATATTCTCAAGTAACGAGGCGAAACGATGTGAGAAACGGGGTCAGCTTCATTGGATCGCATTTATGCGACGATTTCTACTTCGAAAATGATACCCAGAAACTGGCTGTTGTTGACAATCTTTGCACCGGACCTTTCGAAAATATAACACACATTCGGAACCCTCCTTTCCACAGGCAACCTCAGCTCCCTGGATCCGGAACTCGTTGGAGAGGTTCTCGATACCATGCCGATTCCTCCGATCGAACCGCAAATGGTCGCGGCCGTCTCATGGAACGGATGGTCGAGATTGGGCAGGTCACGATGATCGCGCGACGAACATCTGTAGCATCCGGTCCGGCCCGGCTGCTCGTTGTCGAGCGCAGCTCGTCAGAAACACCTTAAAGTGGTTACTTTTAACAATTGACATCAATAAGTGAGTAATTCTTAGAACTCTTCTAAATAATTGTCATGCATTACAGGTGATGCTAATAAGCAAACAGCTTAATCTCAAGTCACGAGGCACGAAGCAATGAAAAGCGTATTGATTTCTGGCGGGGCTGGCTTCATCGGATCCCACTTGTGCGATCGACTTTTGCTGAGGAAGGACGTCCAGAAGCTAGTCGTTGTTGACAACCTCTGGACCGGGCTTTTCGAAAATATCGCGCACATCCGGGACCCCCGTTTCCACTTCGTGAAATCTGATGTCGAGACGCTGCAGACCTCGGATAAGTTCGACGAAATCTATCACCTTGCATCCCCCGCATCGCCGCCGTGGTACATGAAGGAGCCGAAGAGAACGATCTCCGCCAATCTTCTCGGGGCATTCCGGTTGCTCGACTTGCTGAAGAAGGGCGGACGTTTCGGTTTCACCTCCTCTTCCGAAGTCTATGGCGATCCTCTGGTGTCGCCGCAGCCGGAATCCTACAAGGGTCAGGTCGACTGCACCGGACCGCGCTCGTCCTACGACGAAAGCAAAAGGTGCACTGAGTCGCTGCTGTTCGAGATGCAGCGTACCCAAGGGCTCGACGTCAAGATCGTTCGCCCCTTCAATATCTATGGTCCCCGGACACGCTCCGACGATGGGCGCGCGGTCTCCAACTTCATCACCCAGGCGCTTTCGGGTCGCCCGATTACCGTGTTCGGTGACGGTCTTCAGTCACGCAGTTGGGGCTATGTCGATGACGTTGTCGATGGTTTCGCGCGATATTTCTGGATAAATGAAACCGACTATAAGGGGCCTCTGAACGTCGGCAATGATCGCGAGATTTCGGTTCTCGAGGTCGCGCAATATGTCTCCAGGCTCGTTGGCGGCGTGCCGATCGTCTTCGAGCCGTCACCACCGCAGGACCCCACGAACAGACGGCCTGATTTGACCAATGCGCACTATGTCATGCCCGAATGGTCGTGCAACATCACCTACGAACAGGGCGTGGCGATGACTCTCGACTGGTTCAGGGACCAAATGAGGCACGCCGCGGAATAAACTATGACTTTCGAGATTCTCGTCCCAGGTGCAGATGGCGTATGTTCACGACGTGATTGAGAGAGTGATGATGCGGGAACCACTTCCGTCCGATCTGAAGGATATAAGTTTTCTCATATCGATTCACTATCTTGATCTCGCCACCTCTCACCGTGATGCCGTTTCGCTCCTGGTCTCCGATGGGCTCGTGGTCTTCCTGTCGGATGGTCTTCCCGTAGGACAAGCCTAATCGAAAGGCCTGAGACGGCGGCGGCACTCGCCGAGCGTGCCGTACTCGACAGCCGGAACTGCCCCACGGCAGGCGCATCGGCATGAGCGCGGTAGGGCGTCTGAACCTGGCACTCGGCCGCAGCAGCGTCGGCCGCTACGATTTGGTCGTATTGTCATAGAGTGCTGAACTCAGTTTCGCCTGCATCCATTGGACGTGCTGTTCGATTATATGCGCGCGGAAACCGGGGTTATTGAGGGTGTTCAATGTGAAGTCGGACAAATGCGGGGGGACGTTGTTCGGCTGAATCTGCCATTCGGCAAGCGCCACAGGAAGATATCCGCGTATTGCCTGGCCGTTCAGCCACGGACGGAGATGCCGTGCGTCCCACGGTTCGGCGCCGATCTGGTGACCCATGTCGCCGACGGGTACCGTCCCATTCACGATACGAGCAGCGAGGGGTCGGCGTTCCGCCAGCATAGCTTCGGCTGCCTCAAGGCCTTGGTCCAGATTGATCTCGAGCACCTCGATTTCGTCAGCGGAAGCTGTCGGATCCGTCGGAAGCCGCCAATCCTCACCCAAAACTTCCGCGGCGCCGCGAAGATAATGATATCCATTGAGCTGTCGCTCTACCTTCTCATAGAGCCTGCGAAGGCCAGCCTTTTCCAACATTTGGAGGACGCGGGGGCCAGCCTTGACGAGGGGGTCAAGGACAGAACCGGCGCGGGTAGCGATGATCCTTTGCAGACGTTTTTTCCGCCCCTTTTTTCCGGCAAACCGATGGATCTCGAGCCGCCGCTGTATGTCGGGGTGCTTGCGAGCCATCAAGGCATCGGAGCGTCCCTCTTGATGCCTGCGCACCATCTTTCCGGTCAGTGTCGCCGTCTGATGTTCGAGATGATAGCCCAATGCGTCAGGAGCAAAACGAATTGGAACTCCCTTTTTGATCAGACGCAAACCAAATTCGAAGTCTTCTCGTGCACGGGCGAATTGAGGATCGAGGCCGCCCATTGCGTGAAATAGTTCCGCATCCAGCGAAAGGTTTCCTGTCAGCACATCGGTAAAGGCGAACTGATGTCCAGGGAGGGACACGCGCTCGAAGTGCCTCGTCCACCATGCGCGCGCGCTGAGGCGGAAGCGGTCCCTTGCAATGTGCGGAAGTGGCGGATAGGGGCCCATCACTACGCCCCCAGGGTGGCGCTGATGTTCAACGACGTGCGCCCCAACGAAGTTTTCCCCGGGCTCAATGTCGTCATCAAGGAAGATCAATAAACGGCCGCTCGCGACCTGCGACCCCGCATTGCGGGCGAGTGCCGGACCGACGCCCGGCAACGACAGGGTACGAAGCGGAACGCGGGTACGAAGCGACGCGAGCATTGTCGACGTGTCGTCCTCACACCCGTCAGCCACAACCAGGACTTCGAACGCTGGGGTCCCATCTCGCTGGGCGTCGAGCTTGCCCAGAAGCGATCTCAGCATGGCAGCACGATTATGGGTTGGTATGATAACGCTGATGTCAACCACGCTTATGCCCTGCCTTCACTGCTCGCGCCCGCGCCCTCAGATAACGAACCGGGCCGCTCGCAGCCCCTCTGAACTGGGTTAAGGCGTCGTTGTAAGGCAGGCTGAATTGGTGTGTCCGTCGAGGTTGAAACAATCGCCGAAAAAGCCTGATGTACGAACGAACCATGCGAGGGAGCGCACGCGGGTTTCCCTCGAACACGAGGGCCTTCGTCAAGATGGCGAGCGATGCAGCCTCGTAGCCATACATCTGCTGCTGCAGTTCCTTGCTTGAGCGACGATGGCGGTGCCAGTTCAGAGCTTCGGGATCGTAGATGATCCGATACCCGGCTTCGAGCACGCGCCGGAACATGTCTGTGTCGCCACCAGCCAGACTTAGTGTTCCAGCGTCGAGGGCCTCGTCGAACCACCCCACCACGTCAACCATCGTTCGGCGCAATGCCATGTTGACACCGGCACCCGCATGCCATCCGGTGAAAGGGTCCAGGTTGTGGGCGTCATAGACCTGACGCCTGAAACCACGGCAAAAACCGCCAAAATGTTGAAAGGCGATCTGCGAGTCCGTTTCCAGCTCGGACGCCATAGTAAGGCCGGTTACGGCCAGCACCAGGGGGTCCTCGAAATTGCGAAGCAAGGTTCTAAGCCATAGCGGGTCGGGGACCGCATCGTCGTCGATGAAGGCGACGACGTCTGCTTCTGTGTTGCGAAGGGCAGTATTGCGCGCGACGTCAAGACCAGGACGCGGCTCGCGCAGATATCTCACAGTATCGAAGCGCCCGACTAAATCTCGCGTGGCCTCGTTCGATGGGGCATTGTCGACGACTAGAATATCGGCCTTATCGGGCATAGCCAAAAGCCCGGTGAGGCAGCGCTCCAGATCTTCGGTACGATCGCGCGTGCAGATCACGACGGAAGCTTTCGGCAGCTGATTTGGAGTCGGCGACGGGTCAGGGAGGGCCAGCCGATGCCTCAGCCAAGCCTCGAACACCGACGAACTGGCCGCAGACAGAATCCGATCCTTAATTGGCGTCTTGCCGCCATCGGTGTCGAAGGCGATCACAGCTTGGCCGCACGGACGACCGGCGACCCGGATCAGCACAAGTGCACCCTGATAGTCACCAGTCGGCCCAAAATCTGGCGGAAGGTCAAGAATGTCGATGTCTCGGACCGCAAGGCGCATCAGGAGTTCGGATCCAAGCTGTGCTGCCCCAATGAGCCGTGGTCCGGCGAGGTCGCGGTGGGGCGCGACTGCACCTGCTGCCACTGTGTCGGGGGATTCAGCATACCCTTTCTTGGGCCGGGGCCGGTCACGGCGAGAGGATAGACTTCAGCATGATAATCGTAAACCTGCTGCCAGTCTGCCGAAAAAAGGCCCACCGTAACGCGATAGTCGCCTGGCGCCAGGTCGATACGATTGAGTGTTGTTTCGATGCGCACCGTGTCCGTATCTACGAGAGGGGCGAATTCGGCCAACTTGCTGTCGGTCTCGAAGCAGCACGTATCGTCCGCCGCATAGATGCCGATGACGATAACGGCGTTGCGATCTCTGGTGGCGCCCACATAGGTCAGTGAAATCGACAGCCGGTCGCCCGCAACGATGGTACTTGTCGACATGCCTTGCTCGTTCAGCAATGCTACGGCTGTGATCTGGAGTTCGCCATTGCCGAACCGGCTGACTTGCGGCACAAGCTCGACGGGCAATTTTGTAACGCCGAACGGTTCGTGCTGGACACTGGCGACCTTCGCCTCGACAGCCGAGGTATAAAGTGGGAGCATTTCGTCGATTGGTCCGTAGCCCACGACGCGTCCGCCTCTCAGGAACAGCACGTAGTCGCAGATTTCTCTTACCTGCGAGACGTCGTGTGACACGAAGAAGATAGTGGCGCCGTCGTTCAGTATCTCCTTCACTCTTGCAATGCACTTCTGCTGGAAGGCTTGGTCGCCTACGGCGAGGGCCTCATCGATAAGCAAGATGTCCGGGCGCACATGGACTGCCACGGCGAATGCCAGGCGCATGCGCATCCCGGTGCTATAACTGCGAACCGGGTTCTCAACGGCCGCCTCCAGCTCGGCGAAGGCTACAATCTCGTCAAACCGCTCGGCAACCTCGGTCCGCCGCATTCCCGCGATAACACCCAGCAGGAAGATGTTCTCGCGCCCCGTCAAATCGTCGGTCAAGCCCGCCCCGATGTCGAGCAAGGCGCCAATTCGACCCATCACCTTGATCTGCCCTTCGTCGGGACGACCGACGCCGCCGATCAGACGCAGCAAAGTGGACTTCCCGGCCCCGTTTAGCCCGACCACGCCGACAGCTTGCCCTGGCGCAACCGCGAAGCTGATGTGGCGCAGGCCCCAAAAGCTTTTCGACGGCACCACGGACCGTCCGGACAAAAGGTAACCCTTCAACGTGGTGGAGCGTGCACCCTCTTGCGCACGGTAGCGCTTGCCGACGTCGTGGACGATGATGGCGCCTTGTCTCATAGTTCGTCCACTAGGCTTGCGCTGCCACGCTCGACCAGCCAAATTCCAGCAAATAGCATCGGCAAAGAAATCAGCGCAGTCTTCCAATAGATATCAACGGGAGGCCACGCGTGTTCGACGAAAATGGCGCGGTAGCCCTCGAGAATCCAGGCCATCGGGTTCAAGGTGTGAATTAACGCCATCGGCTCACTCGCCTTAAGTGGGCTGTAGAACACGGGTGTCAGGTAAAAACCCAGCATCAAAACTACGCCTACCAAATGTTGAGTATCCCGGAAGTGGACATGCGCAATCGCAACAAGATAGGACAGGCCCATCGTGAATAGCGCCTGCGCAAGGAAGACGAGTGGAAGTGCGACGACGCTCAAAGTCAGGCCCCCGGTCTCGATAAACGAGATGATGAAGAGGAGTGGCAGAGCGAGCAGAAGGTGCACTGCTTGTGTGATGACTGCGACAACAGGAAGTATGCCGACCGGAAAGCCCGGCCGGCGCACCAGTTCGCTGCTGCCGGTTATGGAAGTCGTCGCTGCGGGTACCGCAGTGCTGAGCCAACCCCAGGCCAACACGCCGGAAAAGACGAAAGTGGTGTAATGGGGAATATCTAGGGGCAGAACGTGACGAAAGATCAGCGAAAAAACCAGCAGTTGGCTCAATGGCCGCATCAAGGACCAGCCGAGGCCAATTGCGGACCGTTGATATCTCATCTTCAGATCGCGTGCCAGAAGTTCTAACAGCAAATCGTTCCATTGCAGACAGATGTGGATCAAGGACTTCCACTGATCACGGCGCCAGTATTGGTCCCGTCGCTTCGCGCGATCAAGCGCATCATCCTTGAGTTGTTCAGGCATTTCGGCTCACTTTTGCCACCGGTTAAATACACCTTGCCTCAAAGTAGTAAAGATCATCATACTCGCGAACTGACACGGTACACTAGCGTGATCGTTATCGTAGGAAGCAACAATTATGCCGATGGTTTCCATCATCACACCGGCGCATGGAGCGGAAACAACGATTTCTTCGACTTTGGAGAGCCTGATAGCGCAAAGTCATCCCGACTGGGAATGCTTCATCATTGATGATGGTTCAACCGATCAGACCGCTGAGATCGCGGACCGTTTCGCGGCTCGGGATACGCGCTTCCGTGTGCTACGGCAGGAGCAGAGCGGCGTTTCGGCTGCTCGCAATGCGGGCCTGGCACAGGCGAAAGGCGACTGGGTCGTCTTTCTCGACTCAGACGACGCGCTGGCACCCTTCCATCTCGAAACCATGCTGAATCACACACGAACTTTGCCGCAGGCCGACATTCTGCATTGCGGTTGGCGCCGTCTGAAAAATGGTGCTCCCTGGTGGCAGTCTCACCCCGCAGTAAAAATGGACAATCCGTTTGCCGAAACAGCGCGCTATTGCCCCTTCGCGATCCACGCCGCCTTGCTTCGCCGGTCCCGGCTTGCAGAAGTCGGCGGCTTCGATCCAGAGATGAAAATGTGCGAGGATTGGGACCTGTGGCAGCGTCTCGCTCGAGCTGGCGCCGAATTCGCGCCGGTCGAAGGCCTGATGGCTGACGTTAGCGTAGCGGCCGGTTCGCTGTCGTCAAACAGGGTTAAGCATCTCGATTTTGGTCTTCAGGTGATCCGGCGCGGCCACAATTCCGATCCGCGCATTGCCTATCCGGTGCCGGCGCTCGCCCAGGGAATAACAAAAGCTGCTTTGGGAATGGCGTGCTGGTATCTCGCGATCTGGCTTGTCGGCGCCTCAATAGGTCAGGGCGACAATCCTGTCGAACTGCTTGACCGGGTGGCAGAGCCTATCCCACCTGACGCCGATGTCTACGCGTTCTGCGCAATAATGATAGACGGGATTGTGGTCGGCGCCTTCCCCGACGAGCCGATCTGGCCCGGACTCTGGTCGAAGATCCAGGACAAGCTTCCGGACCTAGAGGCTTGGCTTGATCGGCATGCTCCCCAAGAAGCTTTTGGTTCCCTGTTGGTTCGTTCACTGGAGCGAAAGGTCGCTGACCAGCTGCCGACCAACGTGCCCACCACGATCGGGAGAACAAGGATACAGCCAATTGATTTGGATCAACCTATCGTCGACCTTATCTTGCCCGGCATTGAGCGGTTGCGCTGTTGCATCTGGCGAGGTTCGACGCTGCTGGGGCAACTGGAGTTTGTTGTCTTCGGAGCAATCGAAGCGGATGCTATACGAAATCGACTTAGGAGGGAGTTCGGCCCGGAGTTCGACGATCTGAACCACCCAGCAGCAGCTTTGTTGGCAGAAGATGGCTTCGTCAATCTTTCTGATCAGGATGACGGGCGCGCCGCCGCCAGCATGGCAGCGCCAAGCTACAGCGGAGTAGCTCAACAGGTGCTGAAGCTCATGGCGAAAGTATCATATTGGGCCGAAGCAAAGACAGTAACGGGTTGGTGGAGCAAGAAAGAGCCGACACCAACACGTGTCGACTCGATATCAGGCATGGCGCACGCCGGGCGCGCCGAATTCGATCGAATCGTTGAAGAGGAAAGCCAGCGGGCGGTTGCAGCCTCAACGCAGATGTCCATGGAGATGCCGTCGAAAAAAACCGGCCCAGTGGGCGATGAGGTGCCGAGATACGATACGGAGGCGTACTGGGAGGAGCTGTTTTCCCAGGTAGACCCTTGGGACTACCGAAACAACTATGAGACTGTGAAATATCTTCAAACACTCTCGTTGTTGGACGATCGGCGCTTTTCAAACGGCCTTGAGCTGGCCTGCGCGGAAGGAACCTTTACACGGATGTTGGCCCCCCGCGTCGACAACCTGCTGGCGACCGACATTTCGGCGTCGGCAGTCGCTCGAGCGGCCTCGCTTCAGGACCATGGTTCCGCGGTAGCCTATCGGCAGTTGGATCTTTTGAGCGACGCGCTAGAAGGGCCTTACGATCTCATCGTCTGCAGTGAAGTTCTGTACTATTTCGAGAACAGAGAAAAACTCCAGCAGATAGTCGATAAGATTGCGGGCAGTCTTCGCACGGGTGGTTGGTTCGTTACTGCCCACGCCAACCTCCTGATTGATATGCCGCATGAGACAGGATTTGGGTGGCCGCATGAATTCGGTGCGGTTGGCATAGGTGAGATGTTTGACCAGCATCCGGATTTAACTCTCTCGGTCGAAGCCAAGAGTCCGCTCTATAGAATCCAAAGGTTCGAGAAGGTGGAGCACGGGGGCTTCCTTGAGCCCACACGCGTGGAAGTAAACACGGCGCAGCCCTTGCCTCTTCAGGTCGCCAGCCAAGTACGCTGGAGAGGGGGGCAAGTTGTGGAAGCGGCCGCCGACTGGAACGATGTCCCGATCTTGATGTATCATCAGGTTTCGGACGACGGTGCTGAACAGCTTGCTCGATACCGCCAGTCTCCGGAGGCTTTCGAAACTCAACTGGCCTTCCTGCGCGACGCCGGATGGCGCGGGATGACTTTGGATCGGCTGCTTGCTTGTTTCGATGAAGGTGCCAAACCGCCCGAAAAGACATTAGTTCTGACCTTTGACGACGCTACACGCGATTTCATGACGCATGCCCTCCCACTGCTCCATCGATACGGCTTCCCATCCTCACTCTTTGTCCCAACCGATCGGGTCGGCGGCTCGGCAATATGGGATTCGGCCTATGGATCGCCAGCTCCACTGCTAACTTGGGAGGAACTTGCGGCAGTCGCGAACAGCGACGTGACGCTGGGCGCCCACGGTGTCCGGCACGTGCGTTTATCTGCCCTGGCACCGGAGAGCCTATTGCGAGAGCTTGCTGGCTCCAAAGCAATGCTTGAAAAACGTCTAGGTCGAGAAGTGCTGGCGGTCGCTTATCCGTACGGCGACTTCGACCCCGCTATCCGGGACATAGCCGAACAATGTGGTTACCGGATCGGGTTAAGCTGCGTCGGTGGCACGGTGCGGGCGGATGCCGATAAGCTCGCATTGAAAAGACAGGAGGTCTTTCGCGGGATCAGCCAGTCAGAGTTTGCAAATCTGCTATTTGGCTGAGACAAGAATGGGGGGGGCCACCGTCCAACCCGCATCGTACTTTGTTCCTAGAGCAAAGCGATGATTGGGATTTGGAGAGAAATAAGGTTCCTGCTTCAGCCATGACCGGGCCTTTTTCTTGAGGCTCTTCATTGCCTTTGATCTCGCGTCAACCACAAGCATCTTGGCGGCAATTGGCTTATCATGTCGCGACATGGTAGCCACAAGTCCGATGAGCGCGCGGTATCGGCCTTGTTCAACCGCCCTCTGGGCGAGCCACCGGCCGCAGCCGCGTAGGCCGGCCCGGATTGCAAAGCCCCTTTCCGGGTGTCTTTTTAGCATTTCATCCGCGACCAGAATCCAGGACCGAAGCATTCGCGTGAGGTTGGCTGACATGTTGTCGGGGGTTTGGCGATAGCCGACAAGATGATCCGGCACCACTACAAAATGCGAGAGTTCAGCGGCAAGGCAGTAGAAGAGATAATCTTCACATCCCTGCGCCTCGCGCTGTTGGAGTGAGGAGTCAAATCCTCCCGTCGCGTCGAGGACATTCCGTCGTACGAGTGGCGAGCTTCCATTTCCGATGAAGTTTTTGGCAAGTACTTCGTCGAGCACATCTCCCTCGACAGAAATCTCATTGCTCCGGTAAATGACGTAATTCTTGTGGTCGATCATCGCATACCACGTGTAGACTAGCCCAACTTGTGGGCCGCCTGTCTCCAATGCCACCAATTGTCGCTCAATTTTATCAGGTGACCAAAGGTCATCAGCATCTAGGAATGCCACTAGGTCGGCAGGGGTGGAGCGCCAACCCGCATTTCGAGCAGCAGCTACGCCTGAATTTCTTTGTTTCAATATTCGCACGCGCGGATCAATTTTAACGATTTCTTGCGCAACAGCCAGGGTATCGTCCTTAGAACCGTCGTCCACCACGACGATATCGAGCGCATGATGCGTTTGATTGCGAACGCTGCTGATTGTTTCAGCCAGAGTTCGTTCCGCGTTGTAGGCCGGGATTACAACAGCAACAGTTACTTCACTTCTTGCCGATTTCTTCAAGCTCTCAACTCCGAAGTCCACACGATCGCAAGGAAGTTACACCAAGATGGACGTTTGAGTTTCAATAAATGGAGCAATGGTTATTCGACAAAGATATTTCTAGCCAGCAGCTGTTCGTAGTCGATAGATTGCCGGTGCAAAAGTGACGCGCGCCGCCAAAAAGACGGTTGTCATCTACCTGTGAGGAAGCTGGTCCGTATCCATCGGTGCACAGCTGTGATTGCCAGCTTTCTTGCCGGGTGCTTCCAGCGATCGCTGCAGCAGCCCGAAATCCGGCCGCCCCTCCTCGTCGAGCACAACTGCCCCGCCATCGATGATCATCAACGCCGGCCCCATGCCGATGCAAAACGCCCGGTCCAACGTCCATTCTGCAACCTGAATGACTTCGCCCGGCGAACCTCTATCCGTACGATCGCACTGCTGGCCCGATCCTCGCGACCTTCGTGCCGAAAACAACCCTGTAAGCCATCGATAATGAAACTCTACCAGCTTTTGTCGTCTGCTGCGCCCGCGCGTCGGCGCATCTTTATGCATTTTCAAAATTTGCCGCTTTGAAAGACTGGTCCAGCGCTGCGACCTCGCTCAGACACATTTATCATCATGGCCCAATGCTCGCCTCCGGCATCCTCACCAGATTGATCTTTACAAAAGCCAACAGAGCCTCACGCAGGGCGTTATCGAAAGTCTGGCCAGCGAGGGAACAAAAGCAAAAGAATCTCAGGAAATTCGACGAGATAGACCCGCTTCTCCCGTTGGTTGGCGGTTGGTCTCGCTTTAGAACGGAGGCATTGCTCAGCCGCTTGTCTGAGATCGATCGGTCTGGCGAATGCTCTGCGGCGATTTCGCAGGAGGCCTGACGACTATCTCCACTATTTTGTACTACAAAATTTTATATTAAAACAGAATAGTAATTGCTAAAAAATGGAGTAATCTACATAAAAACGAATTACCCCAATAATGAACTTCGACAATGTCGATTTTAACTGCAATCATACGTACGCACTGTGCAAGCATTCCTACTGGAGGACCCGCCAACCACCCCGGCGGGTCCTCAACTTTGCTTCCCGGCTGGTTGCCATAATGCGGTCGCCGTTCTCGCTGCATCAGCATAATTAGATCTTACTTGGATAGTGGTATCATGCTGTTGAGATCGGCTTGATCAGAAAATCCCCCATCATCGGCAAGTGAAGGTCAAAGCTCGGGTTCTTTTTTGTCAATATTTCGACCGGCGCTTCAATTCATCTCGGGGGTGTTTTCGGATCCGCAATGAATTGCAGAGACAGAAAGATTGTCATAAAGCCGAGATTATCATCCGGTAAAACATCATAAGTATCGATGCCACACGGAAGCATAATACCTCTTATGATTATCGGGATGAAACTCCTTAGTCATCTTATAATTGATTTTTAAATACAACCATTATCTGTAATTAATAATTTTACCTTTTGATAAAATTTTACTTTCTAAAGTCAGTTACAGATACAAACTTATTGTGCCTAAAGTTTCAAAAGCATCGACATTACCTTCGACGCCGGAACAGAAGATCTACCGACAGCCACTTCCCGCCCCGGGGCTCTCAACGACCCGGCAACTGCCTTCATCATTGGTGAGGTTGTCCCAGCCGATAGCCCAACAATCTCGGGATGATTGCGCGGGAAAAAGCTGCCGATGCAATTCAAGACTGCCGAACAAAAAGGTAATATATTGATAAATAAAGATATTTTCCAACTCCACGCGACCTGTACCGATCGATTCAGCCAACAGCATTCGGTCTGTCATTTCAAAGGTCGGCATATAAGCCTGCACTCGCCAATGGAAATATGACCCACAACCCGCGGCGCAGGACATACCTATCCCCTTTGGCGAGCCTCCCGATACGAAACAACCGATACGCTTGGGCGAAGTTGGTCAGTCCTGATTCAACACGCCAATAGCCTGTTTCACACCCCGACCTGTGTCGAAATGGTCGCACCTCGCCAACGAATTAACCCTTCATAAAGCATTTGCTTGCTCAACTTATAATTTGTGTCATGGTCACTGTAAGTAGTGAGGGAGCCGACCTGATGAGTGATATAGCATCGCAGATTCCGGAATTTGGTTACGATGAGCGCGTGATGATCTGCCGGAAGCAGATCGAGAAGGCGGTCTATCAGTTCATTGCAAATACGAAGGTCGAGGGATGCGATCCGGCGGAAGTCGCAATGGCCATCGCAGACATCGCCGACGACTACATTCTGCTGCTGGCACAGAAGCGCAACCTGACCCATTAAGATGAAGGGTCGGTCGTCGAAAGGCTGGTCGTGCAGAAGACATTGAGTGCGAAATCGCGCCGCCTCCCTGCCCGGAGGCAACGTCAGTGAAGCCGCTTGCCCCTCGCTCGAAACCATCCGTGAGATGGATGTCGAACAGCTTCTGAATAAAGCGCCAGCGGCCGGAAACGAGCCGGGCTTCCCTAACCTACAATTGACACGAAACGCCGAACCATAGGCCCTTACCGGGCGTCCGTTTCAGCGCGTTGTCTCACGGCGATTGAAATAAACGGCTCCGTTCGATTGACGACTGCTTGGCTGCGCGCAACCACACGCATAACCCCGAAAATCGAAGCTGATTTTCGGGGTTATCGCGGGTTTGAAGTGGTGGAGCGTTCTCGGCGTGTCCGATCGGACGCGCCGTACTAATGACTTCTCACACTCACTTGCGGAACTGGAGAGCTCAATTCAGCCAGTTCCCTGGTCAACCCCTCCCCCACCTCCTGCTTCACGGCCTCGAGCGCAAGGTCGAGGCAATTCGTCGCGAACGGCAGTTTGACATCCTGAGCGACCTGTCGCGCATAGGCGATCATTCGCGCCAACGCGACGAGCTCTTCCAGACCGTCTTCCGCCCCTTGGTCTGCATCTATCTTGAAAACCGATGTCACGCCCATGCCCCATTTCTCCAATGAATTGAAGAAATGATACGCGTGTGGAGGTGATCCAGCCCGTGAAAAAAGCGTGACACAACCCTCGGTGACTATTGCCGGCTTCGGTTCACAATGCAGGGCGCGTCAGGAATGAGGTTTCGTGCAGTTTCCAGGGCAGATCGGCACTCGAGCGAATGTCACGGGCGTCCTGCACGGCTTTCAGCAACGCCAAGGCATCGATGCGTTTTTGATCGATGGCATTCGACAGTAGTACCGCGAGCAGATCCGTACGATCGCGCTCGGCCAGCCCTCCACATTGCTCGACGATCGATCGCCATGACCGCTTCTTGAAGAAGATCGCGCTTGCGGCATCTTCGAGCTCCTGGCGCACCCCACTTGGCAGCAGCCCGCGATCCACCATCACATCGAGCGTTGCGCTGACATTGACGAGCGGTACCGTCAGCGCTTTGCTGCCCAGCGCGCTCGGCGCGTGCGTGAGTGCGACGGCGGCATCGTCGACCAGCCGGCCGGTGCGATAATCTTCGAAAATGCGGCCGATCCCGATCATGCCGAACGGATGGCATTCCGCAGCGCGCAACGCGCCCATGCTTGCCGCCCCGAAAACCGCGACGCCCAGCGAAAGAGCATAGAGAATTTCCTTGTGCCAGACCGGTGCGGCATATTCGAAGCCGCCGTCAATCAGGCCGATGACATTGGCGCCCTGTTCCACAGCAGCCAGGACATCGCCTTGCGTGGCAGGCGGCAGGATGCGTATCCCCTCGCCGGCAAGCGACGCCGCATCGGGAAGACTGGGACCTGCGAAAATGATCTTCAAAACCCTATTGCCCTGGCAAGCGCCCTCGTTCCAAACCGCCGGGCGCGCTCCCCCTCCGGATTTTCGAGCTCGGGGATGACAATCTTGACGACGCTGAAGGGAAGCGTGTCCTCGCTGAGGCGCACGGCGATCACCGAAGCGATCCGCCTGTTTCTGAGCGCATCGAGCACATGCTGCAGCAAGTGCGCCAGATTTTGTTGCCGAAGTCCTGCCGCCCCGGCATTGCCGATGGCGGCAGCGGGCGGTGCGGCAACCGCATCGAAGGCCCGCCGCATCAGCGGCGGCAACGATCGTGAGAAAGTTGCGGGAGAAATATCGTCCCTGGCTCCACTGATATAGGTCAGCCGGGATTGCACGGCTTCCGTCACCGCCCGAATGGCCGCGCGCACGGGAGACGGATGAGCGCCGGTTCCGCCGGTTACCTCGACGAGGCGAATATCCCGGTGGCCCAGAATCGGATCTCCAGGGCCCAGCATGGCGGTGAAACAGGGGATCGCGATGTCGCTGGTGATATCGAAGAGCCTGAGCGCCAATCCCGATGTTTCGATCTTGTCGATCAGCCCGTCCAGGGCGCCGTCCTTAAAGCCGCGGGGATCGACGCAGCCGGCATAACGATCCGGTTCCGCGCCCACCTGCCACAGCACATGGGCGTCACGTTCGATACGCTCCAGGACGCCGTGGAAGATCGCCTCCTCGACATTGTTTCCCGATGCCAGGCCGTCCGACGACATCCAGTATCGCGCGTCACGTGTGCGGTCGAGCACCACCGCTTCAAAGGGGATATAGACCTCGCCGCCGGTGAGGATATCGACGCCGGCAACCCATTCCGTCTCCTCGTCCGGTCCGAGATCGGGTTTATGAAGAGCGGTGAGGCAGTTCAGCGTGTCGGTCTTGTGCCCCATTTCCTGCAGACGGGAAGAGGTGCCGCGGACGAGATCGACGGAGGGTTCGCCGGCAACCGCCCGTTCGAGGGCTTCCATGACAGTGGAGACTTTGGCATCGAGATCGGTCAGGCCCTTTCCCTGGGCAATCACGATCGAGCGGGAATTCGGAGCGTATGCGCACCAGACGGGGATGCCGATGTCGTCCAGTCCGGTATGTCGCGCAACCCTGGTAATGCCGAACCCGGCCAAAAGAGGTTCGACGCGGGAAAGGGTTTCCCGCGGCGACATGATCCTGTCGGAATATATGGACCGGCGCGTCAGAATGCCGGCTCAGCCGTCGACGTGACCGGAAAGGGCAACCTGCGCCGACGAAACCGCAACGGCGAGGTCGACGCCCTTGACGAAAGTGCCGCCGGCCTTGCGCAGGCCGTTTGCAGTCGCCAATTCCCCCGTCGGATTGAGAGGCTTGACCGTACCCGCGTCGAGATCGGCAAGCCAGAGACCCGCCTCACCAGGTATTCCTATAATAACAGCTTTTGCCATGTAACGCCCCTCAGCTATTGTTAAAAACCGGCCTTCAGCAGGCCCTCCCGATAAAGCTCTTTTTGCCAATCTTCCTTGAAGGGAACGATGGTGAGCCACTTCTCGACGTCGAAGACCGGGTTGATGCTTTCGGCTCGTTGCCGATGGAACAGCGCCCGTTTTCGATCGCCGATCATTGCGCAACTGGCCGCGGCGATGCGATGGGCCGGCGCCTTGTCTTTCATCGCCTCGACATAGGCGATGGCCTCCTCGTACTGTTCCAGGAAGAAGCTCGCTCCCGCAGCGCACCAGAGGTAGGCGTCAGGCGCGATCGGATTGAGCGAAATCGCTCTTCTGATCTTGGCGAGCGCGTCGCCAGGGCGGGATGCATGCACGAGCGTGTCGGCATGGCTGTAGATGACATCGGCAAAATGCGGGCTGAGTTGTTCCGCCAGATCAAGTGCGGCGACACTGGCATCGACATCGCCGAGATAGAGTTTGGTGACGCCAAGCTCGCGATGGCCCGCCGCCGAGGCCGGATCCCGCTCGATGGCCCGAAGCGCGTTCTGCTCCGCCAGATGCAGCAGCTCATTGTTACCCTGCGCCGTCACGAGCCACTCGCTGGTGAAGGTTCTCGCCAGCCCGGTAAATGACGGAGAGAAATCCGCCTTGTGCGACAGCGACTGCTTGAAAGCTTTTCGTGCCCGGCGGATATGCGGCAATGTCAATTTGCTCATCAGGCTCGAGCCGACCAGATAGGCGTGATAGGCCTCAGGATTGGCTTCGAAGCGTAAGCGCTCTTCCTCGTTTTCAGCCAGCTCGCGGGCCACCGACATAGTCAACTGCTGCGCAATCAGCCGTCTCTGACGCGGCAATATATCGGGCGTCATCGTAAAGCGATTGGCCCAGATGATCTCGTCCGTGGGAAAATAAACCAGCTGGGCGAACAATCCCTCTTCGGAAAGCCGTGTATCCAGAAGATAGGCGATCGAGTGACGGGCGACCACAGCAGCCTTCTCGGAATCGCGGCGGATCTGGCCGGCCGTATGGGGCGCTACGATGGAAATGTTTCTGAGCGCGCAGAGTTCGATCGTGACGTCTTCGATCAGGGCATTGGCAAGCGCAAGCCCGGCATCGGCATGTTTCGATGTCGGGGGAAGCAGCACCAGTCGAGGCAGGATCAGCGGCGCTGGCG
This sequence comes from Rhizobium sp. CRRU65, assembly GCF_048551595.1. Taxonomy (NCBI): domain Bacteria; kingdom Pseudomonadati; phylum Pseudomonadota; class Alphaproteobacteria; order Hyphomicrobiales; family Rhizobiaceae; genus Rhizobium; species Rhizobium sp. CRRU65. Next base: position 161,278 of record NZ_JBLYZH010000011.1, on the reverse strand, counting down.
ACATGCGTTCGATGTCGGCAGTTGCCTCACCGCCGGCCTCGGAACGCTTCACCTGTACCCTGGCATGGCCGTCATCGTTCGGCAATCTTTCGCTGAGGGACGAACCGCCGGATAGCCGGTGCAGTAAGGCTCTGACCTGCTCGTCATTCGGATCCCGTTCGAGGATCTGCAGAGCGGCGCCGGAAATGGAGCGCGTAGCGCCGGGCTTTTGCGCATCCGGCAACGCGTCCAGCAGTGCCTGCCGCAACTGCAGCGCCTGAGCGTCCCGTTGGGCCCTGATCCAGGCGTCTATCAGCTTTGTCGCTGGTTTGATATTTCCGATGAACCCGCGCTGAGTTAATTCGGCGATTGCGTTCAGCCGCTCCAGCGGCGAACCGCCGGCGCGAAAAATATCCAGATCGCTGGAAACTGCCTGCGTGTTGAGACGAACCGTGGTGGCGGTGAAATCGAAGGGCAATTCGGCGCGCCCGCCGTCTGTCTCACGGATGCGGGAAAGCAGTTTGCGCAGATTGAGCCGCGCCAGCTCTGGTTCGACATCATTCCACAGAAACTGGGCCAATTCGTACCGGCTGAGCTCATGGCTCGCGCCGGCATAGAGATGGGCCATCATCAACAGGCCCTTGATCGGATAGCGAACCTGGTCGCCATTCGTCTCGATCAACCGCAGATCGCCAAATGTCTGCAGATGAAGCACGATCCATCCTCAGCTGTTCACAACCGAATCTTGCAACTCATTGTCGCTGTCAGACAATCCCGTGACTGCCAGGCTTTTGGCCAACGCCACCAGCTTTTGCCTGATATTCGGGTCTTCGATGGCGATGAATGCTTTGTTGAGCGCCAACCCCTCCTTCGAGGACAAAAAGCTGTTCAATTCATTCGTCGCGCCGTCGATCGGTCCGGCTCCGCCGTTCTCGAAGAAAAAGCCGATGGGCACGCGAAGAATCTCGGATATGCGCTGAAGACGGCTGGCGCCTATTCTATTCGTTCCCTTTTCGTATTTCTGGATCTGCTGGAAGGTAATGCCCAGAAGTTCGGCCAAGCCGTTCTGGGTCATCCCGAGCGTCTTTCGCCGAACGCGCACGCGGTTGCCAACATAAACGTCAATCGAATTCGGCGATTTAGCCTTCATGTGAATAAGTCTCCCGCTTTATCAGCACGCCCGGCTATATAATGGAGAGTTTAAGCAAGAATGCAACTAAAAGTAAATATTTCGTAAGGAATTTTTTCAGCAGCACACACAGTAAAAACAACCTGTGGATTATCGTAGCCAGCACCATCTGGCGCGGATGCGCATCGTGCTCTATCGCACCCGTCGCAGCGCACGAATGCCCTCCGAAATCAGTGTCGCTCCGACGCCATCTCTAAGAGGCTTTCGCGCAACGGCAATCATCGACTTGGCGAAAACGGGAATCCTTCCGACATATTCAAAATGAACATTGTCGAAGCCGGCATCCAGCAGCAGCGTGCTCAGCGTGTCTTTTGACCAAAACTTGATATGCCCATGATCCTTCAACGGCATGAAATGATCGTCCATTTTCCCCATCGCAGCCAGGGCCAGGTTCTTCAGATAACCGTGATAAGGCGTCGACATCACGGCGATGCCGCCCGGCTTGACGAGATCGTACATCGTCGAGGTGAAAGCCTGCGGATCGTAGACATGTTCGACGACTTCCAGGCTGATGACAGCATTGAAGGTGCCGTATTCCCTGGAAAGGTCGTCATAGGCCGAGCCGACATTCAACGGCAATTCGGGATAATTGACATTGGCCTTGGCGATGCCATCGCTGGAAGGATCGACGCCGACGACATAATATCCTTTTCCCGCAAGAGCCGCCGCCGCCCCGCCGGTACCGCATCCCAAATCAAAGACGTCGTTCTCGAGAGAACCGTCGAAATGGCTCTCCAGCAAGTCGACCACCGCGGGCAAGATATAGGCGTGCGCGGTTGTTGGTTTGGCGTGAACATAGGTGGTTGCGTTTAGCTCGACGGACATGTTCCTCCCCTCGGCGATTGCGCGGCAACCCTATCGAAGAATACGTCGAAAATTTGATTGAAATCCGCCAAATCACAAGGATAGTCAGAATATAATCTATAGTTTTATAGTGCAAAATAAAACTTTTGCGTGAATATTATTTATAAACATGATACGTAATAATATAGTTTGGCATTTTACCTAATAATACCAAGGAATACCCTAGAAAATTCAACGGAATCCATAATGAGAGCGAACAAAATATATGCAAAAGCGGACGATTCATAGGCCGAATGGCAAGATCATCCGCTATCTGCCATTGCGATTTCCCGCAGTTACATTGGAGATTGCCGATTGAAATGGTGTTACGGCGGCGGCGCCGAGATCTGTAGCCCCTGCCTGATGGCGAGGCACAAAGGTGCCCAATTGCCGACAAGAAGCCAAAGATATTTAACGGATAAATGTATACTGCTGGATTTAGACAGCCCGATCGAAACCCTTCTCGCGCCGGAGAAGACAAGCTTGCCCGATAATTCGTCGTCCGCAAATGCGAAACAGCCTGTGGGAAAACCGCGGATTCCCGTGGTCTTCTGGTTGCTGCTGACGATTTCCCTCTCGCTGATCATGGGAACGGTGCTGCTTTCCAACAACATGAAACACTTAAAGACGGTCAGCCATTATTTTGGCTTCGATCTCTTCCCCCAGGAGGTCACACCGCCTCCCCCCAAAGCCCTTCCCCGCCCGACACCACCGGCCACCTTCACGCTTCCATTGCATGTCATCGAACCGCCCGTGGTAGAGACCGCGTCGACTTTCCTGCGGACATGGCGGATATCCGGCGCCGCAATGTGTGCGGCGTTGCGCAATGCCGGCATCGAAACCAGCGATTGGGCGGCGGCGAGCTTCAACGCCGATACGTTCGAATGCTTTTTCGAGCGGAGCGGCAAGCGCGAGAAGGATCAGCTCTCGAGCTCTATCTTCGTCATCGTTCGCGGCGACGCCGCCGGCACGATCAACAATATGCGCGTGAAAATCATCAATCCCGAGACCGATGAAAATGGCCAGCTCGATTCCGGCATTCTGCGAATTTTCGAAATCATGCTGCGCCAGCCGCAATGGCTCGATTTTCACGAAACCCTGAACGCGATCACGAATCTGAAGGACATCAAGGAAGACGGCTTCGGAGCCGGTATCAGCTTCAGCCGCGAGGTTCTCAATCCCGGGAATTACAACTTCACGCTCTCGCTGGATGCAACTTCAGGACCTCAGAAAAGAACCAGAAATTATTTTTCCGGCAGAAGATGGCTGCCGTTGCCGGATCCCGCAGTCGAGACCGACAGCCCACAACCGGAATCAGTCTCCAAGCCTCCCCATACCGAAGCGCCGGCTGAAAGTCAGGAACATCGGCATTAGGTTCTTCGGCTTCATGCCACGCACGGACTGATCACGCCATGTAACTGGCATCGTCGTGATGTCTGGCCATTATCTTGTAGAGCTCTTTCAAACTGTCCGCACTCGGCCGTTCGGTACAGTCCCCACCCGCCAGACGCCAGACACGCTCGACATTGAGGTCCTGCGTGACTTGCGCAAGGTCTTCGTTCAGCGAGCGAATGACGACCTCCGATCGGCGCAACCGCCACGACATTCTGACCAGCGCTGCGAACGGGAGGAAAATGATGCCGATGATGCCGAGAACAAGGACTGCGAACTGCCAGTCATCGAGAACAGACAGACCGTTTCGAACGGCCGCCATAAAAAAACGGCATTTTGAAATGCCATGTGAAAATAGCTCATCAGATAGCTGGACCAATCTTCCATCACGAGCGCCCTCCCCGAGCGGTTTATATCTTGGAATATGCTGAAAAGTCTAGCAGACGCGAACAATATCCCCTGCCGGGAAAGTATATTTGAGGTTGTATTACTCTGCTGAATTGAACGCGAGGCCCCGTGATGGATCGGTGCCGACGAGCCCGGCCTTTCAAATTCCACCGCGGACATGAAAAAAGCTAACAGTGAGAGATAGAATGAATAGAAGACGTTTCCTCGCCTCGGTTCCGCTCGCCCTGTTGTATGTCCGTGCGGGCCAGGCCCTCGCGCAGGTGCCTGCCTCCGCAGGGCTGCGCGTCCTTGCCGACAGGAAGTCGTTCCGATTCGGATCGGCAATCGACCTGCAAAACATCAACGATCCAACCGCTGCCGAGATCTACATCGACAACGTCAATTCAATAACGCCGCGAAACGAGTTGAAGTGGAATTCGACGGAAAAGAGACCGGGTGTTTTCAGCTTCGGCAGCGCCGACCGCATGGTTGCATTTGCGCGCAAAAACAACATGAGGGTTTATGGCCATACGCTGATCTGGTATCGCGTCCCGGGCTGGGTGTCTGACATCAACGACGCAAAGACCATTCAGGCGGCCATGAACCGTCATATAAAACAGGTTGTCACTCGCTATAAGAACTCAATCGATGCATGGGATGTGGTAAACGAACCGTTGGAGTATGATGCACCGGATCTGCGGGATTGTGTTTTCCGACGCCTTCTTGGCGACGATTATATCCGTATGAGTTTCGACATGGCGCACCAGGCCAATCCCGGCGCGACGCTGGTGCTCAACGAAACGCATCTGGAGAAAAAATCCGACGTGTTCGAACAGAAGCGCGCGCGTATCCTGAAAATCGTCGAGGATCTCGTCGCCAAAAAAACGCCGATCAATGCGGTGGGTCTGCAGGCGCATTTCCGCCCCGGACTCGACCGGATCGATCCGGAAGGAATGGGGCGCTTCTGCGCGGCGCTGAAGGACATGGGTGTCGGCGTTTTCATCACCGAACTGGACGCGTCCTGCCACTTCCTGAACCGCGACAAAGCCTTCACGCCGGCATCCTACGCCGATATTTTCAGTGACGTGATCACCGTGGCGGCCGAACATGGCGACTTGAAAGGCGTGACAGTATGGGGCATGTCGGAAAAATACGGCGAGCGCGATGAGAAAGCGGCCGATCCCGCTGCGGCTTGCACGAAGCGCGTTAATCTTTACGACGAAAATAATGCGCCAAGAAGTGCGATCGACGGTATCCGGCGGGCAATAGAGGCGATGTGATGCACAAGACAACGGAGACGCAAACAGATTCATGAAAAAAGCCGTTATTTATGTGGAAAAATTTTTGCCTGCCAGCCAGGCATTTGTTCTCAACCAGGCGGTAGCGTTTCGTTCTTTCGAAGCTGAAATTCTTGCCGGCTCGCGAATTTCTTCGGCGCATACAAAAAAATCCACTGTTCCGGTTCATGACATCCGTCGGTCTCCCATTGCGCGGACCGGTGAACTGCTACTGAAAATCCCGCAGATCGGCCTTCCCTTCCTCTTTCCTGCGATCGGCAAAGCCGATCTCGTTCACGCCCATTTTGGCAAGAACGGGTATGTCATCGGCCCGTTGGCCCGGGCCGCCGGCAAGCCGCTGATCACGACCTTCCACGGCTTCGACGCCACCTATCGCGGCGACCCGAAAAAGCCGGGCGGCTTCAATCAGGTGCGCTTCTTCGCCAAGGGCCGGAACGAGATGGCCGGCTGGAACAGTTGGAACATCGCCGTTTCCGATTTCATCCGAGATCGGCTGCTGGCACTCGGCTTTCCGGCCGAACGCGTCTATCGCCATCATATCGGCATCGATCTCGATCTCTTCAAAATGGAGCCTCGTCCACGAAAAAAAGGGCGCGTGGTTTCAATTGCCCGCTTCGTCGACTATAAGGGCCATCGTTTCATGATCGATGCGCTTTCACGTGTGGCCGCCGCCGGCACTCCGGTCGAATTCGTCATGGTCGGCCAGGGTCCCTTGAAGGAGGAAATCGAAGCACTGGCGCGTCGTTCCTTGCCAAGCGTCACGATCCATGAAAATCTGTCGCAGACTGAGATAAGAGATCTGCTCGCCAGTGCGGAGCTTTATCTCCATGGAAGCGTGACCCTCGACAATGGTCACGCCGAAGCTTTCGGCCTCGCAAATCTCGAGGCGGAAGCCGTCGGTACTCCGGTCGTCGCATTTCGCTCGGGAGGCGTCGGCGAAGCGATCGAAGAGGGGAAAACTGGTTATCTCGTGGAGGAGCGGGATGTCGCAGGAATGGCGGAGGCGGTCGGAAGACTGCTCAACGACCAGGCTCTGTGGACAGCCTTTAGCGCGCGGGCACCGCTTCTGGTGGCCGAACGCTTCGACTTACGTCGTCAGACGGGGACGCTCGAGGACTATTACAGTTCCGTGCTAGACGAATTTTCCAGCCGGGGTCGGACTTGATGGTGCAGACAGGAAAAAAGCCGAAGTGGGGACTGAATGTATTTCGGCCACTGCGGAACGGATTTGTGAAGGCCAAGTGGCTCTACTATACGAAATTCTGGGGAATGGACATCGATCCGACGGCCAGCTTTTCCTTGAGCGTGCGTTTCGACAAGACCAACCCGAAGGGATTGCATATCGGCGCGGAAACTTACGTCGCCTTTGAGGCGGCGATTCTGACCCACGATCTCACGCGCGGGCTCTATCTTCACACGAGGATCGGCAAGCGCTGCTTTATCGGCGCCCGCAGCATCATTCTGCCCGGCGTCGAGATCGGCGACGAATGCGTCATCGGCTCGGGCTCGGTGGTGACCAAGAGCGTGCCGCCGCGCTCGCTCGTCGCGGGCAATCCGGCAAAGATAATCCGCAGCGACATCAAGATCATTTCGCGTTACGGACGCATGGCACGCGAAGACGAGACGGTCTCGCAGATCGTGACGCACTTGCCGACTGGAGAAGCACGATGAAGATGTTTGCCTACCGGGGGAAACACGAGAATTTTGGCGACGAACTGAACCATTGGCTCTGGGAGCGTCTGCTGCCCGGCTTCTTCGATGACGACGAAGGTCAGCTCTTTCTCGGCATCGGCTCGATCCTCTACGACAATTTCGACCCGAACATGCAAAAGATTGTCTTTGGCTCGGGTTATGGCGGCTACACCAACCCGCCGAAAGTCGATCGCAACTGGACGTTTTATTTCGTGCGCGGAAAGAAGACAGCCGAAATCCTCGGCATCGATCCGAGCTACGCCATCGGCGATTCGGGCATCCTCACGCGCAGCTGCTGGGATGCGAAAAGCATCGAGAAGCGTTATCCGGTCTCCTTCATGCCGCATTACGAAAGCGCCATGTACGGCAGCTGGGATAAGGCCTGCGAACTCGCAGGCATTCACTATATCGATCCGCGCTGGCCGGTGGAAAAGGTTCTGACCGAAATCAGCGCATCGCATAAAGTGGTGTCCGAGGCGATGCATGGCTGCATCATCTCAGACGCGCTGCGCGTTCCCTGGCGGGCTATCCGGCCGATCGCGCCGGGGAATCGAGCCAAATGGTACGATTGGGCAAGTGCGCTTGATCTCGAGATCGACTTCGACGCGATTGGCCCGTCAAACCTCGTCGAAGCAGGAGCGTCACTGGTCCGGAAAAACACCTACCTTTTGAAGAACATAACGTTCCGCCACCGCCGCATCCGTCAGCTCACTGGCAATTATGTCTTCGGGTCGACGGTCAAGACGCTGCAGCGGGTGGCGGAGAAACCAGGACAGCTGAGTTCCGACGAGTCCATGATAAATGCGCACAACAGAATGCTGCTGGAGCTGGATCGGCTGAAGCAGGATTTTTCCAAGAAAACGGCAAGCGTCCTGTGATGATGCAAACCGGATTCATGACGAGGCGATAAGGCATGATCCTTTCAAACTCCACCAACACTCCCTCCTCCCGCAAGGGGGGCAAGCACTTTGGATGGGCGCTCGGCCCGCTTAGACGGTCAGTATCCTTGACGTGCGGAGCCGTTCGACCATGAGCAGTGTTACCGATCGACTGATTCAAGGCAGCATGTGGCTGAGCCTATCCCGCGCCATCGTCAACGGGCTCTCGGCGCTCAGCACCTTCGTTCTCGCCTGGTACCTCGCACCGGCCGACTTCGGTCTCGTTGCCATTGCAACGACGATCCAGGTCATCTTGAGCTCCGTCACCGAACTCTCACTCAACCAGGCGCTCATTCGTCACGAGGCGCCGAGCGAGGTTCATTTCAGTGCGGTTTGGACGTTGAGCGTCACAAGAAGTGCGATCTTGGCGTTGCTGTTTGCCGCCAGTGCCTATCCAATAGCCGAATTTTATAACGAGCCCCGGCTGACAAGCGTCATGCTTGCTTTGAGTTTCAGCTTGCTCCTGAGTGGTCTCGCCAATCCGCGTCGCGTCATGCTCCAGCGTGATCTGATCTTCTGGCAAGAATTCGTTCTCAACGTATCGCAAAAGCTGGTTGGCTTTGTCGTGACGGTGGCAATCGCTGCCATCTACCAGAGCTACTGGGCTCTCGTTCTTGGTACCCTCGCCTATCAGATTACCAATATCATCGTTTCCTACACCGTCTTGCCATTCTGGCCACGGGTGACCTTCCGGCATGCGCGAGAATTGTTTTCGTTCTCGCTCTGGCTGACGGCCGGACAGATCGTCAACACCCTGAACTGGCGGGTCGAGTATCTGTTAATTGGCAAGATGCTGGGCGCCACGCAGCTCGGCCATTATACCGTCGGCAACACCCTTTCGACTCTGCCGACGCGCGAGGCGACGGCGCCGTTGAACCAGACGATTTACCCGGGCTTTTCGAAAGTCCGCAACGACCCGGTCCGGCTTGTCGCCGCCTATCAGCGTGCACAGGCGCTTCTGGCGGCGGTGGCGCTTCCGGCCGGAATCGGGATGGCAGTCGTAGCTGATCCGATGATGCGGCTTGCCTTGGGGGAAAAGTGGGTTCCCGCCATCTTCATCGTACAGGCACTCGCATCGGTCTTCGCTCTGCAGACCCTCGGTTCGCTCGTCCAGCCGCTGGGCATGGCAAAGGGCCATACCAAGATGCTGTTCATCCGCGACACGCAGATGCTGGTGGTCCGCGTGCCCATCATCATCGCCGGTCTGATGATGGCCGGGCTTCCGGGCGTCGTTTATGCCCGCGTGTTGACGGGTCTGATTTCCACCGTAGTCAACATGCTTCTCGTCAAGCGCTTGATCAATCTGCCATTCTTCCAGCAGCTCGCGGCAAACTTCCGCGCGCTTGCCAGCGTTGCCTTGATGGCTGCCGGCGTCTGGGGATTGTCGCATCTTCTGAACACCCCTACCGACAAGCTGGCGCTGGCACTCCACCTGGCCATCCTCGTCGTCACCGGCGGCATTCTCTATCTCGGTTCCAGCTTTGTCCTTTGGCTCGCGATGAAGAAGCCAAATGGCCCGGAAACCGAAGTTCAGCGTATCTTTGTCAAGTTCCTGTCAAAAGCCAAACGTATGGCCGTACCCAAGTCGGCCTAAAAGCTAAACGAACATCAACAAGCGAGGCAGAATGACCAGCCAATCCAGAACGGAGCTGATCGCAAAACTTAATGGTATCATCCACGATTGCCTGAAAGACTATGTCTCACGCGATGAACCGCTTGCAATCCTCGATTTTCCCGACATCCGCAATTGCGGCGACTCCGCAATCTGGCTGGGCGAAATGGCCTATCTGAAGGATCGCTTCGGCAAACGCCCGGACTATGTTTCGAGAACGGCGGACTTTTCTGCAGATGAGCTGAAAAAGCGCGTGCCGACCGGTCCGATTTTCATTCATGGAGGAGGCAATTTCGGCGACATCTGGGTTTCCCACCAGGATTTCCGCGAAGCCATCATGGAGCGTTTCCCGGATCGGCAGATCGTCCAGTTTCCGCAGTCTATTCACTACAGTTCACCTGAGCGCATCGAGCAATCTGCACGCGCAATCGCGCGTCATAAGAATTTCGTGCTGCTCGTGCGCGACGAAGAATCGAAGGAATTTTCCGAGAAGCACTTCGACTGCACCGTACGGCTATGCCCCGACATGGCCTTCGCCATCGGGCCGCTGCCGGACAGGGCAACGCAGATTTCCGTCCTCGCCATGCTGCGAGAGGATGCGGAACGGGTTGGCGGCACCGATCGCAAGATCCCTTCTGATATTCCTGTGGAGGACTGGATCACCGAGTCGAAACGCAAGGTTGATATCGCCAAGAAATTGGGGGCAGCTTCGGCTTTCCTGGCACTGAAGCCGAGCGAAGTGGCATTGCGCAAGCTGGACGCGGCGGCGCACAACCGCTTCGAGCGCGGCATCAGCCAGATTTCACGCGCCCGCGCCATCGTCACCGATCGCCTGCACGTTCATATCTGCTCGCTGCTGCTTGGTCGGCCGCATGCCGTATTGGACAACAGCTACGGAAAGATCCGCCGCTTCATGAATGCCTTCTCCGGCGGGACGGACCTTTCTTACAAGGCAACGTCGCTTGAAGATGGAATCGAATGGGCGCGTCACCAGGCCGGGCAAGGAGCTCGCGGATGACGGAGACGCTGCGCGCTTGCAGGATCAGGAGGTAATCCGATGACCCTTGTCACCTTCATTATCCCGGTTAGACATCAGGACAATGCCCGCGACTGGAGCAGGCTGAAGGCAAATCTGACCCAGACCGTGGCCTCAATTTCCAACCAGACCAATGGGGACTGGCGTGGCATCATCGTGGCCAACGAAGGCGCCGATCTGCCAGACCTGCCGGAGAAATTCTCTGCCGTGCGTGTCACCTTTCCGCCGAACGACCTGCATGAGCTTGGAAAGGGCAGCAAGGAAGACTTCCTTGATGCCTTCCGGGCAGACAAAGGCCGTCGCGTTCTAAGTGGCATGTTGACCGCCACCGACAGTCGCTTCTTCATGATTGTCGATGACGACGATTTTGTCAGCTCTCGGATCGTTCAACACGTGTCCGAGAATCGAAACGCCAACGGATGGACGATCGACCATGGTTATATCTGGGACGATGGCGGTAGTTTCCTGTTTGGCCACGACGACTTCAGTCATCTTTGCGGTACCTCGTTGATTATTCGCGCCGATCTCTACCAACTGCCGACCCGGTTTGAAGATGCTTCGCTCGACTGGATCAAGTCGATGCTGGGCAGCCACGTCCGCATAGCGGATATTCTTGCGCAACGGGGAGCACCGCTCACGCAGCTTCCCTTTCGCGGGGCGGTCTATCGGGTCGCCCATGGCGGATCGCATAGTCAGGCACCGAGCCTGCTGCGGCAGTATTTCCTCAACCGCGGCGTACTCACCAAACCGCGGCGGTGGTTGCGCAATCTTCGTAAGCTGAGGGTAGTCGGCGAGGGTCACAGGCGCGAGTTTTTCGGCAAGACACGGTCGAACCCCGCGTAACAGCCGATCTCGTTCGAACATCGCACAGGCAGTCAAAATATGAAGCTTTTCTCTTTCGACTTCACCAAGAGGGTTGGTAACTGATGTCGGATCTATTGGTCAGCGTGCTCTTTTCATCCTACAATGGCGCCAGCCGCCGGCTGCGCCATACTTTGGATTCCTTGATGCGCCAGGAGCTTCCCCATGATCGATGGGAATTGATTGCTGTCGACAACAATAGCAATGACGATACGTTTGATCTTTTGAAATCGTACAGCGAGAAGCTTCCCATCACCATCCTGCAGCAGCGCAAGCCCGGAAAATCCGGCGCGCTGAATTTTGCTTTGGATCGGGTCAAGGGCGATCTCATTGTCTTTACGGACGACGACATCCGCGCGGAACCCAACTGGCTGCAGGCGATCGTCGACTGCGCCATCGCCCATCCGGGTTATGGTGTGTTCGGAGGCAGAATCGTCCCCGATTGGGAAAAGGAGCCGAAGGGCCGCTTTATCGATTGGATTCCCATGGGATCCACGTTTGCGATCGTCGATGAAACGCAAAGCGGACCGTGTGACCCGACGAAAGTCTGGGGTCCCAACACGATCATTCGGCGAGAGTTGCTCGGAACAAGCGTCCGCTACCGGGAAGATATCGGCCCTCTTCCAGGAAAGATATTTGCCATGGGCGAAGATGCGGAAATCATCATTCGTCTGGCCGCAAATGGCGCCAAATCCTATCGATGCGCAGAGGCCGTGGTTCATCACTGGATACCGGCATCAAGTGTCACCGAGGATTGGGTGCAGAAACGAGGCGAACGGCTTGGCTATGGCATGCCGGCGCTTTTTCCCGACGAGGTGCCTGCAGGGGTGAGGCTGAGCGGAGTTCCGCTACCGATCTGGATCGAAAGCGCGCAGTGGGCATTTCGGGCAGCCATGCTCTATCTCTTGCCGCAATCGAAGAAGCGTTTCTGGGCTATCTGGAAATATTACTACATGCGTGGATATCGTGCTGGAATTCGCCGATATGCGCCCCAGACGCTCGCGCGGTGATCGATTGGCCCAGGAGGCAGTAATTTGAAACTCTCGGTGCTCGTCAACAATTTCAATTATGGTCGCTTTTTGCGTCCATGCATCGACAGCGTTTTGTCGCAGGCCTATCCCGACTTCGAAGTGGTGGTGGTCGACGACGGATCGACGGACGATTCCCGTGAGATCCTTGCCTCCTACGGGGAACAGATCCTGACGGTATTGAAGGAAAATGGTGGCCAGGCCTCGAGCTTCAATGCGGGTTTTGCGGCCGCAAGCGGCGATATCCTCTTTCTCCTCGATGCCGATGATGCATTTTTGCCGGGCAAGCTCGCTCGTATCGCCGAGATCTACGATCGCAACGAGATCGACTGGTGCTTCGACCGGGTGACGACCGAGGAAAGCGACCAGCCTCCTGCAGAGCTGCAAGTGACACAGTTCGACAAGCGGGACACGCTTCGCAGGGGTGGCTTTCCCTCGCTTCCGGTTCCGACATCGGGCCTGAGCTTCCGCCGCAATCTGCTGTCCCAGATACTGCCGATGTCCGTCGCGACAGACGTCGTGCTCAGCGACAATTATATCAAGTTTGCCGCTGCCTTTCTCGGCCGCGGCGCGATCGTCGAAACACCGCTGACGTTTCAGCGCATTCATGAGTCGAACCGCTACACCGGCACAAGCAGGGCAAAGACACTGCGCCCGCGGATCATGATCGCGACTGGGCTGGAACTGGCACGCCGCTATGAGGGGCTGCAGGCACTCGGCAAGAGCCTGGTGGCCGGCGGAATTGCCGAAACGACATCGTTGCTGAAGCTGCGGGGCGAAGCTCGCAATACGGTGGCCGGCGGTCCGTTCGGCGATGCTGCCGCGACCGAAGTGGCCTTGATGGCGGCGCGTAAGCGTTTGGGAAATATGCTGCGGAAAGGACAGTCATGAATCAGCAGGAGACTTTTCCGCATTCATCCGTGGGCACGGAAGCAAGCGCCGTACCGTTGAAGATCGCCGTCGGTGTGCTGACCTATCGGCGCCTCGACGGGATCGCCAAGTTGCTTGACGTCATGACGCGCCAGGTCAGGCACCCGGCCCGCCCCTATGATCTCACCATGGTGATCGTGGATAATGATGCGGCCGGCAGCGCAAGAGCTACGGTAGAGAGCTTTGGCCAGACAGGTGCCTACGACCTGATCTACGTCATCGAACAAAACCAGGGCATACCCTTTGCACGCAATCGCGCACTGGATTCGGCACCTCCAGGCACCGACCTCTTCTGCTTTCTCGACGATGACGAATGGCCGGTCGACGGCTGGCTGGATGCGATGCTGGAGACACGGGAGAAAACCCGCGCCGATTGCGTCTATGGCCCAGTCCAACCGGTCTATCCCGAAAACCCGCCGGAATATTTCATCAAGGCACGGGTGTTCGAGCGCAAGAAGAACAAGGACGGTCAATCCATTTCTTATGCGGCATCGAACAACGTCATGTTCGACTATCCTCTGATCCGCTCATGGAATCTGCGTTTTGAAGAGAAGATGCGCTTCACCGGGGGCACGGATTACCTTTTCTTCAACCAAGCCATCCGCCGTGGCATGCAGGTCTTCTGGGCTGACAAGGCGCTTGTCCATGATATCGTTCCGGCTAGCCGGATGACCTGGAAATGGGTATTGCAAAGACAATACCGGCTCGGCAATACCTTCGCAGTCAGCGAGGTCCTGCATGGCAACCTCAAGCGCCGGATCTATCGCGGCGCCTATGGCGCCTCGAGAGTTATGCTTGGGCTCTTCATGCTACCCTCGATCTTGATTTCACCCTATTGGGGCATGCGAGCCCTCACCCACGTTTTACGCGGCGCGGGCATGGTTAATGGGATTCTCGGACATGCATACCAGGAATACAAGCCCAATGCCGCTCTCTGATATTGTTTGCGCACGCGCCCTTGGAAGAGTTCTGACCCTTATTATCTTCCAGCTGAAACATCACAAGTGATTGGCTGTCCATGAACTTCAAGGCTTCAATCAACCGGGCCAAAAATGGTACACTTCTATTGAACTATCGTGACACAATCGCTGTTCGAACAGAACGGCTTTCGCTCTTATCCATCGGTCAAATATAGGAGATGCCTGTCTATGACTGAGAAAAAATTGAAGGTTCTCGCTGCCTCGTCGGGAGGCGGTCACTGGGAACAGCTGATGGCCATGCGCGGCGCATTCGAGGGCTGCGATATCGTCTTCGCAACGACCATCCCCGGACTGCTTGCAAAATACGACATTCGGGGCGGACTAGTCCTTCCCGATTGCAGCCGCGACTCGATTACCATGTCGATCCGGTGCTTTTTCACCGCCTTCTCCATCGTCATCAAGCAGAGGCCCGACGTCATCATCTCGACCGGTGCCGCACCCGGCCTTTTTTGCCTGCTGGCCGGCAAATTGACGGGCAAGCGGACGATCTGGATCGATAGCGTCGCCAATGTCGAGAAGCTGTCCCTATCGGGTAAATTGGCCGGCCATATTGCGACGCTCTGGCTCACGCAATGGCAACATCTGTCGAGGCCGGATGGCCCCCATTACGCAGGAGCTGTCCTTTGATCCTTGTCACCGTTGGAACGCAGCTGCCGTTTGATCGCCTCGTCAAGGCTGTCGACACGTTCGCAAACGAACTGTCGAAACCGGTTCTGGCGCAGATCGGCAAGGGCACCTACACGCCACAGAATATGAAATGGATCAAGAATATCGAGCCCAAAGACTTTGATAACGTCTTTCGCGATGCAAGTGTCATCGTCTCTCATGCGGGAATTGGCACTGTGCTTACGGCCAAGCGTTTTGGGAAGCCGATCATTCTCGTTCCTCGCCAGGCGGCTCTCGGCGAACACCGAAACGATCATCAGCTCGCCACGGTGAGCCAGCTCGTGGGCCGGCCGGGCATCTATGTCGCAAACACCGATGACGATCTCCGAAACTATCTGCTCGAAGAGCTGGATAGCCCATCTCACGAAGATTCGTCGGAAGCCGGTCGGGCTTCACTGGTCACCTACCTGAAAAACTATATTACGACAGTCTGACCCCCAAGAGCCGTCACAGACTTTGACGCTGACGAGCGAATATTTTCATTCTCCGCAATTTTTGCCGGCGATACGTTTGATGAGTTCAGGCGCGATGATTTTGGAGGCCATGTCGGGCTGAGGATGCCCGCCATCAGGAATCGCCGTGGCCAGATCATCCGGCGTCAGACGCTCCCAGTTGGGCCGGTGGTCGATAAACTCCAGACCACGTTTTTCCGCCTCTGCCTGATGGGCTGAGACATAAGTGTCGACAAAGGGACGGATCAGCCCACGCAATCCTGAAAATGGATTCATGGCCATGACAATGATCCGCGCTTGCGGCAGGCGCTGCCGGAGCTGGTCGAGGATATCGCCGATATTCTTTCGGCTTTGCGCAAGCGACACGAACCGATGCAATGTCGCATCGTTGGCATAGAGTTCAATCAGGATGATATCCGGCTGCGTGGCAATGACGCGATCAACTTGGGCAAGGGCCCATAGTGACGTCTCGCCGCTCTTTGCAACGCTCTCGACTTTCACGGGCCTTTGCAGGCAGGCTGAAAGCCCTGTCTCGAGAGCGGACTGCCATCCCCCGCGGGCCGTCAAGGATGTTCCGAAAGCCACTATTTTCAGCGGTTGTGGACTATCGGCATGGCCGCTTTTGACCGCTGAAAACATCACCAGACACGCCAGAAACAGAACCAATCCATAAACCGGTCGCCTCGCAGTCGGCCCGGCTCGCCAAGGCAGCAAACACATCATGGGGAGACCTTGCAGCAGGCTTGTGACAATTTCGTGAAATGGCCGATCATGCCCCTTCGAGCAAGGCGAAACTATCCAACCTCACCTTGGCGGATGGCTGCTTTGGGACGCCGAGGATATTAACGACGTGAAACAGCCGCCAATCACTCCTGGCGAAATACGTGCTGCATCTGATCGGTCAGCGGCTTCGTCAGATAGGATATTACGGTCCGGTCGCCGATCTTGATAAAGACCTCGGCCGGCATGCCCGGATAGAGCTTTATCGTCTTCATCCTGGCAATGCTTTCAGCCTTCGGCTTGACGCGCAGCGGATAGTAACTGATGCCTGTGCGCTCATCCTTGACGATATCGGGCGCGATCGAGGTAATCTCACCGCTCACATCAGGCGTCGTGCGTTGATCGAAAGCGCTGAAACGCACATCGACGGACTGGCCGACGTGAACCTGGTCAATATCGCGGGTGGCGACTTTCGCCTCGACCATAAGTTCGTTATTTTCGGGAACGACGAGCATCAACGTCTGACCGGGATCAATGACACCATTGACGGTGTGAACCGAAAGTTCGTGAACTCGCCCCGTCAACGGTGCGGTAATGTCGAGACGGTGCAGCTGATCGAGCGCCGTTCCGCGGCGCTCTTCATATTCGGCGATCTGCGCCTCGACGTCGGTCAGGTCCTTTGCGATCTCCGAACGACGATCCTCATCCAGCTGGATCGATTGGCGATCGATCTCGATTGCCTTACCTTCGGCCTCCGCCTTAGCTGCGATTTCCTGGCCGCTATTGCCCTGGAGATCGGCGCGGGCGCGCTTGAGCGTATTCAAACGCTGAAGCGTGACGAGCCCCTTCTTGTAGAGCGTATCAATGCCCTCGAGCTCCTGTTCGATCAAGCCCAAGGCATCGTTGGTGGCATTGATCTGAACGACCAACCCCTTTACCTGCTCGCCCAGTTGGTCCTTGCGCGATGCCAACTGGCTCTTCATTCCGATAAGCGCCGTCCTGCGACTGTCGAACAACTTCTGCTCGCCATCGAGAAGCTTCGCCGCGGAGGTGCTGGAAGTCAGATCGCTGATGTTTTCCTCGACCTCGAACGAATCGGCGCCGATTCGTTCCGCCTTCAGACGGGCGCGGCGTGCATAAAGCTGAGCGAGCGTGCTTTCGACAATCGAGAGGTTCGCTCTTGTCGTCGTCCCATCGAGCCGTATCAGCACCTGCCCTGCCGTCACATGGTCGTTTTCGGAGACTAGCAATTCCGACACGATACCGCCTGTCAGGTGCTGGACCTTCTTGACATCACCGTCGACGACGATCACGCCCTCGCCGATGACTGCGCTCGAAAGCTCTGTCGTCGCCGCCCAACCGCCAATGCCGCAAACGAGGGCTATCGACAACACACCGACAACGGCAACATGCCGATTGAGGGAGCGTTTCGATTCACTGATAACTTTATTCACAATCTTCCCTCTGGCCTATTCGGCCGCATTCATGCCGTCGACCACGACTTTAAGCTGAGCCACGCGCTCGGCAATCGGCGTGCGCGCCGCTTCCGGCCGGCTGACCCTTGCGAGAACTTCCTCTTTGGGACCGAACGCGATCATGCGGCCATCCTGCATCATCAGCACGAAGTCGCAGACCGCCAGAACGCCGGACCGATGTGCGATGACAACGACAATGCCGCCGCGTGCACGCACGCTCATGATCGCGGCACTCAGCGCCCGCTCGCCTTCCTCGTCGAGATTGGAGTTCGGTTCGTCGAGCACGACGAGGAATGGTTCGCCGTAAAGCGCTCTTGCAAGCGCGATACGCTGCCTCTGGCCGGCTGAAAGCGCGGCACCACCTTCGCCGATTTCGGTTTCATAACCGTTCGGCAGACGAAGAATGAGATCGTGAACACGCGCCGCCCTCGCTGCGGCAACCACCGTCTCTGGCGACATTTCCTTCGCGAAACGGCAGATATTCTGCGCGACGGTCCCCGAGAAAAGCTCCACATCCTGCGGGAGATAACCAATATGCCGGCCAAGTGCGTCACCGTCCCACTGGTCGAGTGCCGCGCCATCGAGGCGAATGGATCCTCTGACTGTCGGCCAGATGCCCATCATCGCCCGCGCCAGCGACGACTTACCCGAGGCACTGTAACCAATGACCCCAAGCGCGCTCCCTGCCCGTAAGCCGAAGCTGACATCGGAGATGACCAGGCGCTGGCCCGCTGGCGGTCCGCTTGCCAAGCCCTCGACGGTGACTTGCTTGGTGGGAGCCGCGAGCGCAAGGGGGGCTGGAATCTCAGGAATGGTTTTCAGCAGGCTCGAAAGCCGCGCCCAACTCTGCTGGGCAGAAACGAAACCACGCCAATTTCCGATCGCCGCTTCGACAGGCGCCAGGGCGCGAGAGGTCAATATCGAGCCGGCGATGATAATTCCCGAAGAAGCCTGTCCTTGGATGACCAGAATTGCGCCGGTCGCGAGCGTTCCCGATTGCAAAGCAATACGGAAAATCTTCGACAAGGTGGCATACCCATTGCCGACATCCGATGCCTGCCGGGTGATCGTCCGGTATTCACTGTTCTTGCGGTCCCAGATCTCGGCCATCGTACCCGCCATGCCCATGGCGTGAATGACCTCGGAATTGCGGATCGAGGTCTGCGCAAAGGCATTTCGCATATTGGCGGAGTCAGACTGCTTTTTTGAGAGCGTACGCGTTCCCTGATTGGTCAGGAACGTCAGAATGGCGAGAACCAGCGATCCACCGATCGCGATATATCCGATCGCCGGATGAAAGAGGAAGCAGATCACGATATAAAACGGCAACCAGGGCAGATCGAACATCGCCGTCGGGCCCATGCCGGACAGGAAGGTTCTGATCTGGTCGAAGTCGCGCAGCGGCTGAAGCCCGTCGCCGCCGATCTTGACCTTCAACGGAGCCTTGATCAGCGCCCGGAACACACGTCCGTTTACCATCTCGTCAAGCGCGCCGGCAACACGCACGAGCATCCTGCTTCGCAGAACCTCGAACGCTCCTTGGAAGACGTAAAGCATTAATGCAAGTATTGCCAGGACCGCCAGCGAGGGTATGCTTTTGCTGGGGATGACCCGGTCATACACCTCAAGCATAAAAAATGAACTTGTAAGATAGAGGATATTGATAAGCGCGCTTGCTATTCCAATGAAGACAAGTCCCCCCTTGCATTTCCTCAATGCTTTGGATGGCTCGCTGACATCAGCTGCTGAACTCTGAAACACGAAGTAATCCCTCTCTTACCGCATCGCACGAAAGCAAATATGCCCGCGCACACTCTAGCTCCGGGTCCATCAAGCCCGATCAATGACACGACTGCCTTGGACCCCGACACGGCGCCGGACCCGCTTGCAAGCCCACGACCTATTACATGAATCCAACCAAAAAGTGACCAAAAATTCCAATTTATAACGAGCGGTTTCAGGGATTCTGACTTGACGCTACGCTAAATATACCAACCTAAGCAAGTGAAAATCGCAAATTGCCCAACAACGGCGCAGAGGAATGAACGCGTCGCGCGCATATGGGCGACGTTTACTGAGGCATTAACTATAAATTCAATCTATAGTTCATTTTTCCTATGAACGGCGGAAATATTTTTTTATCCGCATCTCCCCGGCCTTCGACCGCCGACACCCCTTCATCATCAAGCTTTCAAGTGTTGAACAGCGGGGCCGGCGCTCTCTAAATTTGGCGTGATTCAAACCAGCAGGTGCGACGCTTGGCTGCTATGGAACGCGTCCACATTGATATACACGCCGAGCGAGTCGGTATCGATGTGAGAAGCGCCGTCAGAAATCTTGTATTGGAAGGATTCACTGACCTTTCCGCTGAGACCGGCGATTTTTACCGCATCGACGGTATAGGTGTAATCACCATCGCTCTCCACGTGGATGACGCCGTATTTCCCGGTCAGCGTCAGGCCATGCTTATCCACTGCACTGTCACCGAAGCGACGAAGCAGCACGGTTCCATTGATTGCGCTATCGTTTTCGAGAAGGTTGCCATGATAGGCGCTGCCCGTGTCCGTGGAGATTTTCAGGCTGTCATGGGCTGCGACAATCCTGGGAACGGCGACGGTGGGTGCGGTCGGAACCTGCGCTTCGGCCGCGGGCGCCGGAGTGCTTGTCTGCGTCGGTGTTGACGGTTCGACATACGGCTCCACAACCGGCGTGGTAGGCGTCTGCTCATTGTTGGACTGGGTGTTGCCAGTCGCAGCGTCGACTTCGGCCTGCGCTTGCTCCAGCGTCTTATTGTCGTTGATCGAGAAGGTGCTCTGGAGGACAATTGCGACCGGCATCGTCAGCGTCGACACCGCGCTGTCGATGATATTATCATAGAAAGAGCCGGATGCAGGCCTGTCGACCTTCAGCGCCGAGGACGACAGGTCGTCAAAGACATTACCATAAATATCGATATCGGTGCGTGTATAACTTGGGTAACCTGCAGCGCTGATCGACACGCCCCAGACGCCGTCATGAATATAGTTTCCACTGATATCGTAATTTGTCGCATTGCCCTGATCGCCAAGGCCGATACCGTAGGACCAACTATAGCCGCCGTATCCCGAGATGTCGTTGTCGTGGATGGCGATATTCGTGCCCGCGTTGGCACCTATCCCGAAACCGCCGCCGATCACGGTGTTGTCCTCGACCGCTGCATCCACAGCCCGAACAAGCACCAGGACGCCCTTTGCGCTATTGGTCTCCGTCTGCTCTAGGTGGTTACCCTTGATCAGGATATTGCTGCTGTCGTTCAACTGAACGGCGTCTGCCGCAGCGCCCTGGCTGTTGATGACCAGATTATTAACGATGGTAACGCCAATCACTTTATCCATCCAGATGCCGTCTCCATTTACCCCGGAAATCTTGCTGTTCTCGATGGTAATGTTCTGGCTGCTCTGGAAATTGACGGAACCGGGCTTGCCGGCAAGTCCGGTATTTTCGACCTCGACGTTGCGGACGGTCCAGTTGGAGACATTTCCCGCATATATCGCCGCACCCCCGGTATCAGCAATCTTGATGTTCTCCACGATGATGTTTGAAGCCTTCGAGCCGTGGATACCGTCATTGCTGCTGTGAATAACCGGCGCATCGCCAACGCCGTAACTGCCAATTGTAATCGGAGAACTGACAGTGCCGGAGTATTTCAGGTCGAATTGCTCGTTAAACACGCTTCCGGCGGCAAGCAGCACGCTGTCTCCCGGCTTTAGCCTCAGGGATTCGACAGCGGAAAGCGTCGCGAAAGCCGACTGCTCGCTCACTCCACTGTTCTGATTGGATCCTGTTGCCGAATTTACATAGTAGACGGTCACGCCGTGATCTCCCAAAGATACTGGAAAATCTTTTAACCGCGGACCTCTCTCTGCCTGCTAAAATGGAACACTAAAATGCGTTCTATCTCGCGATAATTCTTAAGCTGACCACAAAACATCTTCATTTCTTGATTATTTTGCATTGCAATAAAATTGCGTCGCACAGTTAGGTGCGATGTTACCAAATATCTCTAGTGTAAATAAAATTACTCTCCACGCATCGCGTATTAGTTTACGCCAATTGCGCATCGAGAGAAGCATTACTTGATAAACAAATGTTACAAAATCATGGCACCAGTTACTTCGTCGAAAAGCAGGCGCCGGTGCGGGAGCCGAAGCAAGATTGAGTTTTCACGCTGTAACCCATAGTGATTATATCAACATCTCATCTGCGCATCAGAACCGCAACGTATTCTTATAAATTGCCCCTGAATAAACATTCTTCTCCTCTGAAGAAACAGAGGTCCGCATCTGCCATTTGGCACTTTCACTTATTATTAACGCAATAATTACCACGCGTTTCATCGCCTCATGCGTGTTACAGGTGTGTCATTATTGTACTATACACCCGAATATGTTCACTTGCTGTTAACTGCACCCTTGACTCTCTGTATTAAGATATCCTTAATCGACCAGCTCGCTAAAGGTCAGAATTGACTTAGCAAAGAATAATTCAAGGAGAGAACTGATGGCTGTTCACGCAACCGACGATAGTGCAACATTCCTGGAAACCGACGCCATTTCAGGAAATCTGCTTTCCAACGATTCATCCGATAACGGACACTTGTTCCTGCGCGCCTTCGACGGCGCGAGCGTAGGCGCCAAGAGCGGCAACAGCCAGGTCACCGAGATCCAGGGCGACTACGGCACCTTCTTCGTTAAGCCCGATGGCAGCTACACCTATGTGCTAAGCGATGCTGCCAAGGTCAACTTCACCAATGGTGAGTTGCTCCAGGAGAAGGTCGCGTACAAGATCTCCGACGGCAGCGGTCATACCGATGTCGGCCTGTTCACCCTGAACATTCAGGGCGTAACCCAGGTAAAGCCGATCGCGGTCGACGACCACTACAGCTTCACCGAAGGCGACGCCATCGGCGGCAACGCTCTGGACAACGACATTGCCGGCGACAATGGTCATCTCTTCCTCCGTCAGTTCGGCACCACGACCGTAAACGGCGACCCGAGCGCAACGACCGACGTCGCCGGCACCTATGGCACGTTCCATGTAAAAGCGGATGGATCATTCACCTATGATCTGGCAGTAGATGTTGCTCCGGGCGATCACGTCACGGAAACCATCCAGTTCTACAAAATCTCCGACGGCGAAGGCCACACCGACGCCGGTGTTCTGACGCTCAACATCAATGGCGCGGACGCAGAAGTCTGATCGTCAATAGCCAATCAAAAACAACGCCCGCCGCGAAGACGGCGGGCGTTGTTTTGTGCAAGTTGAGTCGCGTCAAGAGAAAGAGCCATGGGTGCTCAGCCTGTTGGCAACGAACTCGGAACAGTCTTTAAAAACCTGTCTCGATGATTTACGTGCTGCAGCGCTGTCGGAACCGCGCCGTCGCGGCCTCTCCAACGCTCGTCCAGCTTCGATCGAAGATCGGGCGAAGCTGTGGGCTGATCTCTCTTATCGTGGCATTGACCCTGCAACGATCGCCCCGTTTCAGCATGGTCACGAGATCGCTATCGAGCGCGCGCGCTGCCGCGGCGAGTGTTGCATTGGTGAAATCGTTCCAGAAATAAAATCGCGTCAGGATCATCACCTGGTCGTACGGCGCAAGCGCAACCGAACGCTTCATCATTCCCGCGATCGAGGCCGGCTCTTCCGCAATTGTCGACTGCACCGCCGCAAGACGAAGCCAAAAATTGCTGTTCGTCGGCATACACGAAAGCGCATGCCGCAGATATTGGCGCGCACTCGAGGCCGCAGCGGCCCAGCCGTCGTAATTGACATTGACATTCTGCCGATCGAGTTGCGCCAGAACGAGGGTTACGCCAGCAGCCACGATGTCGGATCGGCAATAGTGTCCGTCAACGACGTCGACACTGCGCGACGCATATTTGGTCACGACATCATCCGCAACGGTCTCGCCACGCTCGATCCTTTCGGCGACGATCGAGATGCTGGCCGTTCTTATCGAAGCGTAGAGCTCTCGACCGGCCAGCACCACCAAGACGACGCTGACGATAACGAAGGCGATCCTGGTAATCGAAACGGACTGACTGCGGAACATCAGCTTTCGGTATAGTATCGCGAATAACGCTTATAATAGTATTCGCTCGAACCGAATGTCCGGTAGAGTTTCATCTGCGACGGGTCGACCTTGGTCAAGATAGTACCGACGCACTTCGCATAGAGTTCCGGCTCGGACAGCAGGGTCGACTGCACGACCTTGCGCGATGTCTTTCCCCACTCGATAACGAAAACCACCGCATCGAGTTTCGAATTGATAGCGCGCGCATCCACGACCGGCGCCAAGGGCGGTAGGTCGACGATAATATAGTCGAAGCTTTGACGCGCCGTTTCAAGAAGCTGATCCATGCCGCGTGAGGCAAGCAGTTCCGACGAATGCGGAACACGATACCTTGCCACCGTCGGCAAAAATGCCAGCTTTGTCTTGGGATCGAGAAGGATCAGGTCCTTGAGCGGACGGCTGTCGACGATCGCCTCGAGCAAGCCTGCCTCGGCATGGCGGCCGATCGCCCGGGTGGCACCGGGATTGCGCATATCGCCATCGATAAGCAGGCAACGCGCACCCTGCATTGCCAGGAGCTTGGCGAAATTGATGGATGTCGTCGACTTCCCCTCGCCAGGCAAGCTCGACACGACGCCGATGACCTTGCAGCGCTGATCGGCAGCACTGAGGTCGATCGCAATCTTGGCGCTTCGAAGCGTCTCGGCAAATGCCGAGAGTGGATGCTCCTCGACATAGGTCGTCGTCTTTCCGCCCCTGGCGATGCTTCGCGGATTGCTGGGATCAACGAGCGTCGGATCGTCGACGTTATTTTCAATCAGCGGCATGACCCCGAGAGACTCGACATCAAGCACGTCCCGGACATCATCGCCGGTGCGGAAGAACCGATCTCGGAATTCGCGGAAGGCCGCTATACCACTGCCAAATGCACATCCTACGAACATCGCGAAAGCAACAACGAGAGCTCTCTTCGGAGCGCTCGGCTTCGTCGGCGTCTCCGCCGTCGTGATGATTCGCGCAGCGGTAATCGGAAAGCTCTGCTGCTGAATTGCTTCCTGGTAGCGCGTCAAGAAGCTCTGATAGAGATTCTTGTAGGTATCGCGCGTGCGCTCGAGCTCGCGAAGCTGTACCTGCGTTTCGCCAGCCGTTGCGGCTACGCCCGTCGCCTGTGTAACACTGTCGCGCAAAGAGTTTTCCCGCGATTTCGCGACCTGCAGCTCGCTTTGGTAGCTCTCGGCGATGCGGTTCAACTCATCGAACATGAGCCTTTTATATTCTTCCATTTCCGCACGAAGCCGAACCGCCTGGACGTGATCGGGACCGAGCCGCGCCTCAATTTCGGTCTCAAGCTTGGAAGCCTCCAGATATTTCTTGCGCAGGTCGTTGGAAATGGAGCTGTCGAGCACATCCGTGACGATCGCATCGGTCTGCTTGGCGTCGATGATCGACTTGACGCGCGCATACCGTGCCTCGGCCTTTGCCGTCTCGGCCTGCGCATTGATCAATTGCGTATTGATCTCGGAAAGCTGCTGCTCGCTGATCAGCGTACCGGATCCGGCCTCGACAAGCCCATGCTCGCCGCGGAATTTCTGAACCGCAAGGTCGGTGTCCAGCGCCTGCTGCCGGAGTTCTTCGATGCGCTCCTGCAGCCATTGGCCGGCCCGGCGCGTCGCCTCGTATTTCGAATTGAGCTTGTCGACCAGATAGACGTCGGCGATCCCAGCCGCGATATCACGCGCTAGGTCCGGCGACTGCGCTGTATAACTGACATCGAGGACGTAGGAGCGGCCGACGCGTTCGACATCGATATTGCCTGCGACAGTCTCGGCAGCGCCTCGCCGCCTCATTTCCGGATCAGGTGCGACGGCTGCGTCATCGGCAAACCACGACCGAAAATTCATAAAGGATTTCAACGTTGAAACAGAAAAAAGCGAGCTTTTCGGTCCCATGAACTCCGGATTGTCGACGAGTTTCAGCTTGTCGACAACAGCATAGGCGATGGTGTCGGACTTCAACAGCTCGACCTGACTGAGGACAGTACCTTCGTCATCGTCCATCTGGCCGAACGCCGCCAGCTGGTTGATCACCTGACTATCGCTGCGGTCGATCAGCACGCTGGTGTCGGCGGTGTAGACAGGCACCGAAGTCAAGACATACACAATGCCGAGAATGGCAAAGGCGAAACCGCACGCCGCAACCATCCGCCACTGTCGGCGGGCGATTGCGATGAGCTTGTCGAAATCGATGAAATCAGCATCATTTCCGGTATCGCGGGAGGGGTCGATACGCGGCGTAAGTTTATCTGGCGATAGCAATTTCGATCTCCAACAAAGGCGTCAAGCGCTAAGATCTAAGGGCAATTCCAGCTATTGTATGACCGGGACACTCTGACTCGTCGACTCCGTCGGGTCGGTAGACGACTGGCCTCCCGCTCCGGTGCTGACGATCGTCGTCGTTGAAGTCGACGATGAATCATCCGAGCCGGCATTCGAAACCTTCAGCGTACCCGCAGTCGTCGCAGCGCCGTCGAACGGCGTACCATCGTCCGCTCCAGGCCCGGTTTGTCCAACTTGCCCGTCATTGCCGATGCCGGATGCGGCGGCGGCACTTGCACCCGGACCGAGCGCCGCGGTCCCGCCTTCGGCAAGGACCTTTGCAAAGGCTGCAAGCAGCGGCGCCAGGTTCGGATCAGCGCTCGCCGCGTCGGCAACAGCCTTTTCGATCGCTAGCTTGAATTGCGGATCCGTCACCTGGCAGCTGTTTGCAGCCCGCCCGAGACCGGAGCCGATCGCCGCCATCTGTACGGCGTTAGCCTTCTTGGCCTGCTCGATCACCGGCGACAGCGCATCATTACTGCTTCCGACCAGCGCGCGAACACGCGAGGACAGAACCAACGGATCGGACATGTCGAGCAGGACGGCGGGGCTAGCCGTAAACCCGCTTATATCGACGGATGTCAGATTTGCCGGTCCTAGGCAGGCTGCCGCAAAGGCGCTTGAATTCATGCCGACATACATCGCGACGGCAATTCCGCTATATGCAAGCTTACGATAAACAGCCGATCTTGCCATAACCACAATTTCCTTCATCAAATCCGCTATAAGCCTCCGGCATCGATCATTCAGACCGATGCCGGCGACCTATTTCAATCAATTTCCAAGATCCTGTACCGCGTTACGGGTATCATTCGCATCGTCGGTCACTCCGGAAACAGTGGATGATACCGAGTTCACGATGTCAAGGAACTTGACCAGTTCAACAGAGTCCGAATTGGAAATATAGATAATATCCTTGTCTTCCATCTTGAACTGCTGAACAGCAAACAAGGTTGCCGGGTCACGCATGTTCGCACGGATGATCACTGGAACCATTTCACTCGCAAATCTCGTCGTGTCCACGTGCATCGCTTGAACCGTTTTCTTCGGGACAAGACGATAGAGCAAGACCTGAGCCGGATCGGCGCGGTCGTCGCGCAGGCCGCCCGCCTTGGCGATTGCCTCTCCAAGGGTCAGGTTAGACTCTTCGAAATCGAAGCGGCCACTGGTGCCTGCGGCGCCGAGCATAAGAAAGGTACGGCGCTCATGATCGATCGAGATCGTATCATCCGGTGCGACATAGATATTTTCGGCCGGGTTCTTCAACAGCGTGGTGTAGGCGACGGTTGCCGTCTTGCCGCGGCGCTGCAGCGTCACATTCGTTTCGATATTGTTGGTCGTCAAACCGCCCGCGGCGGAAATGACATCGAGAACACGCTCACCCGCCGGGCTGATCTCAACGCGCTGCGGATTGTTGACATCGCCGAGGATGGCAACCTGACTGGAGCGGCTTGTCGTTGTCGTAATAACTACCTGCGGTTCGATCGCGCGGCTCGCCAGGCGATCCTCGACGTCCTGCTCTACGGTCTCCTTCAGGCGACCGGCAGCCGGAACCCGACCCGCATAGGGAATTGTGATCGTTCCGTTTCTATCGATGGTCTGCTCTGGCAGCGAGATGTAATTGCCGGGTCGGCTACCTGCATCGGACGGAATGAAGAGACCGCCGGACTGAGCTTCGAAGATGGCAACCGAAACGACATCGCCGTAACCGAGTGGAATTTCGGGCGCCCCGCCTCGGCCACCACCAAACCCTTTGAACGAGGTCGGCTGGGGAGCGGTAAAATACGACAGAACGTTCTTGCTGAGATCAACCAGGGCGTAGTCGATACCGACACGACGTTCCTTCGTCGTCACTTTCACCGCTGCATCTCGATCAACGTCTTTGTGATCGGGACCGGATCTTGGTAACGACGTGCAGCTTGCCAATATAGTCGTCAGCGCTACAACAATGGCGACGCGTGTACTACCGATACGAGAACAACCCATAGAATACCCTGTGTTGACGCCCTTGAAGCTACTGCCCCGCGATCTGACAAAATACAAGACAATCCCCGATCAATAACACTGAAAGCCGATTAACAATCCCCTAACTGTGGCAGGCTGGCAACGCCGAGCCCCTTAGGAAGCGAAAAACGACTTCGGCCCGACTTTTCTTGCGTCGCAACAATCCGAAGGCTGCACCCGCTATAAAATTTCTTGGGTTTCAGAGTCAACCGTTCGCACCTGCACAATCGATCTTTTCCGAAAATCTTATTAAAATCCATCCATTTAAACTTTACGTGGTTAACGGCCGCTCATATGCCATGTCCGCCTCTCCGTTGCTACGCCCGAGACATATCGCGACAACCGCACTCAGGAAGGCGGAGTAAAACACAGCAAAACCCGGTATCTGCAGCGAAAAATCGACCGCCGCATGAAGGGCGACCAAAACGGTCGCCGCTAGGCCAAGAAGAACATAGTGCCTGAGACGCCGTCTTTGGGCGAGCCCGTGCCAGAACACTCTGGCAAGCACCGACAAGGCAAGGACTGTCGCAATCGGGAACAATATTCCGAGGCCCAGAAATCCTTCGAGATAGAAATTATGCGCACGGTCGAAGACTCCAAAAATACCGCAAGCCGGATCGCGGTAGGCGGAAAACACGGTCCGGAAGGTTCCGAGCCCCGTTCCCGTCAACCAATGATCCGAGACGGCACGCCATATGCCCGGCAGAATGCAAAACCGATCGTCATCCTCGAGTCGCCGCTCTTGCGCACGCAAAATCGCCTGGCCCGCAAACACGGTCAGCAACAGTACGACGAAAGCAATCGCCGAGAGGAGCTTCAGCAGCGAACGCCATCTTGGCGCCGGTCTCAGATGACGCCTCGAGCCGTTCCAATTAATGACAAGCCATGGAAAATAGACGAGAGCGGCAACAAAGGTCGCAAATATCCCGGCGCGCGAGCGGCTCAGCATCAGCGCGGTGAAGCATGCGCATAAGAACAGGATATAGATCCACGATCTCAAGAGGAGAGCGTTTCGGCCCGGCTCGCCGGGCGGATACTTCGAATAGGCTCGGGTAATATCCCTGACCAAGGTCAGCATCAGCAGCGTTCCAAGCCCGAGGAAGGTCGCAGCAGTATTACGGTTGACGAAGACCGCAGTCAGGCTGTCGAGGTAGGCGTGTTTTTCGACGACGATCAAAATTTTGGGAAACAGCAAAAACTGCATCAGGCCGAAAACAGCGATGATACCCGCCGTAAGCCCGAGCCCGGTGAGCACTTTCCTCGCGCGCTGATCGGTATCGCATAAGAGAAGCCCGGTCAGGAACGTGACGAAAGGCAGCGCGACCCAGAGGATCGACGCGAGCGTGTCGGCCGGTTCGACCGAGATCGCCGCGGACTGGGCACCTGCAAGGTCACGCGCAGCATTCCAGGCGGGATTCGCCAACCAATTGGCGGGCAGTTCGGTGGTTTGGATGAACGCCCAGCCCGCCAGGACGACGAGTAGAAACAAAGCGATACTGAAAACCCATCTGCTTTGTCTCGGCTCTCTAAACAGCAATCCCGAAATGATGGCGAGGACAAACATCCCGATCGCGGCGAAGGCGAAGGGAAAGGGTGTAACGCTCCCGAACGGTATGAGCGTCAATATAACGAGGCCGATGAAGGCAAAAAGCAAAACCTCTCGCAAGACCCGCTTATTGATGAGGTTGGAGAACATGTGAATTCGTTTACCAGAGTAGGCAGCGACCAAAGCCATTGCAACCAAAGAGATTAATTTACTCGTACTAACATAAGTTGAACATCAAGCACTTGCGTGCTAAAGTGTAACAGAATTCCACATCGTTTAAAATTGTCGCGAAAGGTTTAAGCCAATCGAGACAAGGCCCGGCTATGCTCCTTCCAAGCAGCAGAAACGGGACAGATATTCTGCGCCCAATACTTGGCAGATCATCAGATCGCCATGCCATTGACCGAGAAAAAAGGCAAGCCTGATCTCAATCGGTTGTCCTGACAGGGATTTAAGAGATGAAGAAAACATTCGTTACACTTCTGGCACTGGCCCTTACAGCAGGCAATGCGTGCTCGGCATTTGCCGCCGGTCCCGCAGGTTTTGCCCGCGGTCTGACCGGTAATTCGGCGGTCAGTTATATCTCTGAAAAAGGCAAGATCATTCCGCCTTTCGCCCAGGTGCTGTTCTGCGCCCAGAACCCGACCGAATGCCGCGACAACAACGGTTTGGCGGTCGTTGCGATGACCGACAAGCAAATGCTGCAACTGAATGACGTCAACACCGCCGTCAATCGCACGATGGTCGGCCGGAACGACTCCCGCAACGAACTGAATGGCGACGTCTGGAAGGTAAATGTACGCAGCGGCGACTGCGAAGATTTCGCGTTGACCAAGCGCAGCCGGCTAATCGCGATGGGCTGGTCGTCGCGCGCTTTGCGGATCGCGACGGCATATACGCCCTCCGGTGAAGGACATGCGGTCCTCGTCGTCAGAACCGACAGGGGCGATCTCGTCCTCGACAACCGGAAAAGTAGCATCAAGAACTGGCGCGATACCGATCTGCGCTGGGACAAGATTCAATCGGGAACAGACCCCTACGTCTGGTATCGGCTATAACAGCCGAGGCAGCGACATAGACTGATTGATCCAGTTTCCGGATTGAAGTCGAGCCTGCTCTGACGAGCCGCTCGACTTGTCATATCGCCCACACAAACCTATGTTTTGGCTATCGACGGGGCAGCGCGCGGTAAGCTGCGGTGCCCGGAGTTCGATTTCCGATATGGGTACCAGGCGATCTTCGGTATTGTCTTTTCGTCCAGATTAACTATGACGAACTCATGCTGCGACGCAGCATGACGTTCTACTCTAATGATTTGAGGGAAATATGCGCATCACGATGATTGGATCAGGCTATGTCGGCCTCGTTTCAGGCGTTTGCTTTGCGGATTTCGGCCACGACGTCATCTGCGTCGACAAGGATCTGAGTAAGATCGAAGCCCTTCGCGAAGGCCGCATTCCGATCTACGAGCCGGGTCTGGAACAATTGGTCGCCGAAAA
Organism: Rhizobium sp. CRRU65; assembly: GCF_048551595.1. Classification (NCBI taxonomy): domain Bacteria; kingdom Pseudomonadati; phylum Pseudomonadota; class Alphaproteobacteria; order Hyphomicrobiales; family Rhizobiaceae; genus Rhizobium; species Rhizobium sp. CRRU65. The sequence goes on along the minus strand of NZ_JBLYZH010000011.1, from coordinate 130,324 downwards.
TACCAGCACCGGCCGACTGTCGTTTTCGACGGATGTCGGCGAAAGTGTCCGCAGCGCCGATGTCGTGTTCATCGCAGTCGGCACGCCGTCCCGGCGCGGCGACGGCCACGCAGACCTTTCCTATGTCTATGCCGCTGCACGCGAGATTGCCACCTATGTGGAAGGCTTCACGGTCATCGTCACCAAGTCGACGGTGCCGGTCGGCACGGGAGACGAGGTCGAGCGCATCATGCGCGAAACCAATCCTGCGGCGGATGTCGCCGTCGTTTCCAATCCGGAATTCCTGCGTGAAGGTGCGGCGATCGAAGACTTCAAGCGGCCCGACCGTATCGTCATCGGGCTGAACGACGACCGGGCGCGCGAAACCATGACCGAGGTCTACCGCCCGCTCTATCTCAACCAGGCCCCCTTGGTCTTCACCACCCGCCGCACCTCGGAACTGATCAAATATGCGGCCAATGCCTTCCTCGCAATGAAGATCACCTTCATCAACGAGATCGCCGATCTCTGCGAACGGGTCGACGCAAACGTCCAGGACGTTTCGCGCGGAATCGGTCTCGACGGCCGTATCGGCTCCAAGTTCCTGCATGCCGGCCCGGGTTACGGCGGTTCGTGCTTCCCCAAGGATACGCTTGCCCTTGCCAAGACGGCGCAGGATTACGACGCGCCGATGCGTCTCATCGAGACGACGATCTCGATCAATGACAACCGCAAGCGGGCAATGGGACGCAAAGTCATTTCGGCCGTCGGCGGAGACATTCGCGGCAAGAAGATCGCGATCCTCGGCCTGACCTTCAAGCCGAACACCGACGATATGCGCGACAGCCCGGCGATCGCAGTCATCCAGACCCTGCAGGACAACGGAGCCGAAGTGGTTGGCTACGATCCCGAGGGCATGGAAAACGCCCGTAAGGTGATCGAGAACATCGAATATGCGAGCGGCCCTTATGAAGCAGCCGCTGGTGCGGATGCGCTTGTCATCGTCACCGAATGGAACCAGTTCCGCGCGCTCGATTTCAATCGCTTGAAGCAGTCGATGCGCGCTCCGATCCTGGTCGATCTGCGCAATATCTACCGCAGCGACGAGGTCCGCAAACACGGCTTTACCTATACCGGCATCGGCACCAACCTTTATCAGGACGTGACCGGCGCCTGAGATAGCCTGCTGAATATCTGATCGTCCTGACGCCGCGGAGCATAAACCGCGGCGTTTGGTTTTGAGCATGATGCCGAAAGTGCAAGCGTTTCGGACGACACCATGCTCGCCGACTTAAAGAATTCCGACCCGCGTTCCCTTTATCGTCAGCACGGTCAGCCGGCCCGTCGCCGAAACCGCAGTGTCGATGCCGATGCGTTGCGGGCCGAATGTCGGGATTCGCGCCGGGGTGTGCCCATGGATCACCAGGACCGGAAGCTGCGGCCCTTCATTCAGGAAGGGCTGACGGATCCACATGAGGTCACTGTCCTTCTGCTTCTTGAGGTCGATGCCCGGCTTGATGCCCGCATGAACAAAGACGACCCTTCCCATCCGCACCATGATCGGCAATGATTCAAGGAATTGGATATGCCGTTCGGGTATCATGTTGCGAATGACGCGGGCGATTGTTTCGCTTCCAGCCGCCGACTGCAGCAGATGCTCGATATCGATACCGTATGAGTGCAGCGTCTCCGTTCCGGCAAAGCCGAGCCATTCGAGAATGCTCGCCGGTTTGCGATAGAGCTTCACCAGCTCCGCGTCATGATTGCCGCACAGGACGAGACGTTGAAACCCCGGCGGCGAGGTCTTGCTCAGGAACTCCAGCACCGCGCTCGAATCGGGCCCGCGATCGACATAATCGCCGAGCATGACGATGAGTTTCGGTCCCGGAATGCGCGCGGCATCCTGCTCGATGCGGCGATGTGCCTCAACGAGTTCATTATAACAGCCGTGAACATCGCTCATCGCGTAGACCGCAGCGAATTCGCCTTCGGCAAACGTCAGCCGAGCGCGTTTTTTACGGTTGCCAGCCAGTATCTGTATCTGTTGTCGCCATGGCCCTAGATAGTTAAACATGGAACCCATTTATGAGACCCGACCGAATGGCGGGTTGTCGGAAATAATCCATCTCTTATCCATCGCTGCAACGGCATGAGGCTCAGTGTTCATAAGAATTTGGCCTGATCGCGGCCCACCGAAGTTGTAACCGGAACCAATTGCCACATTCAGAGTGACATAGTCCTTCGCCATTTGCTGCACCGCCTGCGCCAGGTTGGTCTGACTGGTCGCGGCCGAACGCTGCGCATCCAGCACATCAAGCAAGGATGATCGTCCATCCTTGTGGCTCCCGATTGAAAGCGCAAGAGTCTCCTGCGTGGTCTTCATCTGAGCGCGCAGCGCCTGCGACTCGGCAACACCGATATTGGTCGTTGCAGCGGCGAGGTCTTGCGGATGTAATCATTCATACTTGGGAGGGTGCTGCGGTTAATATTACGCTATAGTTTGCTATATGATGGTTAATCCGACGTTAAACCGGCGATTATTGCGTTTCTCGCGACGTTATCGGCTAATATTCGCCAAATGGAGGAGCCACGGGTATCGGATATCCACAGGCGAGACCTTCGGAAAAGCTGCAAAAATCAACCATAACGAGAGCCATCAGGAAAAAATAAACGTTAAAGAAGATGATGCTTGACGCCCCCGCGGCGCAGCATGATGATGGCGCGTTGCGAGTGTGAATGACATTTCTTGATCAGGAATCTCAGATCCAAAACTGCGGGGTGCAAAGTGGAAACTGCGGTTGATTCGAAACTTATCGAGGCGATCACCTACGACGAAGACAGCCGGCATCTACGGGTCTATCTGACCAACGGTCAGAGGCGAGAATATGAAGGCGTTCCCAAGGGCGTCGTCGTCGGGTTGACGATGGCGGAATCACCGGGAAATTTCTACATGAAGGCAATCAGGGGCAAATATCCTCCTCGCCCCTAATGTCCTATCGATCACGACGATAGGATCATTGTTCCAGCAAAGATGCGGGACCGGCATTCCCGGTCCCGCAATCATTTTCCCGCCGAGCGGCGGTGCACACGTCAATAAAGGCCGAGAAAATCGCGGACCGCATCGATCTCGAGCGGCGCAATCTCGTGACCGCCGGGATGCCAGACCGTCCTGACCTCCGCCCCTCGGTTTTTCAGATGTTCGGACAGCGCCTCGGTCATGGAGACAGGCGCAATCGGGTCTCGCTGCCCGGCCGTCATCAGCACCTTTCTTCCCGCCAGCGGCGACTGGGCTTCGGGTTGAAACGGAATGAGCGGGTGCATCAGAACCGCGGCATCGAAGATACCCTTCTCGATCAGGACATTGGCAAGAATATTTGCGCCATTCGAAAAACCCAGGCCGAGAATATTGGAAGCCTGGTACTCGTCCGCGAATGCCTTGACGTAGGCGGCCATCTTCTCCGTCGCCCGGGAAAGGTCGGGCATGTCGTAGACCCCCTCCCCGGTGCGGCGAAAGAACCGCGCCGCGCCGTGTTCGGAAACATCGCCGCGCGGCGAGAGAATCGTCGCTTCGGGCAGCAGGTGCCGAGCGAAGTCGAAAAACTGGTTCTCGTCGCCACCCGTGCCGTGCAGCACCAGCAGGATGGGTTTATCAGGTGCACCGGCATGCAGCCGGTGCACATATCCGGTTTCGGTCATATCGCCTCTCCTTACGCTTCGAGCGGCTGCAGGTGCTGCTCGAGCAGCGCGCGAAGATGGGCGTGCTGCTGCGGCAGTTTCAGGGCTTCGCCGAGATGAGCCGTATCCTCGTCGCGGTCGAAGCCAGGTTCATTGGTCGCGACCTCGAACAGCACGCCGCCCGGCGTGCGGAAATAGATCGCCCAGAAATAATCGCGGTCGATCACCGGCGTGACCTGATAGCCGGTGTCCATCAGTGCCTTGCGCACTTCGAGCTGCTTCTCGCGGTTTTCGACGGCGAAGGCGACATGGTGGACGGAGCCGGCGCCGGGAAGCGCGCGGGCAATGTTCGGCATGGTCTCGAGATCGATGAGATGCGCGCCATTGCCGGAGGGCATGATCAGCCGCCTGACGCCGTCCCTTTCCTCGGCGACCTCATAGCCCATGAACTTCAGGAGTTCGGCCGTTGCGCCCTCGTCCCTCAGCCGCATGGCGACGGAGTGGAAGCCACGAATGGCATGGTCCTCGCTGATGCCGCCATGTGTCCAGGACTGGCGGGTATCATCCTCGACCTCGACGAGGGCGAAGCCATCGCCATCGGGGCCGGAAAAATTCAGCCGCATTTCGCCGAAACTTTCCTCGGCCTTCAGGCCGCCGACACCAAGCGCGGCAAGGCGATCGCTCCAGAAGCCGAGCGAACCCTTGGGAACGGAAAACACCGTCGTGCCGACCTCTCCGGTGCCGGGACGGCCCTGCGCCATCTTCGGGAACGGGAAATAGGTCATGACCGTGCCGGGCGCACCGGTCTCGTCACCATAATAGAGGTGATAGACATCAGGCGCGTCGAAATTGACAGTCTTCTTGACGCGGCGCAGGCCGAGCGCATGGGTGAAAAACTGGTTGTTGGTGCGGGCGTCCTGCGCCATCGACGTGACGTGGTGCAGACCCTTGATCTGATCGAGCATGTCAAACCCCTTTCATGCCCGCCGTTGCGGGCTTTCGATGAGGCTAAGATGCGCGCTGAAGCGCCCGTATAACAGACCCGCAGAGCAAAACGCATTGTCTTCTTTTAGTGAACGAACATCGACTTGTGTTCACACTAAAGCATGTCGCGCAAAAGTGTGCAGCAGCGAATCTGAAAGATTGCGTCCCGCTTAGGCCCCATGGGGATCGGCCGGCAATTGCCAGTCGATCGGCGCACGGCCGCGCGACTGCAGGAAGGCATTCGCCTTCGAAAAATGCCCACAGCCGAAAAACCCGTTATGGGCCGAAAGTGGCGAGGGATGCGGCGCTCTGAGCACGAGATGCCGCGTCGTGTCGACGAAGGCGGCCTTGCGTTGGGCATAGGAACCCCAGAGCATGAAGACGACGGATTCGCATTCATCGTTGACCTTGCGGATGACGGCGTCGGTGAAGCGTTCCCACCCCTTGCCCTGATGAGCAGCCGCCTGCCCTTCCTCGACGGTCAGCACGCTGTTCAGCAGGAGTACGCCCTGCTTTGCCCAATGTTCGAGAAAACCGTGACGTGCCGGCGCTATGCCAAGATCCGTCTCCATCTCCTTGTAGATATTGACCAGGGAGGGCGGTATGCGCACGCCCGGCCGGACACTGAAACACAGCCCATGGGCCTGCCCAAGTCCATGATAGGGATCCTGGCCGAGGATGACGGCCTTGACGTTGGAGATCGGCGTCAGATCGAGGGCGCGGAAATATTCGCTGCCCTTGGGGAAAATCCGCTTGCCGACCTCTTTCTGCGTGACGAGGAAGGATTTGAGCTGTTGCATGTAGGGGCTCGAAAACTCCCCCTCCAGCGCGGCCTTCCAGCTCCCCTCGAGACTGATGGATGTATCGCTCATCTAGGAAAATCCTTCGCATATGACGAAACAACGGACACACGGTTCTAACAAAATCGATCTACGCTGCAATGCCTGCCGGCTCGGCAATGGTCTACACCCTCAGAATTCGGTGAGAGAAGATTGCGCGGCTGTCCGAGGCATCGTCGTCCGTATTTAACTATATGATGGCTTTGGTATTTACGCCGGCAGGCGGCCTGAGTAGAACTTTGATGGTGAAATCGGAGCCATGTCTTCCCATGAAATTCGGCACGAGCGGCCTTCGCGGACTTTCCGTCGACCTCAAGGGACGCGCCTCTGCCCTCTACGCCACCGCGTTCGGCAAATATCTGCTGCAGACCGGCAAGGCGCGGGCCGGCGACGTCATTCTGATCGGCCGCGATTTTCGCGATTCAAGCCCTGAAATCTCGGGAAATTGTGCCGGTGCGCTTGCCGCCCTCGGCTTCCGGATCTTCGACTGTGGCACCGTCCCCACACCCGCCCTTGCCCTCTATGGTCTCGAGAGCAAGGCCGCATGCCTGATGGTGACGGGCTCGCATATTCCGGCGGACCGCAACGGCATCAAGTTTTATCGCCCGGATGGTGAGATCGACAAATCGGACGAGGCTGCTATCACCGCATTGGCGGCCGAGATCGAGCGAACCGGTGAAACGGTGGCGCAGGCGCCAGCCGAGACGGAGGAGCATGAAGCGATCTGCCGGCAGCTCTTTTTCGAACGCAATGCAGCCCTGCTTCCGCAGGGCGCGCTGTCCGACATGAAGATCGGTGTCTACCAGCACAGCAGCGTCGCCCGCGACCTGCTGGTTGATGTTCTCGCCCATTACGGCGCCGAGATCACCGCTCTTGGACGTTCGGAGAGTTTCATTCCCGTCGACACCGAAGCCGTTTCAGACGAGACGATCACGCTGATGAAGCGCTGGGTGTCCGAGCACAAGTTCGATGCGATCGTCTCGACCGATGGCGACGGCGACCGTCCGCTGGTCGCAGACGAAACCGGCACGCCGTTGCGCGGTGACCTTCTCGGCCTTGTGGCAGCCAATTTCCTCGACGCCGGCACGGTGGTGACACCGGTTACCTCCAATTCCGGCATCGAGGCCGCGGGCTCTTTCGCCGTGCGGCGCACCCGCGTCGGCTCACCCTTCGTCATTTCAGGCATGGAAGAGGCCGTGGCGGCTGGCAAGGATCATGTCATGGGCTTTGAAGCCAATGGCGGGCTGCTGACCGCAACCGCCTTTGATATCAACGGCCGGAACGTGCGTGCCTTGCCGACACGCGATTGTTTTATCCCGATGCTCGCGATCCTGTCGCTCGCAGCCATCCGCAAGCAGCCGCTTTCGGCCGTTGCCGCCTCCTATCAGCTGCCCTTTGCCGCCGCCGACCGCCTGGAGAATTTTCCGCTGGAGACGAGTGCCGCACTGATGGAACATCTGCGTGCTTCGGACGAAAATCTCTCGGCTTTCCTGCAGCCGATCGGCGAGGTAGCGACGAAATCCGACATCGACGGACTTCGGGTGACGCTGAGAGATGGCGGCATCATTCATTTCCGCCCGTCCGGCAATGCCCCGGAAATGCGCTGCTACACGGAGGCCGGCAGCGAAGCTGCAGCCCTGGAGCTGCTGAATACAGGGCTCAATCGAATAACAGACTGGGCAGGCGCCCGGTAACATGCGACCAACAAGCCGTTTACTTCAAGGAACCCGCCTATGACGCAGAAAATCGTTCCCGTGATCATGGCCGGCGGCAAAGGCACGCGGCTCTGGCCGCTTTCCCGTGCCACCGCACCGAAACAATTCATCCAGTTCGTCGGCGACAAGACGTTGTTTCAGGAAACTCTTGAACGCGTTTCCGATCCCGAACTCTATGAAGCCCCGATCGTCGTCACCAATGAGGAATTCCGCTTCCTGGTCGCCGAGCAGGCACGCGAGCTTGCCATCCCGCTCGCTGCCGTACTGCTCGAACCGGTCGCCCGCAACACAGCCGCAGCAGTGGCCGCCGCTGCAACGCTCGCTGGCGAGCTGTTCGGCAAGGGCACCATCATCCAGATGCTCGCCTCTGATCACGAAATTCTCGCCGACAAGAGCTATTTCGATTGCATCCGCATCGCCCGCGATGCCGCTGCCGACGGCAGCCTCGTCACTTTCGGCATCAACCCGACTGAGCCGGCGACAGGCTACGGCTATATCGAGATCGGCGATGCCCTCAAAAACGGTGCGCACAAGGTCAAGCGCTTTGTCGAAAAGCCGGCACTTGAGAAGGCCGAGCAGATGCTCGCCGACGGCGGCTTCTACTGGAACTCGGGCATCTTCATGTTCCCGGTGACGGAACTTATCGCCGAACTGCAGGAATATGCACCCGATGTGCTGAAGGCGGCCAGCAAGGCCGTTTCGAAGGCGAGCCGCGACCTTGATTTCACCCGTCTCGACGCCGACCATTTCGCCAAGAGCCCCGATATCTCCATCGATTATGCGATCATGGAAAAGACCTCCAAGGCAGCCGTCGTCCCCTCGCCGTTCAAATGGTCGGACATGGGCAGCTGGGATTCTGTCTGGAAATCAGGCGCCCGCGACGACAACGGCAATGTCGCCGCCGCAAACACCACCGTCGTCAATACCCGCAATTCGCTCGTCATGACCCGTGGTGTGCATCTTGCCGTCCAGGGCATGGAGGATGTCGCCGTTATCGCCAGCGAGGACGCCGTCTATGTCGGACCGCTCAAAGACAGCCAGAATGTCGGACAATTGGTCAAGATGCTGGCGTCTTCTTCCATTACCGCGAAATTCACCGAAACCCATCCGACATCCTATCGACCCTGGGGCGGCTATACCTCGATCTTCAACGGCGACCGCTTCCAGGTGAAGCGTATCTTCGTCACGCCGGGCAAGAAGCTCTCGCTGCAAAAACACCACCATCGTTCCGAACACTGGATCGTCGTCAAGGGAACGGCTGAGGTGACGGTCGGCGAGAACGTGCGGATGCTGCGCGAGAACGAAAGCGTCTACATCCCGCTCGGCGAAGTCCACCGCCTCGCCAACCCCGGCAAGATTCTTCTCGAGCTCATCGAGGTTCAGACGGGCTCCTATCTCGGCGAGGACGACATCATCCGTATCGTCGATGAGTTTGGAAGAACGTAAATCGCAGCCGGAGCGATGGTCGGGCCTTTTCCGGCGCGACCTTCCTCACTGTTGAATTTCCTCTTGGGGTTCTCGTAGAATGGATGTACCGACAGACATGACCGGAGATATCCCCCTGATGCGTACCTTGCCCGTCCTCGCCGGATTCCTTGCAATCATGGTGCCGGGAATGGCGTTTGCCGAAATGGCAAGCATGCGAACCGCAAACGAGTCGGAAATTCGCCAGCACCTGCCCGGTACGTCCGAACTGAAAGAAGCCAAGAACGGCTACGAATATCGCGACGGCAATAAGAATGGCTACAAGATAACCAATGGCCAGGTGTGCGTCCTGTTCCCCAGCAAGAAGACCGATTGCGTCAACGTGAAGACCGACGGCAAGAGGTTTCAGATGATCGACAAAAAAGGCGGCCGAACCAGATTCTGATTTGTGGCCCCGGCAAGATTTCCGTGCCCAGGCAAAATCATTTTGCCGGTGAAGTTTCGCGGTCCTTGTCGAGAACGAAGTCGGCGACCAGGCCCGAATGGTTCGAGCCGAGATTATCATCGAGACGTTTCAGCGATGTCAGCTGAAGCGGCGCGCGCGCAAATATGTGGTCGATGGCGATCCCGAGCGCGCCGGCGCCGATCGGCCATGTTGCTGGTTCTGGCGTGATCGTTTTCAGCTTTTGCTCGCGCAGGAAAACCTGGATGCTCGGGGCGATCGCCGAGGAGTTGAAATCACCTGACAGCACCAGAGGGCCGTCGATCGAGCCAAGCGCTTTGCCGAGATCTTCCAATTCAGCCATCTGGAAATCGTCGAAATATGGTTTGGTCAGGTGCGCCGAAACCAGATTGATAGTTTCGCCGCCGAAGTCGACGCTTGCTATAACAAGCCTGCTTTTTCGAAGACTACCCATACTTGCGACCTGACGGCTGACGAACGGGCGTTTGGAGAGCACCAGCGTATCGCATGTATCCTTCCCGGCATCGCAACCGATATGGTAGGGGTAGGCCTTGAACAATTGCTGCAGGTGGAACGTCAGCGGCTTGGCTTCGAGCAGATTGACGACGTCGGCATTCGACGCGATCACCATATCGGTGATTTCAGTCGAGTTTTTCCAGTTGTCGATCGCGATGTTGAACGACATCAGACGAAAAAGCGGCGGCCTGTCGGTGCCTCTGTCGCCCTCCGAGAACTCGCGCAGCATGATGACGCCGTGAGCGACGAGAAGAAGCGAGGCAAGCAGAAGGATGAAGCCGTAAATCTGTCTCTTGATGGCCAGAATGACGAGGCTGGCGGCGACGAACACGACGCCGAGGTGAACCTGAAAGCTGTAGACGAAGGACAGAAGCCAGAAGTTCGTGACATAGCGTAACGACACGATGGCGATGGCAACGGTCAGAAAGGCGCAGAGAATCCAATAAACTATATCTCTCATCGATCCTGACCTGCTTGCAGACGACCGGCCGGCCATAACATGCCAGCAATCATGTTGCAACGCAGCATAACGGCAGAGAGTTGCGGCTGACCGGCAGACGATATCGATAGTCTCGTCCTCATCCGGCAAGGCAGCGGCGGACAGGCGGCCGGCAGTAGGGACAGTGCTGTGGCCTTCTCTTTCAAAGGCCTATCGACTCGGCCTCTTTTTATCTTGTAAGTGGGGTCACTTGATACGGAATCGGCTCTTTGCCGTCGGCAGGGAGCCGAGAAAAGGTGGGAATGCGCTACTTCATTACAGGGACTGCCGGCTTTATCGGTTTTCATCTGGCCAGGCGCCTGCTGCAGGAAGGGCATGACGTCACAGGCTTTGATGGACTCACTCCCTATTACAACGTCAAGCTCAAGGAGATGCGCCATGCCGCACTCTCCCAGTTTCCGGCCTTCAGACCCGTCATATCAATGCTTGAGGACCGGCCAGCGCTGGAAGCGGCGGTTCTGGCGGCCAAGCCCGATATCCTGATTCATCTCGCCGCGCAGGCCGGCGTGCGCTACAGCCTGGAAAATCCAGAGGCCTATCTTCGCTCGAATGTCGAAGGCTCGTGGAACATCATGGAAATTGCGCGGCGCGTCGAAATCCGCCATCTGATGCTGGCCTCGACATCATCGATCTATGGCGCCAATGCGACCGTCCCCTTTCACGAGACCGATCGCGCCGACGAGCCGCTGACCATCTATGCGGCGACGAAGAAATCGATGGAACTGATGGCGCACAGTTATGCCCATCTTCACAAGATTCCGACCACGGCTTTTCGCTTTTTCACCGTTTATGGCCCATGGGGCCGGCCCGACATGGCGCTGTTCAAATTCACCAAGAACATGCTTGAAGGCCAGCCGATCGAGATCTACGGCGAAGGCAACATGAGCCGTGACTTCACCTATATAGACGATCTCATCGAGGCGATCGTCAGGCTATCGGCGGTCGTCCCGTCCGAGGAAAATCGCCTCGAAAACACGGCTGTCGAAACGCTCTCGCGCCAGGCGCCCTTCCGTGTCGTCAATATTGGCGGAGGCCAGCCGGTCAGCCTGATGGATTTCGTCGAAACGGTGGAAAAGGCGCTCGGCCGTCCTGCCATTCGCAAGATGCTGGCAATGCAGAAGGGTGACGTGCCGCGCACCTTCGCAGCCCCGGATCTGCTGGTCGCGCTGACCGGATACAAGCCGGATACGACCTTGGATGTCGGCGTCAAGGCCTTCGTCGACTGGTATCTCGACGTACGCAGCGAACTCGACGCCTAGATCAGGATGATTCTAGGCCGGATCGACCTAGAATCTAGTCAGGTGTCAGCGCAGAAACGCAACCGCTTGTACGGCCTCGACCGCCGTCGAAAACACGTAGTCGACAACAACGGTCAGGCTCTGCGAATAGGTCTTGAGCCGGTAACCCTCGCCTTCGATCTCGGCCGGGCTGCGCAGGACGAACGGAACGCCGGGGCGCACGAAACCGGCGCGGGTCGTCAACGGAACCTCGGGCGAATGGCCGATGGCGGAGGTGTACATCAGGTCGCGGGCAAGGCTGGCTGGGCCGATGGCGAATGCCGGCTCGGCAGCGGCAGTGATGGTCAGGCTCAAGGCGATGGCGGCAAAAGTTCTGTGCATGTCGAAGTCCCCGTTTGCGGATCGGCGGGCGTTCGGTTTGCCCGGCTCCAAACGATCGACGCGTCTGTCCACGCTTCGGTCGCTTTCATGAGACCACTCTACACATCAGTATTTTCAGGGCTTTTAAGCGGATCGGTCAAATTTTACGAAATTTGATTTTCTGTCCGGAAGGGCTCGGAACGCATAAGGAAATAGATCCCGGCCGCGAGCCGGGAATGCAACATCGGCAATGACCTGGACGCTGTATCGCAGTCTACAAAATGCGATCCAGCTTCTTGTTTATATGAAGGTTCGGCATCACTCCCGCGCTTTGCGCGGCATGATAGGATTCGCGGGCCGCATCGAACGAGATCGACCACATGATGGCGCTGAGCAGTAGCGCGATGATATAAATCTGAATACGCATCGAACCGGCGATACGGAACGAGCAAGGCAGTTTTGTGTCAAAACATGGTCACAGGAATCACGAAAAAGTGGCGGGCTTTTTGTTTCGCAGTCGGTTGGCGCCAGACACATTAGTGTCGTGAAAATTAGCGATACTGTATCGCTACCTGTTTAGCAGCCGACCCCGAGGCTTGGTTCATCTTCCCTACCCCTAGAACCCTGAGAGGCCCGTTCCCACGGGCCTCTTTGCCTTCTTTCCGGACATTGCAGAACAGCTGAGACCGCCTGGTCCGAATTGACGCTGAACCGCTGAACGGCACATCTCGATCCCCAATCAGGCAAAGCATCCAGCCATGAGCGATGTCACCTTCGCATCAGCAAAGGCATCGGTCGACAACACTTGCTCTCGAAATATATCAATCGATTGACTTACTTTGTCGTCAATGTTATAAAACTGTCATGATCAAAGAACACGACAGCCAGTCACCGGCGTCCGCCCGTGCCGATATCGCGCGCCAGAAGATGCTGTCCGCCGCCCTCGACGTCTTCGGCCGCTATGGTTTCGACGGCGCCTCGACACGCCAGCTCACAGAAACGGCCGGCGTCAACCTGCAGGCAATCCCTTATTATTTCGGCAGCAAGGAAGGTCTCTACATCGCCACCGCCGAATATCTGATGATGCGGATCAATACGCATGTCGGTGACATGAGGGCGCGCGTCGGCGCGCATTTGCTGGCGCTCGACGCGGCGGGAAAATCGCTCGGTGAAGCGGAGGCTCGCCATTTCCTGACCGAGATTTTGCAGACCATGGTGACGCTGTTCGTCGGCAAGGAATCCGAATCCTGGGCGCGCTTCCTGATCCGCGAGCAGATGGAACCGACCGAAGCCTTCACACGGGTCTATCAGGGCCTCATGCGGCCGATGATCGAGATGGGCCGGCGGCTGATCGGCGCCATCCTTCATGAGGATCCCGCCTCGGAACATGTGCGCCTGCGCACCTTTACCCTTCTCGGCAGCATCCTCGTCTTTCGTGTCGCCCATGCAGCCGTGCTCGCCCAGATGGAATGGGACGGCGTCGGCCCGGAACAGGTGGAAACCGTGCGGGGCCTTGCCGCAGAGCTGGTCGATGCCATCGGCCCGCCGAAAGGAAGTGCAGCATGAAACGCGTCCTTCCCCTCGTCATCCTTCTTCTCGTTGCTGCGGGTGCCGCCGCCTGGTGGTACGCGCTGCCCCAAAAGCTCGGCTGGTTGCCTGAGGCCAGCCGCGAATTCGTCCTTTACGGCAATGTCGATATCCGCCAGGTCTCGCTCGGCTTCCGCGTCAGCGGCCGCCTCGCCGAACTCCATGCCGACGAAGGCGACCTCGTCAAAACTGGAACGGTTCTGGCAAAGCTCGATGCAGCACCCTATGAATTCGCGGTCCGCTCGGGCGAAGCCAATGTCGCAGCCCTTCAGGCAACGCTCGACAAGCTGAAGGCCGGTCCGCGGCCGACCGAGATCGCCCAGGCGCGCGCCGCCTATGACGAAAGTATTGCCGATCTCCGCAATGCCAACCTCGCCTATGACCGCGCCCGCCAGTTGCGCCCGCAGGGCACGATTTCCGAGGCGAGCCTTGATCAGGCGACCGCTGCAAGGGCGATGGCCGCCGCACGCTCCGACTCCGCCAACGAGGCGTTGAAACTACTGCTGGAAGGCTCCCGCGTCGAGGATATCGCCGCTGCCGACGCCCAGCTGAAGGCGGCGGAGGCAACGCTCGCTTCGGCCCGCACCTCGCTTGATGATACCGAACTGCGCGCGCCAAACGACGGCGTCATGCTCTCCCGTGTGCGGGAGAACGGCGCTATCGTTTCCCCCGCCGACACCGTCTTCGTGTTGTCGCTGACGGAACCCGTCTGGGTGCGCACTTATGTTGCCGAACCCGATCTCGGCCGCATCCATCCCGGCATGAAGGTTGCGGTCACCTCCGATACGGCGCCCGACAAACCCTATGAAGGCACGATCGGCTTCATCTCGCCGGTTGCCGAATTCACTCCGAAATCGGTGGAAACGCCGGAACTGAGGACAGACCTCGTCTATCGCCTCAGGATCGTCATCGACAAGCCCGGCCCGGATCTGCGCCAGGGCATGCCGGTTACCGTGCGTTTTCCCACGCCGACGGCGGGCGGACAATGACCGCCGCCGAGACCGGCCGGGGCGACAAGCCGCTCGTCCGGATCGACGGTGTCACCAAGCGCTTCGGCGATGCGCCAGCCGCCCTTGACGCCGTCTCCGGCACGATTGGCAGCGGCGCAATCACCGGTCTCGTCGGCCCTGACGGCGCCGGCAAGACGACGCTGATCCGCCTGATGACCGGCCTGATGCTGCCCGACACGGGAACGATGGAGGTTCTCGGCTTCGACACGCGCAAGAACCCCGCCGGCATCCAGGCGGCGATCGGCTACATGCCGCAGCGCTTCGGTCTCTATGAGGACCTTTCGGTGCAGGAAAACCTCGATCTCTATGCCGATCTGCGGGGCCTGCCGAAAAGCGAACGCGCAAGCGCCTTCGACGAACTGCTCACTTTTACCGACCTCAAGCGTTTCACCGGCAGGCTCGCCGGAAAGCTCTCCGGCGGCATGAAGCAAAAGCTTGGTCTTGCCTGCGCGCTTCTGAAGAAGCCGCGCCTGCTGCTGCTCGACGAGCCGGGCGTCGGCGTCGATCCGATCTCGCGCCGCGACCTCTGGAAGATGGTCGAGAACCTGACGAAGGAAGGCATCGGCGTGCTTTGGTCGACCGCCTATCTCGACGAGGCTGAAGCCTGCGACCATGTGCTGCTCTTGAACCAGGGAAAGCTGCTGTTTTCGGGAAAACCTGATGACATGACCGGCCGTGTTAGCGACCGGGTTTTCCGCGTCTCGGGCATGACAGGGCGCCGCCGGCAGGTGCTCGCCGGGCTTCTGCAGGCCGATGGCGTCATCGACGGCGTGATCCAGGGCGAAGCGATCCGCCTCGTCGCCGCCAGGGACAAGAAACCGGATATCGGCGCGGCCGGCGATGGCGCGACGCTCACCCCTGCCCCGCCGCGCTTCGAGGATGCCTTTATCGACATGCTGGGTGGTGGTCCTGGCGGCCGATCGAGACTGGCCGAGGCGCAAGGGCCGACGAAAGGCGACGACATCAGGCCGGTGATCGAGGCCAAGGGGCTGACCAAGCGCTTCGGCGATTTCACCGCTGCCGACAATATCAGCTTCGATATCCGTCGCGGCGAAATCTTCGGCCTGCTCGGCCCGAACGGCGCCGGCAAATCCACCACCTTCAAGATGCTCTGCGGCCTGCTGAAGCCGACCGGTGGCGAAGGCCGCGTCGCCGGTTTCGACCTTCGTCGCGATGCCGCCGAAGCCCGCAACCAGCTTGGCTATATGGCGCAGAAATTCTCGCTCTATGGCGATCTGACCGTCATGCAGAACCTCGAATTCTTCTCCGGCGTCTATGGCCTTCGCGGAAGACACCGGCGCGAGCGCATTGACCTGATGGCCGGCATCTTCGATTTCGGCCGCCATATCAGCCAGCCGGCCAAGGACCTGCCGCTTGGCCTGAAGCAGCGCCTGGCGCTTGCCTGCGCCGTCATGCACGAGCCACGCGCCCTCTTCCTCGACGAACCGACCTCCGGCGTCGATCCGATCACCCGGCGCGAATTCTGGACGCATATCAACGCGCTGGTCGAAAAGGGCGTTACCGTGCTCGTCACCACCCATTTCATGGACGAGGCGGAATATTGCGACCGCATCTCGCTGATCTATCGCGGCCGCTCGATCGCGCTTGGTTCGCCCGATGAATTGAAGGCCCGCGTCGCGACCAAGGAGCTGCCTGACCCGACAATGGAGGATGCCTTCATCGCCCTGGTGCAGCAATCCGAGAAGGAGGATGCAGCATGAGCACCTCTTCCGGCCGGATGCGACGTCTCTTGGCCCTCGTGCGCAAGGAAAGCTTCCAGGCGATCCGCGATCCGAGCAGCATCCTCATCGCCTTCGTGCTGCCGCTGATCCTGCTCTTTCTCTTCGGCTACGGCGTCTCGCTCGATACCACCCGCACCCGCATCGGCCTCGTGACCGAGGAGATGACGCCGCTGACGCAGGATCTCTCGGCCAGTTTCCAGGCCTCGCGCTATTTCGATGTGGCCATCGGCCGCGACCGGCGTCTGTTCGAGGAAGACCTCGTGCTCGGCAAGCTGCGCGGCATCGTCGTCATCCCCGCCGACTTCACCACGCGCTACACCGCCGGCAACCGCCCCGATATCCAGGTGATCGTCGATGGCTCCGAACCGAACACGGCGAATTTCGTGCAGAACTATGCCCAAGGCACCGTTGCCAACTGGGAGCGGCAGAGGCAGGCGGACGTCGCCTCCCACAGTCCCGCCATTTCGGTCGAACAGCGCTTCTGGTTCAATCCTGAACTGACCAGCCGCAATTTCCTCGTGCCCGGCTCGATCGCCATCGTCATGACGCTGGTCGGCACGCTTTTGACCTCGCTCGTCGTCGCCCGCGAATGGGAGCGGGGTACGATGGAAGCGATGATGGCGACACCGGTGACAGCGGTCGAACTGCTCGCCGGCAAGATCCTGCCCTATTTTCTGCTCGGCCTCACCTCGATGACGCTCTGCGTGCTGCTTGCGGTCTTTCTCTTCGGCGTGCCGTTCCGCGGCTCCGTCGCTGCTCTTTATGCGCTGTCGGCCGCTTTCCTGATCCCGGCGCTTGGCCAGGGCCTGTTGATATCGACGGCCACGAAGAACCAGTTCCTTGCCTCGCAGCTGGCGCTGATCTCGGCCTTTCTCCCTGCTTTCCTGCTGTCTGGCTTCCTCTTCGAGATCAATTCCATGCCGACCGTGATCCAGTGGATCACCTTCATCGTGCCGGCGCGCTACCTGATCCCCAGCCTGCAGACGGTGTTCCTGGCCGGCGATATCTGGCCGATGTTTCTGCAGGCGATCGGCGTGATGCTGACGATCGGCGCCATCATGTTCGTGCTTGCAGCCCGCAGCACCAGAAAGAGGATCGGTTGAGATGTGGACAAGGCTCTACGCCCTGATCGTCAAGGAACTGCTCGCCGTCCTGCGTGATCCCAAGGGCCGCGCCATCCTGATCGGCCCGCCGATCGTCCAGCTTCTCGTCTTCTCCTATGCGGCGACGCTCGAAGTCCACAATGTCGACGTGATGATCCTCAACCGCGACAACGGTCACTGGGGCCAGGAACTGATCGAGCGCATCGATGGCTCGCCAACCTTCCGGAAAATCGAGATTGCAGGAAGCCAGGCGGAGGTCCGGGTGGCGATCGACAACCAGACGGCCATTGCGGCCGTTGAGATCGGCCCGGACTTTTCCCGCAATATTGAGGCGGGAGCGCCGGCCGACCTGCAGGTGGTGCTCGACGGCCGCCGCTCCAACGCCTCGCAGATCGTCGCGGGCTATCTCTCGCAGATCGGGGCGGCGCTTGCCGCCGAGACGCCGGCCGGCAAACGTGCCGGCGCCGACATCGTCTCGACAGTGCCGCGCAACTGGTTCAACCCGAACCTGACCTATCAATGGTTCATGGTGCCGAACCTGATCGCCAGCATCGCGCTGCTGATCGGTCTCATCGTCACGGCGCTGTCGATCGCCCGCGAGCGCGAACTCGGCACCTTCGACCAGTTGATGGTCTCGCCGCTGCGCATCCACGAGATCCTGATCGGCAAACTGATCCCGCCGATGATGATCGGCCTCTTCCACATTACCGTCTATATCCTGGCCGCCGTCTTCCTCTTCGAGGTGCCGCTGCGCGGCTCGCTCTTCCTGCTTTACGGCAGCGCGATCTTCTATCTCGGCTCGGTCGCCGGCCTTGGCCTCTTCATCTCGGCGCTGTCGATGACACAACAGCAGGCGATCCTCGGCGCCTTCCTTTTCATGGTTCCGGCCATGCTGCTCTCAGGCTTTGCGACGCCGATCGAGAACATGCCGGGATGGTTGCAGCCGGTGACCCTGATCAATCCGCTGCGCTATTTCCTGGTGATCGTCAAAGGCGTCTTCCTGAAGGATATTCCGCTGAGCGAGGTGGTGAACCAGACGATCCCGCTGGCGCTGATCGCCACTGTTACGCTCAGCGCCGCCGCCTGGCTCTTCCGCCGGCGGCTGGAATAATGCCTCCCGACTCAGGCTTCAGCCGCCTCACATAATGTGAACCGGCCTTCCAAAGCGTGACTCTCTCCTGCTGGAACCTCGGATTGGCGTGGTCGTTACCCAAACGCAACCCCAGCAGAGGAGAAGCAAAATGTACAAGGTCCTACTTGTCTCCAGCGCCCTTGCGCTGTCGTCACTTGCAACCAATGCGCTCGCTGATGGAGCCGTGACCGGTGCAGCCGGTGGCGCCATCACCGGCGCAATCGTCGGCGGCCCCGTGGGTGCTGCCATTGGCGGCGTGGCCGGCGGTGTCGCCGGTGCCGTTGTGGATCCGCCGCCGCGCGAGGTCGTCACCTATGTCCAGCAGCAGCCGGCCCCGACCGCTTCCGTGGTCGTTCAGGAACCGATTGTCGTCGGCAAGCCGCTTCCGGCGGATGTCGTCGTGACACCGGTACCTGACAATCCGAAATATGCCTATACGGTCATCAACAATCAACACGTGATTGTCGAACCGCGCACCCACCGCGTGGTGCAGGTGATTGAATAAACAGGAAGAAAGGGTCCGCTTCCGGACCCTTTCTTCTCTAAGCGAAAACCGCCGCCCGGAAAGGACGGCGGTCGTGCTGTCTGATCGGGCGGATCAGACCTTCAGCTCGCGGCGCTCGCGTTCGGTCACCATCGCGAGGTCGAGCACCTTCTGCAGGTTGGCGGCGTGGCGGAAGTTCGGGTCCGGCTGGATGCCGCTTGCCACGGCCTCGGCAAAACGCTGGTAGTTGGTCGCCACCGGTTCAACCTCGATCTTCGTCCAGGTGGCGGTTTCGACATCCTCGCCGAGGCAGCCATGCAGCTCGGAACCGCTGGGACGATGGATGACCTCAAGGCTGCCCCTCTCGCCATAAATGCGCAGCTTCAACTCGTTCAGATGCCCTGTCGCCCAGCGGCTGGCATGGATGACGCCGAGCGCACCGTTGGCAAAATCGACGGACATGGTGAAGCTGTCATTGGCATCGAGCAGATATTCGCCGATCTGGCCGCCCGGCGCCTTGTTGAACGTCTTCAACCGGGCAAAGACGTGATCGATGTCGGTCGCCGCGCCATAGGCGGCGAAATCGAGAATATGGATGCCGACGTCGCCAAGCACGCCGTTCGAACCGTGGCCGGTGGAAAGCCGCCACAGCCAGGTCGATTCCGTGCGCCAGTCACCCCAGGCGCGCGACACCAGCCAGCTCTGGAGATAGGAGGCTTCCACGTGTCTGATCGTGCCGAGCTCGCCGGCGAGCACCATCTCGCGGGCGCGCTGCAGCGGCGCGACGTTGCGATAGGTGAGGTTGACCATGTTGATGACGCCGGCCTTTTCGGCCGCCTCCGTCATCTCCAGCGCCTTCGCATAGTTCTCCGCCAGCGGCTTTTCGCAGAACACATGCTTGCCCGCAGCAATCAGCGCCATCGTCGTCGGGTGATGGATGCGGTCGGGCGTGACATTTGTCGCCGCATCGAATTCACCCCAGGCGATCGCCTCCTCCAGCGAAAGAAATTGCTTTTCGATGTTGAACTTGTCGGCAAAGGCCGAAAGCCGCTCGGGATCGGTGTCGACGGCGCCGACCACCGTCACGCCGTCGATGAGGGGGAAGCGGGCGAGCTGGTTTTTCGCCATCACCCCCGTGCCAAGAACGAGTAGTCGCATGGATGCTCCTCAGCGGTAACCGGCTTCGCCGGCCTGGTGCAGTCTTGGGCCGCGTTCGACGATCGGCTCCAGTGCTTTTTCTACCGGCACATTTGGAGCATCGGTAATGCTCTTCAATGCACCCTCGGGATTATAGGCCCACTTCACGCCGTTGATCAGCACCTTCTGGACATTGACGTCATGATAGGTCGGATAGGTCTCGTGGCCGGGGCGGAAATAGAAGATGTTGCCGGCGCCGCGGCGCCAGGTCAGGCCTGAGCGGAACACTTCGCCGCCCTGGAACCAGGAGATGAACACCGTTTCGAGCGGTTCCGGCACAGAGAACTGCTCGCCATACATTTCCTCGTTCTCAAGCTCGAAATGCTCGCCGATACCGGCGGCGATCGGATGGCGCTGGTTGATCGTCCACAGTCGCTCGCGCTCACCCGCCTCGCGCCACTTCAGCGCGCAGGGCGTGCCCATCAGCCGCTTGAAGATCTTGGAGAAATGGCCGGAATGCAGCACAAGCAGGCCCATGCCTTCCCAGACGCGCTTGGCGACACGCTCGACAACCACATCGGAGACCGCGCCGTGATCCTTGTGGCCCCACCAGGTCAAGACGTCGGTCTCAGTAAGACGTGCTTCGCTGAGGCCGTGCTCCGGCTCCTGCAGCGTCGCTGTCGTCGCCGAGATACTTGGATCGGTGTTCAGCGCATTGGCGATCGTAGTGTGCATGCCCTCGGGATAGATCCCCCGGACGATCTCATTGGTAGTCTCGTGAATATTCTCTCCCCAGACGACGGTGCGAACGGCCATGATGTGCTCCTGTAGAACCTGGAAATATCGATAGGCGGGAAGGCAGGATTCAAAGCGCTTTGGAAAACGGCGCTGGCTGCGCCTCGTCTCCTCCACGTCCAAGGAACACATAGACCTTTGTCAGTATTTTGACAAAGGGGAAAATTTATCGGCCGAAGGCGGAGAAGCCGCCTGCCAATATCACAGCAATATCAATGCGAAACGGACTTCGAGAACAGATTGACGACCATAACGCCCGATATGATCAGCCCAAGGCCGACGATCGCCGGCAGGTCGAGGCGCTGCTTGAAGAACACCAGGCCGACCGAGGAAATCAGCACGATTCCCAAAGCGCTCCAAATCGCATAGGCGATACCGACCGGGATGCTTTTCAGAGTCAGCGACAGGCAATAGAAGGCGGCCGCATAACAGGCGACGACGAGTGCCGTCGGCCCGATGCGGGTAAACTGCTGCGACAGCTGCAGTGCGGTCGTGCCGATGACCTCGAGCACGATGGCTGCAAACAGCAGCCCGTAGACGGCGGCCTGGCTCATGGCGAATTCCTTTTCGAATTACTTGCCGGTCAGTTCGACAAGGCGATCGATAAGATCCCGCCTCACAACGCCGTTGATATCATGGCTTTCCAACGTATCTGCGAACCAAAGACCGTCGGCGGCGAAACGCACGACTTGCGCGTCGAGGGAGGAGTCTGTGCCGATATATTCCTCCGCCCGCGCCTGCACCCATTGGCGCCAACGAAGACGCAGCCGGGGTTCGGCAAGAAGCGCGATCGTCACCTGCGTCCAACTCCTGGAATCGTCGGGACGCTCCTTGAGACCGGATACCGCCCTCAGATAAGCGCGGGTGAAGCGCCCCTGCGGCAGCGGATCGCCGCGCATCAGTTCCTCTATATCGGCGTCGAACTTTTCGAGCAGGCTCTCGAACAGCGCATCGAGCAGCGCATTCTTCGTCGGGAAGTGATGCAGCAGCCCGCCCTTGCTGACGCTGGACGCAGCGGAAACCGCATCGAGCGTGACGGCGGCCATGCCGTCGCTGGCAGCAAGGCGCGCGGCGACCTCCAGCAACTGCTGGCGCACGAGCACGGGCTGTTTCTTGCGATGATGAGCGTTCGACATGCAGATAAAAGATACCGTCCGGACGGTTTTGTCAAGGAGAATCGGCCGCAACCCCTGCCGTGCCGGCATTATGCGCGAAATGCCGCGGCAACTTGATGACAGTTGCGATCATTTGCCGACCGGTGCATGAAGAGGCCGGGGAATGGTTGAGGCAATGGGGATGGTTTCGTGACGGAGAAGGTCACCACCTTATATCAGGCGATCGGCGGCGATCCTGTCGTGCGGGCACTGACGCACCGCTTCTACGAACTGATGGACAGGCTGCCGGAGGCGAGCAACGTGCGGGCCGTGCACCCGCCGAGCCTTGAGGGCAGCGAAGAGAAATTCTACGAATATATGACCGGTTATCTCGGCGGCCCGCCGCTCTATACCGACAAGCGCGGCCATCCGCGTCTGCGCAGCCGCCATTTCGTCGCCGAGATCGGCCCTGTCGAGCGCAACGAGTGGCTGCTCTGTTTTCGCCGCGCCCTGGACGAGACGATATCGAGCCAGGAGCTGCGCGATCTCATCTGGGCGCCGGTCGAACGGCTCGCCTATCACATGCAGAACAAGGCCCCTGACGACAAGGAACAACCATGAGCTTGAACGCGCGTCTGGAGCCGGTGCTCTATCTCTTTGCCGGCCTGTTTGGCGTAGCCGGCGTGGCGCTTGCCGCCCTTGCTGCCCATGGCGGCGGCGAGGCCAATCTTGCGGCATCCGCATCTGCCATGTGCCTTGCCCACGCCCCTGCCCTGCTGGCATTGGCTCTCGGCAACGTCAGGCTCAGAACCGCCTGGCTGGCCGGTTTGCTGATGATTGTCGGAACGCTGCTTTTTGCGGGCGATCTCGTCACCCTGCGCTTTTCCGGCTCCGGCCTCTTCCCCTATGCCGCGCCGACCGGCGGCTGGGCGATGATGCTTGGCTGGCTGGCCGTTGCGGCAGGCGCTGTCTTCCGCGTCAGGACTTGAGACGACGGTTCGGAGCGTTGCTCAACGAACAGCTCCGATCTTCTCACTCGACGGAGAAGGAGGGCGAAGACGTTACCACGCATCTCTTCTCCCCAGCGGGGGTCCGAAGGACGGGTCGAGACCCGTGGCTCGACCCCGGTCGGTGCCGGCAGGCGATGAGGGAGTGAGCGGCAAAGCCGCGAATGCACGGACCGCGAGTGAAGGGCAACATGAATGTTGTGCCGTGTGGCCCCCTCATCCGGCCCTTCGGGCCACCTTCTCCCCGCTGGGGAGAAGAGGGAGCAAGCCTCACCTGTCCTTCACACCAAACAGGAGGGCGAAAAACGCATCAACAGAACTCAAATCCCATCGACCACATTGAAGCCCTCGAAGACCGGCGGCCCCTTGTAGATCGCCTTGTGATCGCCGGCATTGCGGTGCGCCGCGCGAAAGCTCTCGGACTTCGTCCAGTTCTGAAAATCAGCTTCGCTCTTCCAGACCGTGTGCGAGGAATAGAGCGTATAGCCTTCCTCGTCGTTGACCTTGCCGCGCAACAGGCGGAATTCGACGAAACCGGGCACCTCGGGCAGGCTGGAATCGCGGTTGCGCCAGACCGTCTCGAAATCGCCTTCGCTCCCGGTCGCAACCTTGAAGCGGTTCATTGCGATATACATGGAATCTCCCTACGCCTTCCTCTTGCCCGCCTTTGCAGAACGCAAGGGAAAGGCGAGAACATTATCGCCGTTTGCCGCTGCTGGGCCAAGCGGTCTTGTTGTCGCTTCCCCGGGCATGCGCGCTTCCCAGGTCGGGAACAGCGTCACATTCTGGTAGATCTGCTGGCGTTCGGCATGCTGCTGGAAAAGTTCGTAAAGTTCGGGCACGAGGCCCTCGCCTGTCTGCGCGGCGAGCTTATGCAGGCCGATCATGGTGAAGCCGTCGGGGCGCTGGTCGTTCATCGGGAATTGTCTCGTTCGTTCATCGTCTGCAGCGCACGCTCCAGGCTGGACTTGCTGCCGTTGCGCAGCGGGATGAAGGTCTTGCTGAACTTCTTGCAGCCGGTCTTCACACGCAGGCAGGCATCGTGGCTGATACAGTCGATGGGGCAGAAGACGCAGTCGACCGAGGGAAGCAGAGTATCGATGCGGGAAACCGCTTCGCGCAGCCCGCCATCATGGTGGATGAGCTCAGCGCCGAAATTGCTGCAGATCTGGCGAAGATGCGCCACCTGGCAGTCACGGCCACCGACATAGAGGAAACTGCGGCCATCCAGTTTGGACCGTCCGAGGGATGCCTGACCAGCGTCCTCGCCCACGCTATCGCGGACCTCTCGGTTCGAACCTTTCTTGCCCTTGCGAGCCATATTCCACCCGTCGCTCGTTGATCGTCACACGATTCCTGCGTGTGCGGGTGGACCTTATTAAACTTGATTTTTAGAGTAAAGTATAAAGTTGATTATTTTTATCATATTTTATCGAGCGGTGACTTGGACAGGAAAACTGTACGAGCGCGAGGATCCGGCCCAGTCATCCGGCATAGCAGGAAGATTACAGGAAGCGATCCGGGACAAAACGGCGCTATCCACCTCGGCCAAGCCCGAACCTCGGACAAGGCCTGATGCGGTGACATCTCCGTTGCGATTGATCGTAATGCGGACATTCAAGGATGCAGAATTGCGACGATATCGCGATTCAATCCGGTCAACGCAACGGAACAGTCGCGAGACGATCTTGCCCTTGTAATTGGCTTCGGATGCACCGCCCGATCCACTCCGTCCGCCCGACGTGCGTGAATTATTGTCTGAACTGGCGTCTGCCTGCCCGTCCGCGGCGCCCCTACGTGACTCCTGTTTGGCCTCTCCCTCTGAACCCTGTGCCTTCTTCGGGGGCTGCTTTCTTTCGATCGGCTTCTTTTCTACCGGCTTTTCCAACTTCGGTTTCGGCTGCGGCGTGACGATCTCTGTCGGCGGTTCCGGCTCGGGAGAAATCGCGGCCGTCTCGACAGGCTTGATCTCTTCCGGTTCGGATTGCATCGCGGTTGCGACGGGTGGCTCGGTGGATGTTATCGGCATCTCCGGGGATTGCTCCGGCACCACTGTCGACATTGGCTGCGCAACTGAAGTTTCCGCAGGAGTTTCCGATACCAGCACCTCTGGTTCCGCTGTCCTCACTGTCTCCGCTGACTGACGCGTGACTTCCTGCGTGGGCTGAACGGCTTCGACCGGCTCTGCATCGGTCGGCTGGACAGTTTCCGCTTGGACGGCCTCCGGCTGCATTTCCGTTGTTTCTACTGGCTTGACCGTGTCGGGTTCGACAGCTTCCGGAACAATTTCTTGCTGGATGGTCACCTCGGTCTCGCCAGCGGCGCTCTGATCGGCGTCAGAACTGCCGAGCATGACGACGCTGATCGCTTCGCCCGCCTCCATCAGTGTTTCATCCGAAGGCTTGGGTATGACCAGGAACAGCGTGACGGCCAGTGCAGTATGAAAAAAAAACGATCCGACACAAGTCAGCGCCACCCGTCTCCGCACCGGTGCCTTCTCGTCTCCCTGCTTTTCTACCGCTGCATCCATCGGCGGCGCAGGAACAGAGGCTGTCGGTTCGGCCTCCGGATGATCGGGAAAGGAGGGTATCTGCGCGAAACGCGCATAATGGACCACCGCCTCGCCAGCCGGCTGCCGCTGCACATTGCGCAGGTCGGAAAGCTCGTGGCCGGGATGCATGTTGTTGTCGTTCAGACCGCCGTCAGCGTCCGGCTCCCCGATGAGCACCTGTCTCGATCTGGTCTTCGCTGAAATTGCCATTTGTATGCCTCGGACAGTCTGACCATGCCCGCCGGGATTCATTCCCGGCGTATTCTCAAAGCAATTCCAGGAAAAGTGCGAAGCGGTTTTCCGTCCGGAACTGCGTAAAAACAAAAGGTTAGAGCGGTTCTGCGCTTTCGTGAAAAGCTGAACCGCTCTAGCCCTCGAAGGGAACGGAAATCTGCGAGCGGGTGACGAGACCCTTCATGCATTCGCCCGCCGCCGGGCCGTCACAGACCGGCGTGTCGTTGATGATGATGCGCGTGACCGTCTCGCACTTCACATTCGGCATATCGAACTGGCGCACGCGCTTCTTGCCCTGCGGCAGATCACGGAAGTCGAGCACGGTGATGCGATCGACGGCATTTTTATCGTTGAAAAAAGCGAGTTCGAAGGAGATCTTGTTGATCGGGGTCTGGAGATTGTTCTCGGCGACGAAAGTCATCATGCAGCCCTTTTGCGATGGCGCCAGAGCGTTGAGCTCGACATCCAGCTTGGTGGTTGCCGCATCCTGCGCCTGGCACA
Source organism: Rhizobium sp. CRRU65 (assembly GCF_048551595.1). NCBI lineage: Bacteria > Pseudomonadati > Pseudomonadota > Alphaproteobacteria > Hyphomicrobiales > Rhizobiaceae > Rhizobium > Rhizobium sp. CRRU65. Next base: position 104,254 of record NZ_JBLYZH010000011.1, on the reverse strand, counting down.
TGCTTGAAACCGCCATCACCATGCCGGCTGCAACAGCCGCAAACCTAACCGTCATCATCTTCTCCGCCATTGTCGCGAACCGCCGCCAGGCGGCCTCATATCAGCAATCTCAAAAACTTGACTACAATAGTCTCCTATTGCGTCTTTAAAAAACTATGAGTAAGAAAGTCAAGATAATTGTCATCACAACCGGGGACCCTGATCACCGGCCTCATGGAATTGCCAACCGAAATGATGGTTGAAAAGCCAGATAACTTTAAGCACGTGCCGCTGCAGAGCGAGCCTGCGGCGCAGCACCGGATCGTCGAAAGCGCGGATCTTTTCCGCGGCACGAACGAGATCATGATTAGACACGACGGCTTGGTCTATCGCCTGAAGATCACCCGTCAGGGCAAGCTCATTCTCAATAAGTAGGGTAGGATATGACCGAACAGACAAGACCGGCGCCAGCCGAAATCCGCGCGTTTCGCGCTGACAATCCGAAGATGCGCGAGCGTGATATCGCCGCCCAGCTGAAGATTTCCGAGGCAGCCCTCGTCGCCGCCGAAACCGGCATCAGCGTGACCCGCATCGATGGCAGTGCGCTGAAGCTTCTCGAGCGCGTGGCCGGCCTCGGCGAAGTCATGGCGCTGTCGCGCAACGAAAGCGCCGTGCACGAGAAGATCGGCGTCTACGAAAACATCAAGAGCGGCGCGCAGGCCGCGATCGTTCTCGGCGAGAATATCGACCTGCGCATCTTCCCAAGCCGCTGGGAGCATGGTTTCGCCGTATCCAAGAAGGATGGCGATCACGAGCGCCTCAGCCTCCAATATTTCGACAAGGCCGGCAACGCAGTGCACAAGGTGCACCTGCGCCCGAGCTCGAATATCGAGGCCTATCACGCGATCGTCGCCGAGCTGAAGCTGGAAGACCAGTCGCAGGAATTTGTCGAAGCTGAAACCTCGAACGCCGCCGATGAGACCACTGACGTCAGCCGTGACGAGTTGCGCGACAACTGGAGCAAGCTCACCGATACGCATCAGTTCTTCGGCATGCTGAAGCGCCTGAAGATCGGCCGCCAGGCGGCCGTGCGCACCGTCGGCGACGACTATGCCTGGAAGCTCGACAACAGCGCGACGGCAGAGATGATGCATGCCTCGGTGAAATCCGGCCTGCCGATCATGTGCTTCGTCGCCAATGACGGCATCGTCCAGATCCATTCCGGCCCGATCTTCAATGTGCAGCCGATGGGACCGTGGATCAATATCATGGATCCGACCTTCCACCTGCATCTGCGCCAGGATCACATCGCCGAGACCTGGGCCGTGCGCAAGCCGACCACCGACGGCCACATCACCTCGTTGGAAGCTTACAATGCCGAAGGCGAGATGATCATCCAGTTCTTCGGCAAGCGGCAGGAAGGTTCCGACGAACGCGCGGAGTGGCGCGAGATCATCGAAAACCTGCCGCGGGCAGCAAGCGTGGCCGCATAAGGATCGCAACGATGACGACGCGTAACAATCTGCGCCGGATCCGCCCTTGGGAACTGGCCCTGACGGCGGCCGTCATGGCGCTGCCGCTGATCCCGACGGCGCGGGCGGTCGACGGCTTTGCCTTCGTCCGCGCCGCCCACGCCGAAGAAAAGAAGCTCGACACGTCGCGCCTGGTTTCTGTCGGTGGCGACATCACCGAGATCGTCTATGCGCTCGGCGAAGAAAACCGGCTGATCGCCCGCGACACGACGAGCATCTATCCGGAGGCGGCGCTGAAGCTGCCCAATGTCGGTTACATGCGCGCGCTCTCGCCGGAAGGCATCCTCGCCATGAACCCGACGGCGATCATCGCCGTCGAAGGTTCGGGCCCGCAGGAGGCGCTCTCCGTGCTGAAAAATGCCAGCGTGCCCTTCGAGTCCGTGCCGAGCGCCTTTACCCGCGACGGCATCATCGCCAAGATCGACCGTGTCGGCACGCTGCTGGGCGTGCCCGACAAGGCGAAGGCGCTTGAAGAAAAGGTCGCGGCCGATCTCGACGCGGCGATCGCCGATGCCGAAAAGCGCCCGGAGGCCGAGCGCAAGCGCGTTCTCTTCATCCTCAGCGCCCAGAACGGCCGGATTATGGCATCGGGCACCGGCACGGCCGCCGATGGCATCGTCAAGCTCGCCGGCGCCATCAATGCCGTCGGCGCATTCCCGGGCTACAAGCCGCTGACGGACGAGGCGATTATCGAAGCCAAGCCCGACATCATCTTGATGATGAATCGCGGCGATGGCGCCGGCACCAAGAACGAGGACCTGCTGGCTCAGCCGGCGATCGCACTGACGCCGGCAGGTGAGAAAAAAGCGATCATCCGAATGGATGGCGGCTACCTGCTCGGCTTCGGCCCGCGCACCGCGGCCGCCGCGCGTGAGCTCAACACGGCGATCTACGGGGGCTGATCATGGCCCTGCCGCAAGCCATGATGGACCGAAGGCGACGATTCCCGATGGCGAACATCCGCGACATCAGGCAGGCGGGCGACAGGACGCGGCTCGCCTTGCTGGCGATCGCGTTGCTCGTCATCGGCTCGGTCTTCTCGATGCTGTTTTCGGTGACGACAGGCGCCTCGGATGCCTCGATCCTCGACGTCATCAGCAACATGGCCGGTTCCGAGACGGCGCTCAGCACGCGTGACCGGATCATCATCTTCGATATCCGCCTGCCAAGGGCGATCCTCGGTTTCCTGATCGGCGCGTCGCTGGCCGTTTCCGGCACGGTGATGCAAGGCCTGTTCCGCAATCCGCTGGCCGATCCCGGCCTCGTCGGCGTCTCCTCCGGCGCAAGTTTTGGCGCGGTTGCCATGATCGTCCTCGGTGGCGGTCTCGCAGCGCCGGTCGAGGCGCTTCTCGGCATCTACGCTCTGCCGACAGCCGCTTTCGGCGGCGGCCTCGTCACGACGCTGCTGCTCTACAGGTTCGCCACCCGTCACGGACAGACCTCGGTGGCGACGATGCTGCTTGCCGGCATCGCGCTCGGCGCGCTCGCCCTCGCCATCACGGGACTGCTGATCTACATGGCCAACGACCAGCAGCTGCGCGACCTGACCTTCTGGAGCATGGGCTCGCTTGCCGGCGCCACGTGGACGAAGATCGCCGCCGCCAGCCCGATCATCCTGTTGTCCTTTACCGCCCTGCCCTTCATGGCCCGCGGCCTCAATGCCATCACGCTCGGTGAGGCGGCCGCCTTTCATATGGGCGTGCCGGTGCAGCGGCTGAAGAATGTCGCGATCGTCGGTGTCGCTGCGGCGACCGGCGCGTCCGTCGCCGTCAGCGGCGGCATCGGTTTCGTCGGGATCGTCGTGCCGCATATCCTGCGCATGGCGATCGGCCCCGACCATCGTTTCCTGCTGCCGGCCGCAGCTCTTCTCGGCGGCTCCCTGCTGATCTTCGCAGATGTCTTGGCGCGCACCCTGGTCGCCCCGGCCGAGCTGCCGATCGGCATCATCACGGCGGCGGTCGGCGGGCCGTTCTTCCTGTGGATACTGCTGAGGCAGCGTTCGCGCCTTGCCCTGTGAGTGATGTCGTGAGTGACCCCCGTGAGTGACATTGAGATGATCGAAGTTTCCGGCGTCTCCGTGCGCCTTTCCGGCAAAACCATCATCAGCGACGTGACTTTTGCGGCAAAGGCCGGCGAACTGACGGCGATTGCCGGGCCGAACGGCTCCGGCAAGACGACGACGATGAAAGCCATCTCCGGCGAACTTGCCTTTGGCGGCTCGGTGCGCATCGGCGACGACGAAGTACAGGCGCTGAAACCCTGGCAGCTTGCCGCCATTCGTGGGGTACTGCCGCAGGCAAGCACCATCTCCTTTCCCTTCACCGTGCGCGAGATCGTCCGCATGGGCCTGACATCAGGCCTCAACCTGCATCCCGACAAGGCCGAGCAGACGGCGGCGGCAGCGCTTTCCTCCGTCGATTTGACCGGCTTCGAAGGCCGTTTCTATCAGGAACTCTCCGGAGGCGAGCAGCAGCGCGTGCAGCTTGCCCGCGTGCTCTGCCAGATCGCCGAGCCTGTCGTCGACGGCAAGCCCTGCTGGCTGCTGCTCGACGAGCCGGTCTCGAGCCTCGACATCAGCCACCAGTTGACCATCATGACGCTCGCCCGCAATTTCTGCCAACGCGGCGGCGGTGTCATCGCCGTCATGCACGATCTCAACCTAACGGCGCTCTTTGCCGACCGCATCGTGCTGATGAAATCCGGCCGCCTCGCCGCCGCCGGCAGCATCGGCGAAGTGCTGACGAACGAAACGATGCTCTCGGTGTTCGGCTGCGCGCTGCGCATCAACCAGGTGCCGGCCGACGGCACGCCCTTTGTGCTCGCCCACAGCGCCATTTCCCGCCCCTGAGCACTGCGCGAGCGGAACTTTTGATCGCCCGGCACGTTGTCGGCAGTGATCTGGGTCAATGCCGGGCGATATCATTCATGCAACGGACGGTGGTGACCCTCGTGCGAAATAGGCGGGCTTGCGCGCGCCCCAGCCAATGGAGACAGCCATGAGCTATTCTATCTTCCAGTCCGGCCGCAGCCGCCGCAACGGCACCTTCCACAATTTGGAATCCGGGATCGAGGAGCAGATCGAGGCGCTGCGCGGCGAACTCGCCGAACTGACGCGCCTCGTCGGCAAGAGCTCACGCCATCAGGGCGAGAAAATCCGTAGCCAGGCCGGTGCCGGCTATGAGGAACTGCTTGGCCGCAGTGAGGATCTGCTGCGCGAATTGCAGCACGGCTATGAGCGTGGAACGACGGAAATGCGCGAGACCGTGCGCAAGCACCCACTGGCAACCATCGGCGCCGCGGCCGCTTTCGGCCTTGCCATCGCCTTCCTCGCCCGGCGCTGAGGAAGCGCGATGATCTTACCGATCCTCAGCCTGCTGACGGGCGCAAGCGTGCACCGGACCGTTGCGCGCGCCAAGCGCAACGGCATCTTCATTGCGCTTGCCGTGCTCTTCCTTCTTACCGCCTACGCGCTGGCCGTCACCGCCGGCGCCATCTGGCTCGCCGGCATCTACGGCCCGGTCGGCGCTGCTCTCTTCCTGGCCGCCTGCGCGCTGCTGATCGCCATCATCGCCCTGGTGGCGATGTCGATCATCAACGCCCGGGAAGCACGCCGCGCCCGTGAACGCCGTGCGTCGCTCGAATCGCTGGCAACGGTGGGGCTCGGTCTTATCCGCGCCCAGCCGCTCCTGACTGCCGGTGTTCTGGCAGCAATCGTCGCGGCCAATCTGGTAGGGTCAAAGCGCGAGGATTGATTGAGGAGACGTGCAGCAAACGGCTGCCCCTCACCCTAACCCTAACCCTAACCCTCTCCCCGTAAAAACGGGGAGAGGGGACGTGCCCCGCGAGAGGCTGGCGAGGAACGGTGAGGGTGCGACACATGTCCCTTCGCCCCGCTTGCGGGGAGAAGGTGGCGGCAGCCGGATGAGGGGCGAATACACCAAATCATATCAATGGCATAACCGAAAAACGCAAAAAGCCGGCGCCCCGAGGGGCGGCCGGCTTTCCTCCCAAATATGACTCTTGTCAGAACGCGAAAGCCTTCGATGTCAGCGGCGCCGAGGTGGCGTCGGGGCCGAAATCAGCCTCGCCTGAGATCTGCAGCAACTCCTGCAGCCGCTGACGAGCCCGGTTGACGCGGCTCTTGATGGTGCCCACGGCGCAGCCACAGATTTCGGCCGCCTCCTCATAGGAAAAACCCGAGGCGCCGACGAGGATGATCGCCTCGCGTTGATCCGGCGGCAGCTGGTCGAGCGCCTTCTTGAAGTCCTGCAGATCGAGCGCGCCATATTGCGAGGGGTGCATCGCCATAGATTCGGTGAACAGCCCGTCGCTGTCCTGCACTTCGCGGCCGCTCTTGCGCATCTGGCTGTAGAGTTCGTTGCGCAGGATCGTAAAGAGCCAGGCCTTCATATTGGTGCCCATCTCGAAATGATCCTGCTTGGCCCAGGCTTTCATGATGGTGTCCTGGACGAGATCGTCGGCACGGTCGTGCCGCCCGATGAGCGAGATTGCGAAAGCGCGAAGGCTTGGGAGTGCCGCCAGCAGTTCCCGCTTGAAGCTGGGTTGCGATTTGTCTTCCATGCGGCGATCCTATTCGGCCATCTTGGCAGAAGCCATCATTTCAGCATGGTCGAGCTTTTCGAGAAGGTCGAGAAAACGATCGGGAATCGCCTCATCCTGTGCGGCCGAATAAAGCGACCGGAGCCTGACGCCGATCTGGTTGTTCGGGTCCAGGATGTCGCTTGCCCGCAGCTCCAGCTTTCGCTGATCGGCTGCTTCTTTCTTGCGTGTAGTCATCAATTCGTCTTCTCGCCGGTTGTCTGTTCGAGGGGCGTGGATGGGATCAAAAACGATTTCAACCATCGACATCGAACGTTCCATTGTCGATGTCGCTGGCATTTGCCGTTGCATGGGTCAAAACGCTACGCCCTTTCTTCGTCGGCTGGAATAATGCGGCGCGACGAAAAAAGTTCCTGCCGTTCCGGAACTTTTTTATCAAGGCGACGTTAACCGCTCATTGAAGCCAATGCCGGCCTGTATGCAGGAGCCCATTAATGACACTTTCTACTCGGATTGCGCCGCACCTTCCTTATCTGCGCCGCTATTCCCGCGCCCTTACCGGCACTCAGACTTCGGGCGACGCTTATGTCGCCGCCGTTCTCGAAGCCATCATCGCCGATCTCTCGATTTTCCCGGATACGGCGAATGACCGGGTCGCACTCTACAAACTGTTCACGCAACTGTTTGGTTCCACCGCAGTCCAGATTCCAGAGCCGACCTCGCCCTATGCCTGGGAGCAGCGTGCCACGCTGAACCTTTCCAAGGTTTCGCCGCGCGCCCGTCAGGCCTTCCTGCTCGCCTCCGTGGAGAATTTCCGCGTCGCCGAAATCGCCGAAATCCTGGAAACCGAAGAACAGGATGTCATGCATCTGCTCGACGTCGCGTCGCAGGAGATTTCCCGTCAGGTCGCAACCGATATCATGATCATCGAGGACGAACCGCTGATCGCCATGGATATCGAGCAGATGGTCGAGAGCCTCGGCCATCGCGTCACCGGCATTGCCCGTACGCATGCGGAGGCCGTGGCGCTCTACAATAAGACCAAGCCGAGCATGGTGCTGGCCGACATCCAGCTTGCCGATGGCAGCTCCGGTATCGACGCAGTCAACGACATTCTCAAGACGTCGAGCGTACCGGTGATCTTCATCACTGCCTTCCCGGAACGGCTTCTGACCGGCGAGCGCCCGGAACCGACTTTCCTTGTCACCAAGCCGTTCAATCCCGACATGGTCAAGGCATTGATCAGCCAAGCTCTTTTCTTCAATGAATCGACCAGAGTAGCCGCCTGAGACGCAATTTTCCGGCCTTCGGAACCAAATCGCCAAAGCAGGCGTTCCGGTGCTACCGGGACGCTCCGGTGGCTTTAACGGTTTTTGCAGCGCTTTGTTCTAGAGTTGGCAGGCGGTGTCTGGAAGGGCGCTCCCTTCAGCGACGTTCAAGATGTCACAAGGAAAGGCGGCCGAGTGAATACGACTGAACCATTGTCCGGCATGCCTTTTACCTTCGAAGGCAAAGCCGCAATGATGGAACGCGCGCTCGGCAGCGCCGGGATTTCGATCCTCTGCCAGGACGCCCGACTGCTGATTTTCTACGCCGAAAATCTGCCGCCGCATTTTGCAGTACTCTTTGCGCCCGGCAGCAGCGACGCTGTCCTCTTTGGCGATGCGCACGGCCGATATCTGACGGCGCTGAAGCACAAGGTGCTGGAAACCGGCATCCCCAACAATGCCGAAGTCGAGATCGACGTCGACGGCGAACGGCGCACTTATGAACTGAAGATCCAGCGCACCGGCGAACGCGGCGCATATGGACTTCTGTCCGTCATGGCTGAAGTCACCGAAAGCCGGCATCGCGAAAAAGTTCTGAAATCGCTGCTGCGCGAACTCTCACACCGCTCGAAGAACCTTCTCGCCATAATTCAAGGCATTGCCACCCAGACGGCCCGCAACACGCTCTCTCTCGACAGCTTCCTCCTCAAATTCCGCGGACGGCTGCAATCGCTTTCCAACTCGCAGGACCTGATCACGGATTCGAGCTGGCGCGGCGCCTATCTCTTCGAACTCGCCGAAAAGCAGTTTGCTCCCTATTGGCCGGAGACGGCCGGCTCCATGCCGATCTATGGCATCAACGCTCACCTGACACCCAATGCCGCCGTGCATCTCGGGCTCGCCCTCCATGAACTCATCGTCAACTCCGCCTCCTTCGGCGCGATTGCTGGCGGTGCCGCCTCTATCACGCTGAATTGCCGCGAAGCCATGATCAACGACAGAAAGGCGATCGAAGTCGCCTGGGCGGAAGTTCTGCATGATCAGGCAGAAGTCCACGAATTCAGCGACAACAGCTTCGGCCGCACCGTGCTGGAGCGTGTCGTGCCTTCGTCGGTCAACGGCAAGGCGGAGTTGAACCTCGTTCCCGGCCGCATCGAGTACCGTCTGACCATTCCGGAAACCGAATTCGAGATCTTCAAACGAGTGTGAAAGCCCTGGAGACAGCCGAAGACGGAAAAACAGCCGGTGCGAGGGCGGCGCACCGGCTGTCTTCACTCACCGGGAGGGGACCGTGAGTACGTCCGGATAGTGGGTTGGGGGCGCGCATGTTGGGTCGATGCGATCACCATCCGGATATCGCAATAACGACGACATCAAACTTTGGTTCCCTGCCATCCGAAAAAAATTCGGCTTTTTTACATCTTTTTTCGGATGCCCTTCCCTCGTCGCGCGCTCAGCCGTTTCAACGATGCAGGTCGATTAAATTCTTCCAGCAAAAACAATTGATTACTTGCGGGACCACACGCAAAAATCTTCAAAATTTTACCGTTTGATAAATTTTTAAACCTGAGTTACGCTTTCCCTCACAGGCCGTTTACCAATAATGAGGGAACTTCAATGGAACGACTGGAAACCGGGATTCATGCCGGCCGGCTTTCGCCCGCCGAGTATGACGCTAATTTTTCCGATCTTCATCCGCGCCTCGATAATCATGAGGCGCTGGTCGCCGCTGACCGCTGTTATTTCTGTTATGACGCGCCATGCATGACGGCCTGTCCCACCTCGATCGACATTCCGCTGTTCATCCGCCAGATTTCGACCGGTAATCCGATCGGCTCGGCAAAGACGATCTTCGACCAGAACATCCTCGGCGGCATGTGCGCCCGCGTCTGTCCCACCGAAGAACTCTGCGAACAGGCCTGTGTGCGCAACACGGCTGAAGAGCGGCCGGTCGAGATCGGCCGCCTGCAGCGTTATGCGACCGATGCAGCCATGCAGGCCGGCAAGCAGTTCTATGCCCGGGCCGAACCGAGCGGAAAGACGATCGCCGTTGTCGGCGCAGGCCCGGCCGGCCTTGCCGCCGCCCATCGCCTGGCCGTGAACGGCCATTCCGTCGTCATCTATGATGCCAGGGGAAAGTCCGGCGGCCTTAACGAATACGGTATCGCCACTTACAAGACAGTCGACGACTTCGCCCAGAAGGAAGTCGATTACGTCCTCTCGATCGGCGGCATCGAGGTTCGGCATGGGCAGCATCTCGGCCGCGACTTCTCGCTTTCCGATCTGCAGGCGCAATATGACGGCGTCTTCCTCGGTATCGGCCTTGCCGGCGTCAACGCGCTGCGCATCGAGGGCGAAAACCTTGCAGGCGTCGACGACGCCGTCGATTTCATCGCCGCACTCCGCCAGGCCGAAGACAAAAGCGACATCGCCATCGGCCGCCGCGTCGTCGTCCTTGGCGGCGGCATGACGGCGATCGACGCTGCCGTGCAGGCAAAGCTGCTCGGCGCCGAGGAGGTGACGATCTGTTATCGCCGTGGCAAGGAACACATGAACGCATCGGAATTCGAGCAAGATCTGGCGAGCTCCAAGGGCGTCATCATCCGCCACTGGCTGGGGCCGAAATCGATCCTGGCGCAGGACGGCAAGGTCGCCGCGATCGAAGTGGAATATACCAAAATCCTCGATGGCCGCCTCGTCGGCACCGGCGAAACCGGGGTGATTGCCGCCGACCAGATCTTCAAGGCGATCGGCCAGAGCTTTGACGCCTCTGGTCTCGGTTCGCTGCGCATGGAATCCGGCCGCATCGCTGTCGATGGCGAAGGCCATACCTCGCTCGACGGCGTCTGGGCCGGCGGCGACTGCGTCTTCGGCGGTGACGATCTCACGGTTTCGGCCGTCGCCCACGGTCGCGACGCGGCTGAATCCATCCATCGTGCCCTCACCGCAGCAGCCGCTCCGGCTGTCGCGGTTGCTTGAAGGGGAGAATGAACAATGGCTGATCTCCGTAATAATTTCGTCGGCATCAAGTCCCCCAACCCGTTCTGGCTGGCGTCTGCGCCGCCGACCGACAAGGCCTACAATGTCGAGCGCGCCTTCAAGGCCGGCTGGGGCGGCGTGGTCTGGAAGACACTGGGCGAGGAAGGCCCGCCCGTCGTCAACGTCAACGGCCCGCGCTATGGCGCGATCTGGGGCGCCGACCGCCGCCTGCTCGGCCTGAACAATATCGAGCTCATCACCGACCGTGACCTGCAGACCAACCTGCGCGAAATGAAGCAGGTCAAGATGAACTGGCCGGACCGGGCACTGATCGCCTCGATCATGGTTCCCTGCGAGGAAGAGGCCTGGAAGGCGATCCTGCCGTTGGTGGAAGAGACCGGCGCCGACGGCATCGAGCTCAACTTCGGCTGTCCGCACGGCATGTCCGAGCGCGGCATGGGCTCGGCCGTCGGCCAGGTGCCTGAGTATATCGAGATGGTGGTGCGCTGGTGCAAGCAGTACACCCGCATGCCCGTCATCACCAAGCTGACGCCCAACATTAGCGATATCCGCCGCCCGGCCCGCGCCGCCAAGGCCGGCGGTACCGATGCCGTTTCACTGATCAACACGATCAATTCGATCGTCTCCGTCGATCTCGATAACTTCGCCCCCAACCCGACGGTCGGTGGCAAGGGCAGCCACGGTGGTTATTGTGGCCCGGCGGTAAAGCCGATCGCACTCAACATGGTGGCCGAGATCGCCCGCGATCCCGAAACCTACGGCCTGCCGATCTCGGGCATCGGCGGCATCACCACTTGGCGCGACGCTGCCGAATTCCTTGTCCTCGGCGCCGGCAACGTCCAGGTCTGCACGGCGGCGATGACCTACGGCTTCAAGATCGTCCAGGAGATGATCACTGGCCTCTCCGACTGGATGGACGAAAAGGGCCATCGCAGCCTCGACGACATTACCGGCCGCGCCGTGCCCAACGTCACCGACTGGCAATATCTGAACCTCAACTATATCGCCAAGGCCAAGATCGATCAGGACGCCTGCATTAAATGCGGCCGTTGCTACATCGCCTGCGAGGATACCTCGCACCAGGCGATCACCAACTTCGTCGACGGCACTCGCCATTTCGAGGTGATGGACGAGGAATGCGTCGGCTGCAATCTCTGCGTCAGCGTCTGCCCGGTCGAGAACTGCATCACCATGGAGCAGCTTCCTGCCGGCACCCTCGACAAACGCACCGGCCGCGTCGTCGACCCGAACTATGCCAACTGGACCACACACCCGAACAACCCGATGGCCCGCCAGGCGGCAGAATAAGAATTCGCGACACCGCCGCAATCCTCGGCGGATCATGACCAGCGAAATCGGCGCCCTTCATGAAGGGCGCCGTTGTTGTTTGTGGTCGGGCCACGCTATTCCCGACTACAGCTTGAAGGTTTTGACCTCGTTGCCGCGCTCGATGGTCCGGTTGGCGAGGAAGCGCCCGGATTTGGCAGCCTCCTGCTTCTCCGCCTCGATATGGCGCAGCATCGCCTCAAGGCGCCGGAGCGCTAGGGCTTTGTTGCGGTGCTGGGAACGCTCGTCGCGCGCCGTCGCGACGAGACCGGTCGGCCGATGCAGGACACGAACCGCACTGTCGGTCGTATTCTGATGCTGCCCGCCCGGTCCGCCGGCCCTCAGTGTCTCGAAACGCAGATCGGCCGGATCGATCGTCACCTCGCCGCCTTCCGGTTTGGTATCGATACGTTGAACCGAGACGTACCAGTTCTGCCGTTTGTGACCCGGACGCACCTGGCTCCGGAAGGTGAAGCGGATCGTGCCGCAATAATCACTGGCAATCTGCTCCGCCTCGAAACCATTGAGGCTGACGATCGCTGACTTCGCACCGTGCTGATCCGGCATCGGGCCAAGGCTGGTCTCGAAAGAGCAGCGGAGCCGAACAGCCTCCTGTTCGAGGATGCGGAGAAGCGCTGACAGCGCCATGCGGCATTCTACCGGGCCGTTGCCTGCGGTAATGAGAAGATCAATAGCGCTCATGGCCACGTCCTCCTTCCCTGCGATATTCAGGTTTTCGCCGGCGCTGCTCAACCTCCGCTTCATCAACCGCCTTCTTGAAGGTGACAAGCGGCCGAAAGCTGGCAAGCCTCACGACCAGGCTCTCATTTTCCAGATCGGTCACCACCTGCCCGGCATCCTTGTATGCGGACGCCGCCTCCTCGACGACAAGGGAGCGATCGTCGCAGATGGCGATACCGCCCCAGGAATTGCGCAAGAGCTGTTCTCGTTCGGAGCGATTGCGGCCGACACGCCCGTGCATGGTGGCGCGGTCATATTTGCGACCGGCCCCGTGAGAGATGCCGTCCAGCGAACGGGCAACGCCAGCGGTCGGACGAACCACATAACTGAGGCTCGCTCGAGATCCCGCAATCGGCGCAAGTTCGCCGGCTACGACCGCTGCCGCACCCTTGTAGTGCACAAACCCACGATCGGACGGGCGAACGAGATTGTGCGGCACGTCGGCGATGAGACGCAGATCGGCATGAAGCGCTGCGGCCGCCCGTTCTGCGATCAGTCGTCGGTTCAACGATGCCCAGGCAACGCACTGGTCATGCCGCATAAGCCAGGCGGCGCCGGCCTCCGAACCGGGATCAAGACCGGCTGCGAGCCCCGAATGAGCGGCCACCATCTCCGAGAATATGGTGGCGCCAAGAGAGCGCGAACCGGAATGAACCAGCAGATAGAGCTCCTGATCATCGAGACCGTCGGCAGATCCGCCTTCGGCGAGATCCTCCACAGCCTGCAACTCGCAGAAATGATTGCCGCCGCCGATCGTGCCGAGAGCACCGGGTGTGAGATCGGTCGACAGGCCTGCCTCCGCGAGAAGTTCCGCCGCATTTCCGATCGCCTGCGCTTCAAACCAGCGAAGCCGCTCCGCCGCCCTGTCGATCTTCAGTTTGCGCAACGGAAGATCCAGGCCGAAGAGCGACATGCCGCAGCCGATATCGTTGCCGATCAGCAGCGGGTGCAGCTGAGAGGACAACAGTGCCACGCCGGTCGCACCATATTTGCCGGGGTGCAGATCCGGAAAGGCGGCGATCTCCAGAACGCCCGGCAGGCGGGACATTTCGTCGAGTTGATCTAAAGCGGCGCCTTCGATCCAGGCGCTATCGGAAAAGAAACGATTGATGAGTGCCGGATGTGCCGACGACGTCATCGAGGAGCTTTCGCTCCCAATGGAATTGCCCATGATAATGCACTCTGGATATGAGTGGTCTTTCATCGCCAAAACGGCGATGTTCAACCGGCATTCATCGACCCGTTGGCCGAGTTAAGCCGAAACCCTCTCGGGGCGTGCTGAGATATTCGTCATCGTGGCGCTCCCTTTCCAGAAACATCGAGAGCGCCCGTTTAGGTGAAATGGCAAAGAAATGCAAGCGGGGTGCTCTAACCGCCGAATGACTTCCGGTAGGCATTGGGGCTCGTCCCCAGTCGCCTGCGGAAATGATGCCGCATCGTCGCCAGCGTTCCAAAGCCGCTGGCGGCGGCGATGTCATCAAGCGAAACAGCAAGTTCCTTCTCCAGCAGGTCGCGGGCATGCCGCAGCCGCTCCTTCAACAGCCATTCGCCGACGCTGAGGCCCGTCGTCGCTTCGAAGCGCCGCTGGAAGGTGCGCATGCTCATGCCCGCTCTTTTGGCAAGCAGGCTGATCGGCTGGTCGTCGGAAAGGCTTTCGCGCATCCATTCGATCAGCGGCCCCAAGCGGATGCCCTCGCGTTCCTCGGGAACCGGCGCGTGAATGAACTGCGCCTGTCCGCCTTCGCGGTGCGGCGGAACGACGAGGCGGCGGGCGACGCTGTTTGCGGCCTCCGAACCGAAATCGCCGCGCACCACATGCAGGCAGAGATCGATACCGGCGGCACTCCCCGCCGCCGTCAGCAGGCTGCCCTCGTCCATGTAGAGAACGTCGGCATCGAGTGCGATATCGGGATAACGCGCGGCGATCGAGGCGACATAGCGCCAATGTGTCGTCGCCCTGCGGTTGGCAAGCAGCCCCGATCCGGCAAGAACCGCAACGCCCGAGCAGAGCGACATGATCCGTGCGCCGCGTTCATGCGCTGCCTTGAGCGCTGAAACCAGCGGCTCGGGAACGGCGGCATCGATCGACCGCCAACCCGGCACGACGATCAGGTCCGCTTCGTCAAGCACCTCCAGTCCCTCGTCGACTGCGACCGTCAGCCCTCCCGCAGCGCGAAGCGGACCCGGTTCGATGCCGCAGACCGAGAAGCGATACCAGCCTTCGCCCATCTCCGGGCGTGGCAGGCCGAAGACCTCGTAGGCGATTCCGAATTCGAAGGTGCAGAGCCCGTCATAGGCAAGTGCTGCGACCAGCGGTCCTTTGGTCTGCTGCGGCGATGAATTTGGCATGATCTTTACGCTGTCGGTCATGATGGCCAATTTCGCAAAGCTCTAGCATCGGCGATACCAGGCGGCAACTTCAGAAAAAGGAAAAACCGATGCCAAGCCCCGTTTCCCAAATACCTGCTGCAGCTCCGGATGCCGCTGTCGCTCACTTTGCCGCCAAGCTCGCTTTCGAAACCGATTGCTCGGACGTGCATGCCACCTTTGCGGCCGGGAAAGTCGATTTCGTTCTCCTCGACGTGCGCTCGCCGCAGCTCTTCGCAGAGTCCCACATTCCCGGAGCGATCAACCTGCCGCACGGCAAGATGACGGCGCACCGCATGTCGACATGGGCAAGCGATGCACTCTTCGTCGTCTATTGCGCCGGCCCGCACTGCAACGGCGCCGACAAGGCTGCCTTCCGCCTCGCCAATCTCGGCCTCCAGGCCAAGCTGATGATCGGCGGCATGACCGGCTGGGCCGATGAAGGCTTCACCTTCGAACAGGGCGTTCCCGCTGCCGCCTGATGGCCTCCCTTCTCTTCCCGACAATTATTGCAGCGAGGAGAAGGGAAATTCGCCGCCGTCAGAACTCGACGACCACCTTGCCGAAAGGCCCGCGATAGAGATGATCGAGCGCCTCAGGGAATTCGTCGAAGGCATAACGCTTGTCGACCACAGGCTTCAGCCCGGTCTGGTCGATTGCCCGCACCAGATCTTCAAGCGCGCGGCGATGGCCGACGGAAATGCCCTGCACAACCGGCGCCTTGAGCAGCAGCGGGCCGGCCGGGCCGGAAACCTCGAACCCCTCGAACACGCCGATGACGGAAATGCGGCCATTGATCGCCACCGCCTTCAGCGCCTGGCCGAGATGCGGGCCGCCGACGATCTCGAGCACGTGATCGGCGCCATAGCCGCCGGTCAACTGATAGAGTTGCTCAACCCAGTCGCCCTGATGGCGGTTGATCGCGTGATCGGCCCCGAGAGCAATGGCGCGTTCGAGCTTCTCGGCGCTGCCTGATGTGATGAAGACCTCCGCGCCATGCGCCTTGGCGATCTGCAGACCGAAGAGCGCTACACCGCCGGTGCCTTGCACCAGCACCTTGTCGCCGGCTTTCAGACCGCCGCATTCGATCAGGGCGAACCAGGCAGTCAGCCCGGCGCAGGGCAAGGTGCTCGCCTGCGCCGCATCGAGCGTATCAGGCGCGCGTGAATACCATTCCTCGGACAGCACAGTGTATTGGGAGAGGACGCCGGGATAAAAGCCGCCGCGCGTCTTGTAAGGTGGTGTGCGCGCATCGCCCAAGCCGCGTCCGTCGATCCAGTCGGGAGAAAAGGTCGAGATGACCCGATCGCCCGGCTTGAAACGGCTGACATCGGGTCCGACCGCCTCGACGACCCCCGCCATGTCGGAAGCCGGCACGAAGGGAAATTGCAGCGGCAACCCCATGCCGCTCTCCATCACCAACCGATCGCGGAAATTGAGCGAGACGGCTTCCGTCCGGACCAGAACCCTGTTTCCCGAAACCGGTTCGAGCTTCCGCTCGCCGATCGTCAGCTGGCGCTCCGGCCCAACCGCGTCGATCTGCCATTGCCGTGTTGTCTGCATTGTCTTGCTCCTTGTCCATTGCAGGGAGCGCAAACATATCGTTGAATATTTCGCACCAGTTGCGATATTAATTCAACAGAATGGTTCCAGAGAGGAAACAAATGGAACAGCTGAAGGGTATCTCGATCTTTGTCGAAGCCGTCGAGGCAGGTGGTTTTTCGGCTGCCGCCGAGCGGCTCCATCTCACGCGTTCGGCGGTCGGCAAGACGATCGCACGTCTGGAACAGCGTCTCGGCGTGCGCCTCTTCAACCGTACGACACGCATGCAGAGCCTCACCGAGGAAGGCCGCTTCTTCTACGAGCGCTGCCTGCGGGCGGTCGAGGAAATCCGCCTCGGGGAAGCCATGCTGGAATCCGGCCGACGGGATGTGCGCGGCCGCCTGCGCATCTCGATGCCCGTGCTTTTCGGCCGCCATTGCATCGCGCCGACCCTCGCACGCCTGCTCGATGAACATCCGAACCTCGAACTCGACCTTTCCTTCAACGACCGTATCGTCGACCTGCTTGAGGACGGCTTCGATCTTGTCATTCGCAACGGGCCGTTGAAGGACAATCCGGATCTGATGGCCCGGGCGATCGCCCGGCAGCGGATGACCGTCTGCGCATCGCTCGCCTATCTGGAAAAACATGGCGCGCCGCAGACGGTCTTCGATATTCCCCAGCATGAAGGCATCGTCTACAGGCGGGGCGATGACGACAAGGGTTGGATATTTCCGACCGCAGCCGATCCCGGGCGGCGGCTGGTGCCAAAGGCGCGCCTGCGGCTCGACGACCTCGCTTCGATTTCCGATGCGGCCGTCGCCGGGCGCGGTCTTGCCTGGCTGCCCTGCTGGCTGGTCCGCGAGGAGGTGCTGGCAGGCCGGCTCACTCAGGTGTTGAAGCAGGAACCGGCCAATGTCTTCGATGCCCATGCCGTTTGGCTGCGCTCTCCGGTCATGCTACCGAAGGTGCGGCTCGCGATCGATACGCTCGCCGCAGGACTGCCGGCAATGATGGGCTGAAGCGCTCGCCGCGCGTCTGCGAGCGACGAGAAACCCATGTTATTCTTCGGCTTTCTCTGGAAATAACGCGATACCGCAGTATATCGGCCAAGTCACCGTCCGTTGTGGGCGGCCGCCATATCACTCGGAAAAACGCCAGCATGTCACTTCGCAGCGCCCTCCGCGCACAAACTGCAGATTGCCACGCCGCGGTGGACACCCTCTTCGGCAGTTTCAACCTCTCACGCACCCACGATTATAAGGCTTTCTTGCGCGCGCATGCCCGGGTCGTACCATCAGTCGAACATGCGCTTGAGAATGGAGGAATCGGCCGTCTGCTGCCGGACTGGCCGGACCGAAGGCGCGCGCATCTATTGGCTGCCGACATAAGGGAACTCGATGATCGATTGCCTGTGCTGCTTCCGCAACCGGTATTGCGCTGCGAAGCAGCGGTCTGGGGTGCCGCCTATGTTCTTGAAGGCTCCAAGCTCGGCGGCGCGCTGCTCGCCAAGGCTGTGCCCGACCACTTGCCCAACAGCTATCTGAAGCCGCAAGGCCCGAAGGGCGCCATGCGGCTTTTCATGGATCGTCTTGACGCGAGCAAGGTGGAGGATCCCGATGCGGCGGGCGCCGCCGCCCGCGATATTTTCGATCTCTTCCTCAAAGCCGGGCAAGTCGAACTGGAAGCCGTCCCATGAGCGGCACGCACAAACCCGTCGATCTTACCAATTGCGACCGTGAGCCGATCCACCAGCTCGGCTCGGTCCAGCCCTTTGGCTTTCTGTTGGCGGTATCCTCAGACTGGATCGTCATGCGCGCCTCCGCAAATCTGGCGGAGTTTCTCGGAGTGACAGAGGTCAACGCGATCGGCCGTCCTGTTCTCTCTCTGATTACACCCGAAGCACTCCACACAATCCGCAACAAGCTTACCACGTTGCGCGGTTCGGACGTCGTCGAGCGCATTTTCGGCATTGCTCTGACGTCCGATCAAGACAGGTTCGACCTTGCCGTACACCTGAACGGAGGTCAGGTCATCATCGAGGGCGAGCGCTGCCAGGAAGACAGGCACGACGCCGCGTCACTCTCGATGCGCAGCATGATGTCCCGCCTCGACCACACGGAAACACTGGAAGCTTTCTTCCGTGAGGGTGCAAGACAGGCGCGCGCGCTCACCGGTTTCGATCGGGTCATGGTCTATCGTTTCGACGAAAGCGGTTCCGGCGAAGTCGTGGCGGAAGCTGCCCGGGCCGGCATCGGATTGTTCCTCGGGCTGCACTATCCGGCTTCCGACATTCCGGTACAGGCTCGCGCCCTTTATCTGCGCAACCTGTTCCGTATCATTGCCGATGTCGACGCCGTCCCGGTCCCGATCCTGCCGCCGCTCGATGAGCACGGTCAGCCGCTTGACCTCTCCATGTCGGTCTTGCGTTCGGTCTCGCCGATACATATCGAATATTTGAAAAACATGGGCGTTGGCGCTTCGCTCTCCATATCGATCGTTGTCGACGGTAGGCTCTGGGGCCTGTTTGCCTGCCATCATTACGGCCCGCGTCTGCCTTCGGCCCAAAGCCGCTCTACTGCCGAACTCTTCGGCCAGATGTTTGCGTCGCGCCTTGAAAGCCGCGAACGGCGACTGGCTCTCGACTACGAGACCAAGGCGCGCCGCATTGCCGACCGGCTTCTCACCTCCGTCGCAGACAATGCGAGCCTGCTCGACGATCCGGCCTGGCTGATCGAGGCGCTCGCCGACGCCATTCCTGCCGACGGGATCGGCGTCTGGATCAACGGCCGGCTGGCACTTGCCGGCATCGGGCCGGATGAGAGAAGTTTCGCAGCCCTCGTCCGTCACCTCAACCGCAACGCCACCGGCCGCATCTATGCCGTGGACAGGCTCGCGGAAGCCTATCCGGATCTTGAGGTCGACGATGCGGTGGCAGGCATGCTCGCCATCCCGATCTCGCGTTCGCCGCGCGATTATGTCGTGCTTTTCCGTCAGGAATTGGTGCGAACAGTTCGCTGGGGCGGCGATCCGCACAAGCCGGTGGAATACGGTCCGAATGGCCCGCGGCTGACGCCGCGCAAGAGTTTCGAAGCCTGGTCGGAACTGGTGCGCGGCCGCTCCCTCCCCTTCACCGAGGCCGAGCGCCGTGTCGCCGAAACGATCCGCGTCACATTGATCGAGGTGGTGTTGCGCCTCACCGACGAGGTCAGCATGGCGCGCCAGACGGCAAACGAGCGCCAGGAACTACTGATCGCCGAGCTGAACCACCGCGTCCGCAACATATTGAGCCTTATCACCGGTATCATCCGGCAGTCGCAGGCAACGTCGGTCGGCCTTGGCGACTACATCCGCCAGCTCGAGGGCCGCATCCAGTCGCTCGCCCGCGCCCATGACCAGATCACCCGCGATCACTGGGCGCCCGCTTCGCTCCGGCAATTGCTGCTGGCAGAGACCGCCGCCTATCTCGGGAAAAATGCGCAACGCATCCAGATGGGCGGCGAGGACGTGCTGCTGGAACCGCAGGCCTTTTCCACCGCCGCCCTTGTCTTCCACGAACTGATGACCAATAGCGCCAAATATGGCAGCCTTTCCGGCACCGGCGGCGGCACGGTCCAACTTGGCTGGCACCGCGACGACGAGGGCAATCTGCGCATCGGCTGGCGCGAAAAGGATGGTCCGCCCGTCGTCGAACCCAAACGCCACGGCTTCGGTTCGACCATCATCCGCCGCTCGATCCCCTATGACCTCGGCGGCAAGGCGGAGGTCCGCTACGTCAGGGATGGGCTCGAGGCCGATTTCTGCATTCCGGCGCGACATGTCGTCGGCCCGACGAGCGAACGGTCAAATCCGCCTCCGGTCGGAGCAACCGGACGCAAGACGATTCCCGACGATCAGCCGCTCTCCGGCCTGAGCGTGCTGCTGGTGGAAAACAATCTGATCATCGCCATGGATGGCGAGGACATCCTGCGCCGCCTGGGCGCCGACGTCGCTACGGCGCCAAGTGTCACTGAGGCGATGGAAATTCTGGCAGGCCAGTCCTTCGATCTGGCGCTTCTCGATGTCAATCTTGGCGAGGAGACGAGTTTCGGGATTGCCGACCGGCTGGCAGCCGATGGCGTGCCCTTCGTTTTTGCCACGGGCTATGGGGAAGGCATCGCCCAGGCGAACAGCCACTCGGACGCGCCTGTGCTACAGAAGCCTTATACGATGGAAGGCATGACGGATATTCTTGCCCGGGTGCCGCTTCCAAGAAGAGGGTAAACCCTCACGCCTCAAGGGGATCCGGTCGCAGTCCGCCGATGAAGAGCTGTTCCAGAAACCGCGCCGCATCCTCGAAGCGCCCTTCGCCCGAATGTTCCTGCCCCAGCACGGCACGCACCTGGACGTCGAAATCGGCGTAGTGCTGCGTCGACGACCAGATGGAGAAGATCAGGTGGTAGGGATCGCATTTGACGATCTTACCTGACTTCGCCCAGGCGCGGATGACCTCCGCCTTCTCGTCGACCAGTTCCTTCAGCGGCCCCTTCAGCTCGTCCTCGATATGCGGCGCACCCTGCAGCACCTCGTTGGCGAAGAGCCGGCTCTCGCGGGGAAAATCGCGGGCCATCTCCAGCTTGCGGCGGATGTAGCTGCGGATTTCCGACTCCGGATTGCCCTCGGCGTTAAAGGCCCGCAGCGGCTCCAGCCAGGTGTAGAGCACCCGGTCGATCAGCGCCCGGTGCATGGCCTCCTTGGTGCGGAAATAATAGAGCAGGTTGGGTTTCGACATGCCGGCCACTTCGGCGATCTGGTCGATGGTCGAGCCACGAAAGCCGCTTGCCGAAAACACATCGAGCGCGGCTTCCAGGATCTGCTCTTCCTTCTCCTCCTGGATTCGCGTCCGCCTCAGGGTTTTCGCTGCTCTCGGTATGGTCACAGGCTGTTATTTCCCTTGAAATTCAACTTCTTCGCTCAAGTTTAGACCGGAAATGCCCCCCGCCGCTTTCTTGAGCAACTGCCCGTATTTTTATCGGCAATTTTCGTGATTTTCGTCTTGAGCCCGGCGGTGGAAGTTGTAATGTTTACCAATCGGTCAAATTATCCGTCAGATGTAAAACAAAGGCAACTGACGATTTTCCGGCGCTCGACAAAACCAATAAGGGAGCGCAGGAAAGGACCACGGGAACAGGCGGGCATGCCCTTTGCATGACTGCCGCAAACAGGTGAGGGCATACAAAATGGTGGCAGCACCAGGCGAGAACATGCGCGTCAATGGCGACCGTCTCTGGGACAGCCTCATGGACATGGCGAAGATCGGCCCCGGCATCGCGGGCGGCAACAATCGCCAGACACTGACGGATGCCGATGCGCAGGGCCGCAGCCTTTTCAAAAAATGGTGTGACGATGCCGGATTGACCATGGGTGTCGACCGCATGGGCACGATGTTCGCCACCCGCCCCGGCACCGATCCCGATGCCCTGCCCGTCTATGTCGGCTCGCATCTCGACACCCAGCCGACCGGCGGCAAATATGACGGGGTGCTCGGCGTCCTTGCAGCTCTCGAAGTCGTGCGCACGATGAACGATCTCGGCATCAAGACCAAACATCCAATCGTCGTTACCAATTGGACGAATGAGGAAGGCGCGCGTTTTGCGCCTGCCATGCTGGCGTCAGGCGTCTTCGCCGGGGTGCACAGCCTGGACTTTGCCTATAATCGCAGGGACCCCGAGGGCAATCTGTTCGGCGACGAACTGAAGCGCATCGGCTGGGTCGGCGACGAAGAGGTTGGCGCCCGCAAGATGCACGCCTATTTCGAATATCACATCGAGCAGGGACCGATCCTCGAAGCCGAGGAAAAGCAGATCGGCGTCGTCACCCATTGCCAGGGCCTTTGGTGGCTGGAATTCACGCTGACCGGCAAGGAAGCCCATACCGGTTCGACGCCGATGAACCTGCGCGTCAATGCCGGCCTCGCCATGGCCCGCATCCTGGAGATGGTCCAGGGCGTGGCGATGGGCGAACAGCCGGGCGCCGTCGGCGGCGTCGGCCAGGTGTTCTTCTCGCCGAACTCCCGCAATGTGCTGCCCGGCAAGGTGGTCTTCACCGTCGACATCCGCTCGCCCGACAAGGAGAAGCTTGATCGCATGCGGGCAAAGATCGAAGCGAAGGCGCCCGAGATTACCGATGCACTCGGCGTCGGCTGTTCCATCGAGGCGATCGGCCACTTCGAGCCGATCACCTTCGATCCGAAACTGGTCACGTCGGTGCGCGACGCCGCCGAGCGGCTCGGCTACAGCCACATGAACATCATTTCCGGCGCCGGCCACGACGCTTGCTGGGCTGCCAAGGTCGCGCCTGCAACGATGGTCATGTGCCCCTGCGTCGGCGGGCTCTCGCACAATGAGGCGGAAGAGATCTCCAAGGAATGGGCGATGGCGGGAGCCGATGTGCTGTTTCATGCCGTGGTGGAAACGGCGGAGATTGTGGTGTGAGCGCAACCGAAGCGGTGGTCGTCATGGATGGCACTCGACTGATCGGGCATGATAAATTTCATGACGGCTTCGCCGAGACGTTCGGCTTTCCTGACTTCTACGGTCGCAACATGGACGCCTGGATCGACTGTATGAGCTGTCTCGACGACCCCGATGCTGGGATGTCGAAACTGACCATCGAGCCAGGAAAAGCTCTGACCGTTCGGATCAACAATTATCTGCATTTCAAGGATGCAGCGCCGCAACAGTGGGTAGACCTGATGGAATGCGCAGCGTTCGTGAATTGGCGCCGCACTGAAAAGGGCCGCGGCGCAGTCCTGGCTTTAGCGTTTTACGATTGAGGATATGATCATGACCACAGTCATCAAGAACGGCACCATCGTCACCGCCGACCTGACCTATAAGGCGGATGTCAAAATCGACGGCGGCAAGATCGTAGAGATTGGTCCGAACCTCTCCGGCGACGAAACACTCGACGCCTCCGGCTGTTATATCATGCCCGGCGGCATCGATCCCCACACCCATCTCGAAATGCCCTTCATGGGCACTTACTCCTCCGACGATTTCGAGAGCGGCACGCGCGCCGCCCTTTCCGGCGGCACGACCATGGTGGTCGATTTCGCCCTGCCCGCCCCCGGCCAGTCGCTGCTCGAGGCGCTGACCATGTGGGACAACAAATCGACTCGCGCCAACTGCGATTATTCCTTCCACATGGCGGTCACCTGGTGGAGCGAGCAGGTCTTCAAGGAGATGGAGACAATCGTCCGCGACAAGGGCATCAACACCTTCAAGCACTTCATGGCCTACAAGGGCGCGCTGATGGTCGACGATGACGAGATGTTCGCCTCGTTCCAGCGCTGCGCCGAACTCGGCGCCCTGCCGCTGGTGCACGCTGAAAACGGCGACGTCGTCGCCTCGATGTCGTCAAAGCTGCTGGCCGAGGGCAATAACGGCCCCGAGGCGCATGCCTATTCCCGGCCCGCCGAAGTGGAAGGTGAGGCCACCAACCGCGCCATCATGATCGCCGACATGGCCGGCTGCCCGGTCTATATCGTCCATACCTCCTGCGAACAGGCGCACGAGGCGATCCGCCGCGCCCGCGCCAAAGGCATGCGTGTCTATGGCGAACCACTGATCCAGCACCTGACGCTCGACGAGAGCGAATATTCAAATCCCGACTGGGATCATGCCGCCCGCCGGGTGATGTCGCCGCCCT
This sequence comes from Rhizobium sp. CRRU65, assembly GCF_048551595.1. Classification (NCBI taxonomy): domain Bacteria; kingdom Pseudomonadati; phylum Pseudomonadota; class Alphaproteobacteria; order Hyphomicrobiales; family Rhizobiaceae; genus Rhizobium; species Rhizobium sp. CRRU65. The sequence goes on along the minus strand of NZ_JBLYZH010000011.1, from coordinate 80,250 downwards.
TCCGCAACAAGCAGCATCAGGATTCACTCTGGGCAGGCCTTGCCTCCGGCTCGCTGCAGGTGGTCGCCACCGACCATTGCGCCTTCACCACGGCGCAGAAGCGTTTCGGCGTCGGTGATTTCACCAAGATCCCGAACGGCACCGGCGGCCTCGAAGACCGCATGCCGATGCTGTGGACGCATGGCGTCAACACCGGCCGGCTGACGATGAACGAATTCGTCGCCGTCACCTCGACCAACATCGCCAAGATCCTCAACATCTATCCGAAGAAGGGCGCTATCCTTGTCGGCGCCGATGCCGACATCGTCGTCTGGGACCCCAAACGTTCCAAGACCATTTCGTCCAAGGCCCAGCAGTCGGCGATCGACTACAACGTCTTCGAAGGCAAGGAAGTGACCGGCCTGCCGCGCTATACGCTGACGCGCGGCGTCGTCGCGATCGAGGAAGGTGCGATCAAGACCCGCGAGGGTCACGGCGAATTCGTCAGGCGCGAGCCGGTCACGGCTGTCAGCAAGGCGCTTTCCCAGTGGAAGGATATCACTGCACCGCGCAAGGTGACGCGTAGCGGCATTCCGGCAAGCGGCGTATGACGATGGCGTATGACGATACGGCCATCAACCGAGGACCGCTGCCTCTATGCCAATGACCTCACGCCGGCACCAAAACGTCCAACTCCGGCAGAAGCACGACGCTTTCCTGCTCGTTCGGATCGGTGCGCGCGATGATCGCCGTGCACGGCGTGCTGCTGAGGTTCGCCGGCAGGTGTGGCACACCCGCTGGGATATAGAACAACTCGCCGGCATGGACGATGACGTGATGTTCCAGTTCGTCTCCGTACCAGGTATGCGCCTCGCCGGAGAGCATGTAGATCGCCGTCTCGTGCGCCTCGTGCAGATGCGCCTTGGCGCGCACGCCGGGCGGGATCGTCAACAGATGCATGCAGATGCCCTTGGCGCCGACCGTTTCGGCGGCGATGCCTGCGAAATAGCTCAGCCCCTGCTTGCCGTCATAGGCATGATTGGGGCGAACGATATGGCAGGTGGGCTTTGATGTCACGTCCATCCTCATCCTCCATGGAGTGTGTCGTCGATAAAACCGGCGGTAATAATAGCACGCAAACCGCGTTCCCGCGGCGAAAACAAGACTGGTCGCATTGATGCAAGCACCCTCCGTCGTATCCGCCAAGGATCTCTGTCTCACCTACCAGGCCAACGATGGCCCGGTGAGCGCACTGAGCAATGTCAATCTCGATGTCCGCAAGGGCGATTTCGTCTCTTTCATCGGCCCGTCGGGCTGCGGCAAGACCACCTTCCTGCGTGTCATCGCCGATCTCGAGAAGAGCACCTCGGGCGAGATCTCGATTAACGGCATGACACCGGAGGAGGCGCGCAAGGCCCGCGCCTACGGCTATGTCTTCCAGGCGCCGGCGCTCTATCCCTGGCGCACCATCGAAAACAACATCGCCCTGCCCTTGGAGATCATGGGGTATTCCGGCGCTGACCGGACGCGGCGCATCGCCGAAGCGCTCGATCTCGTCAGTCTTTCGGGCTTCGAGAAGAAATTCCCCTGGCAGCTATCCGGCGGCATGCAGCAGCGCGCCTCGATCGCCCGAGCGCTCGCCTTCGACGCCGACCTGCTGCTGATGGACGAGCCCTTCGGCGCCCTGGACGAGATCGTCCGCGACCATCTGAACGAAGAGCTGCTGAAACTCTGGACCCGCACCAACAAGACGATCTGCTTCGTCACTCATTCCATCCCCGAGGCGGTCTACCTCTCGACCAAGATCGTGGTCATGTCTCCACGCCCGGGCCGCGTGACCGATGTGATCGACTCGACCCTGCCGGCCGAACGCCCGCTCGACATCCGCGAAACCCCCGAGTTCCTAGAGATTGCCCACCGCGTCCGCGAAGGGTTGAGGACGGGGCACGCATGAGGAGCGGGAGCGTGCGCCCTGGGGCCACCCCCCTCTGCCCTACCGGGCATCTCCCCCACAAGGGGGGAGATCGATATGCTGCACCGGCTTCCCCAAACAAGGATCGCCGTTCCGTTCGCTGCAGAGCTAACACGGAGCGAGGCCCTACCCTCCTGCCGATCTCCCCCCTTGTGGGGGAGATGCCCGGCAGGGCAGAGGGGGGTGGCTGCGCGTTCGACGCCAACCAATGGGGGCAGTCGCTATGAAACCCGACACCTTCAAGGACAAGATCGTCCCCGTCACCACAATCCTGCTGGCGCTCGTCGTCATCTGGTATATCGCCGCCATCCTCATGAACGCGCCGTTCCAGCGCGACATGGACGGCCGCGCCGGCGTTGCACCTACGACCCTCGAGTTCATCGGCAAGACTCTGGCGCAGCCGAAGCCGATCCTGCCGGCGCCGCATCAGGTGGCGCAGAACGTCTACGAGAACACCTTCCTGCGCAGCCTTTCGAGCAATCGCAGCCTCGTCTATCACAGCTGGGTAACGCTCTCCTCCACCCTGCTCGGCTTCGGCTTCGGCATGCTGCTCGGCATCCTTCTCGCCGTGCTGATCGTCCATAACCGCGCCATGGACCGCTCGCTGATGCCGTGGCTGGTGGCGAGCCAGACCATACCGATCCTCGCCATCGCGCCGATGATCGTGATCATCTCCTATAACGTGCTGACCGGCGACAATGCCGTTGCACATCTCCTGAATCTCGATTCCGACGCCTCCCGGCTCGTGTCGAAGGCGCTGATCTCCACCTACCTCTCCTTCTTTCCGGTCGCCGTCGGCATGGTGAAAGGGTTGCGTTCACCTGAGATCATGCATCTCGACCTGATGCGCACCTATTATGCCAGCCCGATGCAGACTTTCTGGAAGCTGCGTGTTCCAGCCTCGATCCCTTTCCTCTTCACCTCGATGAAGGTCGCGATCGCCGCCAGCCTCGTCGGCGCCATCGTCGGCGAGCTGCCGACGGGTGCCGTCGCCGGTATCGGCTCGAAGCTGCTCGCCGGCTCCTATTACAGCCAGACCATCGATATCTGGGCCGCCCTCGTCGCCGGATCGCTGCTGGCGGGCATCCTGGTTGCGATTGTCGGCGTCGCGGCGAAGATCGTCGACCGCGCCATGGGCGGGAGGCCGGCATGAGACATCTGACCTTCTCCTGGCAAGCCATGGTCGCCCTCCTCCTCTGCATCGGGGCACTGACGGCCTTGCCGCTTCTGGGCGAGGGCGCGGCGCGCCCCCTCACTGACGGCACGGCAAGCCTCATTTTCATCATCGTCATCGCGGCTGCCCTGCTGTCTCTAGCACCGCAGCCGCCGGCCTATCGTGCCACCGTGCTGTTTATCGGCGCGCATGGCGCCGCCTGGATGCTGCTTTCCGCTCTTTCCGGCAACGAGGGCACGGCGACGCGGGCTTTCTTCTTGCTGCTCTTCGCCTGCTGGCTGCTTGCCTGGCGATGCGTCACCGAGCTGTCGAAACTGCAGCCCGTCACTACTTCCGGCAAGTCGGCGCTCCAACTTCTGATTCCGGCGATTTTCGGCGCCTGGATCCTCATTCTCTGGGAGGCGGTCACGCGTGGCGCCGGCGTTCCCTTCATCCTGCTGCCGCCGCCGAGCGCCATCGGCGCGCGGTTCATGGCATCGCTACCGATCCTCGGCGCGGACGTCAGGCAGACGATCTTCAAGGCAGTGCTGATCGGTTATATCGCCGGCTGCCTCAGTGGCTTCGTCGTAGCGGTGCTGGCCGACCGCATCGCCTTCCTGCGCCGCGGCCTTCTGCCGATCGGCAACATGGTTTCGGCCCTGCCGATCATCGGCGTCGCCCCTGTCATGGTCATGTGGTTCGGCTTCGACTGGCCGTCGAAGGCCGCCGTCGTCATCATCATGACCTTCTTCCCGATGCTGGTGAATACCGTAGCCGGCCTTGCCGCCTCCGGCAGCATGGAGCGTGACCTGATGCGCACCTATGCCTCCGGCTATTGGCAGACGCTGCTGAAGCTCAGGCTTCCGGCGGCAATGCCCTTCATATTCAACGCACTGAAGATCAACTCGACGCTGGCGCTGATTGGTGCCATCGTTGCGGAATTCTTCGGGACGCCGATCGTCGGCATGGGCTTCCGTATCTCCACCGAGATCGGCCGCATGAATGTCGACATGGTCTGGGCGGAAATCGCCGTCGCGGCGCTGGCCGGCTCGATCTTCTATGGCATCATCGCCCTGACCGAACGGGCGGTGACGTTCTGGCATCCGTCTATCCGTGGTGGCTAGGCGCGCACGGGCTCCAGAAACGGGTCCGGGCATAACTTCAGAGGGTAAGGATAAGAAAATGAGAAAGTTGATGGTTGCAATGATGGCGAGCGCGATGTCGCTTGCATCGGCCCATGCGATGGCCGCCGACAAGGTGGTGCTGCAGCTGAAATGGGTCACGCAGAGCCAGTTCGGCGGTTATTACGTCGCCAAGGAAAAGGGCTTCTATAAGGAGGAAGGCCTCGACGTCGACATCAAGCCGGGCGGCCCTGATATCGCCCCCGAGCAGGTGATTGCCGGCGGCGGCGCCGATGTCATCGTAGACTGGATGGGCGGTGCCCTGGTTGCCCGCGAAAAGGGCGTTCCGCTGGTCAACATCGCCCAGCCCTATCAGAAGGCGGGCCTGGAAATGGTCTGCCGCAAGGACGGCCCGATCAAGACCGAAGCCGACTTCAAGGGCCACACGCTCGGCGTCTGGTTCTTCGGCAACGAGTATCCCTTCTTCGCCTGGATGAACAAGCTCGGCCTGTCCACAGAAGGCGGTCCGAACGGCGTCACCGTGTTGAAGCAGAGCTTCGATGTGCAGCCGCTTGTCCAGAAGCAGGCCGACTGCATCTCTGTCATGACCTATAACGAATATTGGCAGGCTATCGATGCCGGCTTCAAGCCGGAAGAACTGACGGTCTTCAACTACACGGAAATGGGCAACGACCTTCTTGAAGACGGCCTCTATGCGATGGAAGACAAGCTGAAAGATCCGGCCTTCAAGGAGAAGATGGTCAAGTTCGTCCGCGCATCGATGAAGGGCTGGAAATATGCCACCAAGAATCCCGACGAAGCCGCCGAGATCGTCATGGATAATGGCGGCCAGGACGACAACCATCAGAAGCGCATGATGGGCGAAGTCGCCAAGCTGGTCGGCGACAGCTCCGGCAAGCTGGACGAGGCGCTCTATGCCCGCACGGCAAAGGCGCTGCTCGACCAGAAGATCATAAGCAAGGAGCCGTCGGGCGCCTGGACGCACGATATCACCGACGCCGCTTCCAAGTAGTTTCGGCAGGATTGCGAAGCGAAACGCGCGGGAGATTTCCGCGCGTTTCGTCATTTTCTGGAGCATGATGGCAAAAACTGTCCGCGGTATTCGGACGACATTCTCTATCTATTTGATTTGGATGCTGATTCAGATTTCCGGTCAGTCGGCCTACATCATCTGCATCCAGCAACCGAAAAAAATGCCTTGCAACTGTCGCATTTTTCGGGCGTCAAACGTCTTAGGGATGAGGCGCGATCAATCTTCGTAATGTTGACATAACCTTGCGGTGATTGATTGACGTCGGAATGGTAATTATTATTGCCTAATGGGGAATTGTTTTCTGCCGGACTTGTAGATCGAGCAAATCGATACCACCTACAAGCCGAATTTGCCGGCGAGGGATGAAGGCGGCAAAGGATCGGCGGATACCTCTGAGAATGCAGGAAGGGCAGTGGCCTGATCGCGCGCTGAGTGGCAGACGCTCGAGTTCGGCCAACCTTATCATAAGATTGGACGAAGACGCATGGTACGCAAGCCGACTGGAATTCTAGGCGCCTCTACTCTTTTTGCAGCGGCACTTGCTGCATCCACCGCATTTTCGCAGGAAGCGCCGGTCGCAAAACCGCAGCAGAACCTGCCGGCGATCGTCGTCACCACTGCGGTGAACCGCACCCTCGTCGACCGTGTCATCGGCACCGGAACGGTCAAGCCCGTCGAAGAAGTCTATATCCAGCCGCAGGTCGAAGGCCTCTCGATCCGCACGCTGAAAGCCGATATCGGCGACAAGGTTCAGGCCGAAAGCACGTTGGCGACGCTCAACGATGACGCAGTGGTCCTGGAAAAGAGCCAGATGATGGCGACGAAGGCCAAGGGCGAGGCAAGCCTCGCCCAGCTGCGCGCCCAGCTCATCGAGGCGCAGGCCAATGCCGAACAGGCAAGGCAGCAGCAGGCCCGCGCCCAGGAAATGGTCAAGAAGGGCACGGTTTCCACCGCCCAGGTCGAACAGGCCGATGCGACCGCCGCCGCAGCCAATGCCCGCGTCGTCTCCGCCGAACAGGCGATCGAGGTCTCCGAAGCGGATCTCAAGGTCTTCGACAGCCAGATCGCCGATGCGGATTTGAAGCTGGCGCGCACCGACGTGAAGACGCCGGTCGCCGGCACGGTCTCGGCGAAGAACGCCAAGGTCGGCGCCATTGCCGCCGGCAACGGCGATCCGCTGTTCACCATCATCCGCGACGGTGATATCGAGCTTGTCGCTGAGGTCGCTGAAAGCGATGTCGTCAGGATCATGGCCGGCCAAAAGGCGACGATTTCGCTTTCCGGCAGCCGTGAGAAGCTTTCCGGCGCCGTACGCCTGGTTTCGCCGACCGTCGATCCGGTCACCCGCCTTGGCCTCGTCCATATCTCCATCGATGATGACAGCAAGGCGCGTTCAGGCATGTATGGCAGCGCCGAGATCATCGTGCGCGAGACTGAAGGCGTAGCGCTTCCCCTGACCGCTGTACTCACCGGGAACGAAGGCTCCTCCGCCCGCAAGGTCGAGGACGGCGTGGTGAAATTCGCCAAGATCGAGACCGGCATTCAGGACGGCGCCTATGTCGAGGTCATCGATGGATTGAAGACCGGCGACGAGGTCGTGGCCAAGGCGGGCGCTTACGTCCGCGACGGCGACCACATCACGCCGGTGCGTGAACAGCCCCCGGCTTCCAACTAAAGAGACCATCCGATGAATTTTTCAGCCTGGTCCATCCGAAATCCCATTGCACCACTGCTGGCCTTCTGCCTGTTGGTGTTCATCGGCATGCAGTCCTTCAACGCGCTGCCGATCACGCGTTTTCCGAACATCGACGTGCCGCTCGTTTCGATCAACGTGACGCAGAGCGGCGCTTCGCCGGCCGAGCTCGAAATGCAGGTGACGAAGGAGATCGAAGACGCGGTGGCCTCCATCACCGGCATCGACGAAATCCAGTCGACGGTGACCGACGGCAGCTCGCAGACCGTCGTCATGTTCCGGATGGAAGTGCCGACCGAACAAGCCGTGCAGGACACCAAGGATGCGATCGACCGCATCCGCAGCGATCTGCCGACGACGGCCGAAGCACCAATCGTCTCCAAGGTCGATGTCGAGGGACAGGCGATCCAGACTTTCGCCGTTTCCTCGCCTGCCATGTCGCTGGAAGAACTTTCGTGGTTCGTCGACGATACGATCAAGCGTTCGCTGCAGGGACAGGCCGGCATCGGCCGTGTCGACCGTTACGGCGGCGCCGAGCGCGAAGTGCGCATCGAACTTATCCCTGACAAGCTCAATGCCTACGGCATCACCGCCGCGAGCGTGAACCAGCAGCTGCGCGGCACCAACATCGACCTCGGCTCAGGCCGCGGCCAGGTGGCGGGAAGCGAACAGGCGATCCGTGTTCTCGGCGACGCCCGCAACGTCGCCGACCTCGCCAACACGACGATCGGCCTGCCGAACGGCCGCTTCGTCAAGCTATCCGATCTCGGCGTCATCAAGGACACCTATGAGGAGCCGAAATCCTTCTCGCGCTTCAACGATACGCCAGTCGTTACCTTCGGCGTTTTCCGCTCCAAGGGCGCCAGCGAGGTCAGTGTCGCCGAAACCGTGGCGCAGAACCTCGACAAGGTGCGGACCGAAAATCCGAATGTGAAGATCGAACTGATCGACGATTCGGTCTATTTCACCTACGGCAACTACGAGGCCGCCATCCATACGCTCCTCGAAGGCGCGCTGCTCGCCGTCATCGTCGTCTTCCTGTTCCTGAGGAACTGGCGCGCGACGCTGATTTCGGCAATCGCCCTACCCTTGTCCGCGATCCCGACCTTCTGGATCATGGACATGATGGGCTTCTCCCTGAACCTCGTCAGCTTCCTCGCTCTGACGCTCGCCACCGGTATCCTTGTCGACGATGCGATCGTCGAAATCGAAAACATCGCCCGCCACATCAAGATGGGCAAGACGCCCTATCGAGCGGCGATCGAGGCGGCTGATGAAATCGGCCTTGCCGTCATCGCCACCACTTTCACCATCATCGCCGTTTTCGTGCCCGTTTCCTTCATGCCGGGCATCCCGGGCCAGTACTTCATCCAGTTCGGTCTGACCGTCGCCTTCTCCGTCTTCTTCTCGCTGATGGTCGCGCGACTGATCACCCCGATGATGGCCGCTTATCTGATGCGCGCCGAAGACGCCATGGAAGACCATCACGACAATGATGGCCTGCTGATGCGGGGATACACCCGTCTCATACGTGGCACCACCGGACGCTGGTACACGCGTTATGCGACGCTGATTGTCGCGTTCGCTTTCCTGGTCGGCTCCGTTTTGTTGCTGATGCAGGTTCCCGGCAGCTTCCTGCCGCCGGAAGATGCCTCACGCATCGTTCTCTCCGTCGAGCTGCCGCCCAATGCACGCCTTGACGACACCGAGAAGACGACGGATGCGATCTATGACAGGGTCAAGGACATCAACGGCGTCGATAGCGTCTTCGTCCTCGGTGGCGCATCGCCGAAGGGCGATCTCGAACTGCGCCGTGCGACCATCACGCTGGCACTCGACAAGCTCGACCAATCGCTGGTCAAGAAGATGGTCAACGACGTGATCGGCCGTATCCCCGTCATTGGCCCGAAACTGCCGAAGGTGGAGGTCCACGGCCGTGAACGCCCGCAGTGGGATATCGAAAAGGAAGTCTTCGCCAAGCTGCGTGATATTCCCGACGTACGGATCCTGAAGCTCAATGACCGCGGCGAACGCGACCTCTCCTTCAACTTCCTTTCCAAGAACGACAAGGACCTGAACGACGCCGTCGGTATTCTGGAATCCAAGCTGCGCGCCGATCCGCTGCTTGCCAATGTCAGCGCCGACGGCTCCCTGCCCCGTCCGGAACTGCAGGTTCACCCGCGCATGGATGAGGCGGCCCGCCTCGGCATTACGCCGCAGCAGATCTCCGAGACGATCCGCGTCGCCACCATCGGCGATGTCGATGCCGCCCTTGCCAAGATCTCGCTCGACGATCGCCAGATCCCGATCCGCGTCCAGGCCGCACTCGACATGCGTCGCGATCTCGCGGCCATCCGGACATTGAAGATCCAGACCGCCAGCGGCGGCACCGTTCCGCTCGCGAGCGTCGCCAATATCGACTATTCGGAAGGCGTAAGCTCGATCAAGCGCAACAACCGCTACCGCGTCGTCTCGATCGGTTCCGACCTGCCGCAGGGTGTAGCACTCGACACGGCTTCGGCCCGCTTCCGTCAGATCGTCAACGACGCCAATATCCCGGCCACGGTGCACCTTGCCGAAAGCGGCGACACCAAGGTGCAAAGCGAGATGCAGCAGAGTTTCGTCAACGCCATGTTGATGGGCCTGCTGTTGGTGCTGACGGTGCTGATCCTGCTCTTCAAGGACGTGATCCAGCCCTTCACCATCCTGTTCTCACTGCCGCTCGCCATTGGCGGCGTCGCAGCCGGCCTGATCCTCACCAGCAATCCGCTGTCGATGCCTGTCATGATCGGCATCCTGATGCTGATGGGTGTCGTCACCAAGAACGCGATCCTGCTCGTCGATTTCGCAATCGAGATGCGCCATCAGGGCATGCCGCGCGTCGAGGCCATGGTCGAAGCCGGCCGCAAGCGCGCCCGGCCGATCATCATGACCTCGATCGCCATGTCGGCGGGCATGCTGCCTTCCGCGCTTGGTGTCGGCGAAGGCGGCTCGTTCCGCGCGCCGATGGCGATCGCGGTGATCGGCGGCATCATCGTCTCGACTGTGCTCTCGCTCGTCGTCGTGCCCTCCTTCTTCTTGATCATGGACGACCTGTCCCGCCTGCTCGGCTGGGCTTTCGGCCGCCTGGTCGGCAGGAAGGACGAGGAGGAGCTGCCGCTGTCGCGCGAGGATCTCACCCGTGTCACTCGGGAGAACCGAAGCGAGATCGACTCGCTGGAGGAGCGCCTGACCGCAATCGAAAAGCCGGAAGGCAAACGCAAGAGCGCCAAGGGCAACGACACCAACGTGCTGCGCCTGCCGCCCTTCGCGGCGGAATAAGCAAGACCCAGGAAAGGAACGGGCCGGGAGCGATCTCCCGGCCCGTTTCGTTTTTTGGTCATGTCTGACGATTGACCGAAATCAAATCCACCGCCATCTCCCTCCCGTATTTTGCCTGGCATGCACGTGGAATTGGAAAGACCGGCCATATCAGGAGACCGGGAGATGAACAGGACGCTGACATTCAACGGCCATGAGGCCGCTGTGCTCGCCAAGGCCGCCTTCATGGCCGGGCTCGACCACAACGAGGCTGAAGCCCTGCGCGCCTGCGCCACCGTTCGCCTCTGCGACCCGCACGACGTTCTCTTCGAGGAGGGCGACAAGGCGGCCTATTTCTATTGCGTACTCAGCGGTTATGTCAGGCTCTATCGCCACAACGGCGACGGCAGGCAGGCCGATATCCGCATCTGCGAGCCCGGCGACGGCTTCGCGGAATGCCTGATCCACGCCGACGAAACCTATCGCACCGGCGCGCAGGCGATGGATCATGCCGTGCTGGCATGCTTCCGCATTCCCAAGGTCCGGCTGTTGCTGGAGGAGCGGCCGCGGATCGGCAAGGCGATCATGCGCAGCCTGTCACTGCATCTGATCTCGACGATGGAATGCCTGGCAAGCGACCGGATGCAGACCGCGCCGCAGCGCGTTGCGCATTATCTGCTGACCCACTGTGCCGGGAACGGTGCGGCCGGTTCGCTGCGGTTGCCCTTTCCGAAAAACCTGCTTGCCCGCAAGCTTGGCCTCGCACCGGAGGCGCTCTCACGCGCCTTCTCGACGCTGAAAACGAAAGGTGTCACGGTGCGCGGCCGGGCGATCGCCATCAGCGACGTCAACCTGCTGCGGCAGGTCTGACCGCCAAAATCATCCCGCTTTAGAGCAATTCCAGCAAAAGTGCGTAGCGGTTTTGCGTCCGGAATTGCGTGAAAACAAAGAGATAGAGCATTTCCGTGATTCGGAGAAAAACGGAATGCTCTAGAGCCCGCCCTGCTCCCTGAGGAAGCTGACGATCGAACTGACGCCGTCGCCGCGCTTCATGTCGGAGAAGACGAAGGGGCGGCTCGCACGCATGCGCGTCGCATCCCGGTCCATGACCTCGAGATCGGCGCCGACATAGGGCGCCAGATCCTTCTTGTTGATGACAAGCAGGTCCGATCGGGTGATGCCGGGGCCTCCCTTGCGCGGGATTTCCTCGCCCTGGCAAACCGAGATGACATAGATGGTGATATCGGCAAGATCGGGCGAAAAGGTCGCCGCCAGATTGTCGCCACCGGATTCGATGAAGACAACGTCGAGATCGGGGATTCGCTGGTTGAGGCCGGCGATCGCCTGCAAATTGATCGTCGCATCCTCGCGGATGGCGGTATGCGGGCAGCCGCCCGTCTCGACGCCGACGATGCGGTCCGACGTCAATGCTTGCATCCGCACCAGCGCCTCGGCATCCTCTGTCGTGTAGATATCGTTGGTGACAACGGCGACGGAATAGTCGTCGCGCATCGCCTTGCAGAGCTTTTCGGTCAGCGCCGTCTTGCCCGAGCCGACCGGCCCGCCGATGCCGACACGCAAAGGTCCGTTTCTTGATTTCATATGCCTTACTCCAATCGAACCCCGATGATAACGAAGCCGCCCACCCGCGCCACCGTCAAATGACTTAGAGCGCCTGTTTTTCTTCGAATCACGGAAGCGCTCTATCTCTTGGTTTTCACGCAATTCCGGACGCAAAACCGCTGCGCACTTTTGCTGGAATTGCTCTCACCGCAGCGATAATTTCGGACAATCACGAACGGAACAGCCGCGTCGCCTGCGTCTCGTGGCGCAGGCTGGCAATATCGGCCTGCACCGTCGCCGAACCCAGATCGTCAAGCGTCGAGGCTGCCGCCCGCCGGGCGACCTCCGTGATATGGTCTTCGAGACCGGCAAGCACGGCGACACCATCCCTTTGCCCCGCGACACCGAGGCGGATGCCTGATGAAACCGCTTGTGAGGCATAGGCATGCAGGAAGGCGGCAAGCGCCTTCTCGGGCTCTATGCCATGGGCGCCCGTTACCGCCCCGACCGCAATGGGATAAGCGACCTTGCCGGGTAGCCGATCGAACACCCCGTCCGGCCAGGCCCGCGCCGCTGCGAGAAAAGCCTCGCCGAGCAACATCGTTTCCTGATGGCGCTCGCGTGATCCCGCAAGCGCCTCGGCAAGCACGGCGATCTCGGCAAGGCGTACGGCTTCCACTTGGTGCCTGTGGCTTTCAGCCAGAAGCACCGCATCGTTCCAGACCGAACCATTGCCGATCAGCGTGGCGGTCCAGGCCGCAAGCGAGGCAGCATCCGTGACGAGCCCGTCGGCAACCGCCCGCTCCAGCCCGCCCGAATAGGCAAAGCTGCCGATCGGAAAGGCCGGTGACAGCCATGCGGTCAGGCGCAGCAATGCCTGCAGCTCGCGATCCCCGGTCATCAAGGCTCAGTCGTGCTTGTGGTCATGATCATGACCGCGATCGTGGCGGTGTTCATGCTCGTGCTCGTAGCCATGTTCGTGATCATGGTCATGGCCGTGATCATGCCCGTGGTCATGCCCGTGGTCATGATTGTGATCGTGATCGTGATCATGCCCATGCGAATGCCCGCCTTGGGAATGATAGGCCCCGCGCGCCGGCTGGAATGGTTCGTCGATCTCGAGGACGACGGCGCCGAGGCCCTGCAGCATGGTGCGGATGACATGATCGCGGAGGATGACGATGCGGTCTTCCTCGATCTGCGCGGCAAGATGCCGGTTGCCGAGATGCCAGGCGAGCTCGACCAGATGCGTGCGGTCGCGGCCGCGAACCTCGAAGAGCTTCTCGTCGGCAGCGAGGATCTCGATCAGTTCGCCGTCGTCGCGCACCAGCAGATCGCCATTGGCAAAAAGCACCGGATCCTTGAGATCGAGCATGACCATCTCGCCATTTTCCAGATGCAGCAGCTTGCGGCGCAGATGGCGTAGATCATGCGGCAGCTTGACCTGGGCGATCGGATGGGAGGAAGGGGTTCCGGCAGGAAGATAGGAGGTGACGCGCTGCATGATATGTCCGTTTTGCTGAGAGGACGACCATGCAAAATAGCTCTTCCCGATGCAAGCACCAATGGTCTTTCGTTCGGGTCCGGTTTTTATATTCCGTAAGCCTGCATCACATTGTCGCTCTCCGGTCCGCCCTCGCCATCGACGCCCTTATCGACGAGCCCGTGCCAGGCGTGATGCAGACCTTCCCGCTCGTGTACGACGCGATTGCGCCCGAGCGCCTTGGCGAGATAGAGCGCCCGGTCGGCGGAGGCATAGACCGCCTGCTTGTTGCGCCCGGCGACGAGATCGGCTACGCCGCCGGAAACGGTGATGCGGATATCGTGCCCCTCGGCTTTGATGGCGCCGCCGGCGATCCGGGCTCGGACACCTTCGACGCGCTCCATCCGCGCCTCCAGCGGTTCCCCGGAGACGATGACGCCAAACTCCTCCCCACCCAGCCGTGCGACGACGGACATCTCATCGAAGGCGGAGGTGAGCATGGCCGAAACGGCAATGATAACGGCATCGCCGCAGCCATGGCCGAAGCGGTCATTGATCGTCTTGAAACGGTCGACGTCAAAAATGACCAGGGACGCGTCGCCATCAGTATTCTCAAGCGCCTCGGTAAAAGCCCGCCGGTTGAGCAGTCCGGAAAGTGTATCGGTGCGGCTGAGCTTTTCGAATTCCGCCCGCGAGAGCGCGAGATCGCGCATGGCAAAGCCGGCGAACAGTGACAGCATGCCGGAAACCGTACCGCCGATCAGCCAGGAAAAGATCGCGCTGAAGCCAATTGCATGAGCGAGTGTCACCGGCAGCAACCCGAGAAGATCGAGCGACGGCATCGTCAATGCGATAATGACTCCCGAGAGAATAACGGCGAGAAAAGCCATCTTCAGGGCGAAGACGTAGACGTTCTTGCGGTATTGAAGATCGCCGAAATCGGCCTGCAGCGAAATCCAGTTTCTCATGAGAATCAACCTTCCTGCTCGGCGTTTCCAGGCATTGATAAGAGCCCAATTGCTGCGGGTGTCTTAATCGACTCGTTAAGATTCGAACGGTTTCGGACGAATCGGTGGATAGAACTTTTCTAGCAGGGGGTGCAGTTTTCCAATCTCTGAATCGAACAGCGCAGAGAGACACTTAAATTACTGATATAAAAGAGATTTATTGATCACTGCGGGGCAGATGTTCCAGAATGGTTTAGCTGGGGAAAACATCGGTTCTTCCACTGATTTTTACAACCATATGGAGAGCGCTGTTCACAATTCACTTTAAGAGCGGACTGGCTCTACGGCTGCTTCAATTGTAGACAGAAACAGACAATCGCAATGCTTGTGGAATCGGGCTCCATAAGCCGGTTCGAAGCCCAGCCGAACGCAGGGCGGCGGCGCTCCAGGTGTTGCAGCCGAAGAGAGCGTTGAAGTATCCCCTGGCCTCGAAGAAACGGTCGATCTCGCCGTAACCGGCATCCGGGATCGGCACCACCGCGCCCGCGTCGCGCACGAAGCTGTCCGAGATAAAATTGCGCAGCTGCGCCAATTGATCGTCACTGACATTGAATGCCGCAACAGTCGGCTGCGGCTCGGTGATGTGACCGGCAAGATCCACATGCAGCACTGAACGGTCGATTGTCAGCGCGCGCAACACCGGCAGCGGCTTCAGTTCCGCCCATGTGGGAGTTTCCAGATAGAAGGCCCGACCGCCCCAGCCGATAATGAGCCACTCCGCATTCGGATGGCCGAGCGGAAAACCGGTATCGTCAAGGAAGGAAAAGGCAGCCCGCGTTTCCGCGTCGAGCGGAATGGCAATATCGGTATGGATCGGGCCCGACAGCAGCAGAATCCGATGCGTCACCGCCGCAGACGACGCCTTGACCGGCGCAATCAGCGGCCGGGGAATGAAGATTCCGCAGGCCGCCGAAAACACGAGCAGGAATACGATCCGCAACAACCAGCGGATGCCTGTCCTCATCGGAGCCGTCCATCACACATCCGACCTGGGCCTAGAACAGGAAGTAGCGCTGCGCCATCGGCAGCACCGTCGCCGGCTCGCAAGTCAGCAGCTCGCCGTTCGCCCTGACCTCATAGGTCTCCGGATCGACCTCGATCTCGGGTGTCAGGTCGTTGTGGATCATCGATGCCTTGGAGATGCCGCCGCGCGTGTTTTTCACCGCGACCAGCTCCTTGGCGACGCCGAGCCGGCCCTTCAGGCCGGCATCGAGCGAGGCCTGGCTGACGAAGGTGACGGAGGAATTGGTGAGGCTCTTGCCATAAGAGGCAAACATCGGCCGGTAGTGTACCGGCTGCGGCGTCGGGATCGAGGCATTCGGATCGCCCATCGGGGCGGCCGCAATCGAGCCACCGAGCAGCACCATATCGGGCTTCACCCCGAAGAAGGCCGGGTTCCAAAGCACGAGGTCGGCACGTTTGCCGACTTCAACCGAGCCGATCTCACGGCTGAGACCATGGGCGATCGCCGGGTTGATCGTATATTTGGCGATATAGCGGCGGACGCGGAAATTGTCGTTGTCGCCCTTTTCCTCCTTCAGCCGGCCGCGCTGACGCTTCATCTTGTCAGCCGTCTGCCAGGTGCGGATCGCCACCTCGCCGACGCGGCCCATGGCCTGGCTGTCGGACGAGATGATCGAGAAGGCGCCGATATCGTGCAGGATGTCTTCGGCGGCGATCGTCTCCTTGCGGATCCGGCTTTCGGCAAAGGCGATATCTTCGGGGATCGACGACGACAGGTGATGGCAGACCATCAGCATGTCGAGATGCTCGGCAATGGTATTGACCGTATAGGGACGCGTCGGATTGGTCGACGACGGAATGACATTCGGCTGGCCGCAGATCTTGATGATGTCAGGCGCGTGCCCGCCGCCCGCCCCTTCCGTATGGAAGGCATGGATGGTGCGGCCCTTGATGGCGCCAATCGTATCCTCGACGAAGCCGCTTTCGTTCAGCGTGTCGGTATGGATCATCACCTGCACGTCGTATTCGTCGGCAACCGACAGGCAGCAGTCGATGGCGCCTGGCGTCGTACCCCAATCCTCGTGCAGCTTCAGCGAGGTGGCGCCGGCCAGCACCATTTCGGTCAGCGCCCCCGGCAGCGAGGCATTGCCCTTGCCGGCAAAGGCAAGGTTCATCGGAAAGGCGTCCGCGGCTTCAATCATGCGCGCCAGATGCCAGGGACCGGGCGTGCAGGTGGTGGCAAGCGTGCCGTGTGCCGGTCCGGTGCCGCCGCCGAGCATGCAGGTCATGCCGCTCATCAGCGCTTCCTCGATCTGCTGCGGCGCGATGAAATGGATATGGCTGTCCATGCCGCCAGCGGTGACGATCTTGCCTTCGGCGGCGATCGCCTCCGTGCCGGGGCCGACGATGATGTTGACACCCGGCTGCATGTCGGGATTACCGGCCTTGCCGATCGCGACGATGCGCCCATCCTTGAGCCCGATATCGGCCTTGTAGATACCCGAATGATCGACGATCACCGCATTGGTGATGACCGTATCGACCGCGCCATCCGCCCGCGTCACCTGGCTCTGGCCCATGCCGTCGCGGATCACCTTGCCGCCGCCGAACTTCACCTCCTCACCATAGGTGGTGAAATCCTTCTCGATCTCGATGAAGAGCTCCGTATCGGCAAGGCGCACCTTGTCGCCGGTGGTCGGTCCGAACATGCCGGCATAGGCGGCGCGCGAGATCTTGTAGGGCATCTATCAGGCTCCTTGGGAGGAAGAGACGAGTGTTTTTCCGCCGAGCCGCTTGAGGCGGCCAGCGGCAATATAACTATCGACAAGCTGTCGTTCGGCCGCAAATGGGTGCCATTCCCAGCCGACGTGGCCGAAGCCGGCAAGCGTCACCTCGGCCTCGGCATATGTGTTCAGCACCTCGGCAATGACGATCATACCGCTGCTCGGCACGACATAGGGCGACGGAGAAAACGCCGAAAGCGAGGCATCCACGGACTCGTGAACCGCCTTGCCGATGACGACGTGCTTCTTGCCGGTATCGGCGCAGAAGACACTGAATTCATCCGTATAGTCGTCGCAGAAATCGTCGAGTTCCTGATGCGAGACGGCAAGCGGTGCCCGCATCGCGGCGAATTTTTCCGGGTCGCGCACGCTCCAGATTTCGCCCGCCGACACCACGCCCGGATGGGTGCGCCACTCACGCGAGCCGAGCATCGCCTTTGCCGGTCTGCCGGTATTGCAGACCGCGACGGCATCCGTGCGGCTGCCGCCGGCGCCATAGGAGCGGCAATCATTGAAGCGGATGACTAAATCGGCGGCATCGATGATGCCAGCCCCGCCCTCCTCAACGTCGCCATTGCCGACGATCATGATTTTCCTGATCACCCTAGTTGCTCATCGTATCTTCGAGCTCTTTCAGCTCTTTCGTGCGTTTGTCCGTGATGTTGGCGAGACACCCGGCGACCAGCATCGGCTCCATCGTGCCGCCGCGGGCCTGAAAGCCGAAGGCGTCGCATTCGGCGTCGCGATAATCGATCCAGGCGCGCTGCGCCTTGACCAGCGCCTGCTCTGCACCCTTCCTGTCGCCATCCAGGTCCTTGTCGATCGCTGCCAGGACGGCGCGGGTCTTCTTGTATTGCGCATTTAACGCCTTGTCGGCGGCCTCATGGCGCCCCGCTTCGCAAGAAGTCATGTCCGATTGCGTCTTGGGACTGTTGCAATCGATATCCTCAGCTGCGGCAGCACCTGCCGTCAGCAGCATCGCCGCCCCGACGAGGCAGATATTCAAGCGCATGCGTTTCTCCAGACTATTGTTCTTAAAGCTTGCCCATCACCAGCTGGCGGAAGCCGTAAACCTCGCGCTTGCCGGAAAGCGGGATCAGCGTCACCGAGCGCGTCTGCCCCGGCTCGAAGCGCACCGCCGTCCCCGCCGGGATATCGAGCCGCTTGCCGTGTGCTACCGCGCGATCGAAGGAAAGCCCGGCATTGGTCTCGGCGAAATGATAGTGGCTGCCGACCTGCACCGGCCGATCGCCGGTATTGGAAACCTCCAGCGTCACCGTCGGCGCGCCGGCATTCAGTTCGATGTCGCCGCTTGCGGCAATGATCTCGCCTGGAATCATCTCGTCCTCCTTAAGCCGCCTTGGGCGCGCAGCCCTCGGCCTTCAGTACGCGCTTCGTCGATGCCGGATTTTTGGCGAGCATGGCCGCCGGCCGAATAGGCCTCGCGACGAGATTGCCGCCGCAGTTCGGGCAGACACCCTTCAGCACGCCGTCCACGCAATCGGCGCAAAAGGTGCATTCGTAGGTGCAAATCCGTGCCTCAGCGCTGTCAGGCGACAGATCCTTGTCGCAGCATTCGCAATTGGGCCTGAGCTCCAACATTCCTATCTCCTCACCGGATCGGTTCGTGCACGGTGACAAGCTTGGTGCCATCGGGAAACGTTGCCTCCACCTGCACGTCATGGATCATCTCTGCAATCCCCTCCATCACCTGGTCGCGGCCGATCACATGGGCACCGGCTTCCATCAGCTCGGCAACCGGACGGCCGTCGCGGGCGCCTTCGACGACGAAGTCGCTGATCAGCGCGATCGCTTCGGGATAGTTCAGTTTGACGCCGCGCTCCAGCCGCCTCCGCGCCACCATCGCCGCCATCGAAATCAACAGCTTGTCTTTTTCTCTCGGAGTGAGGTTCATCGCTTGTCCATCTGCTTGATCGAATGCTGAAGTTCATAGATTCCAGACTTTCGGCACAGGCGCACCATTGCGCAAGGCGGAAATGACCGGGATCAGGATTTTTCTGAGTGAGAAGCCGTCGGCTGCGGCAAGGCGAACGACGAGCTTGCCATTCCAAGCGCTGGCACCGCCCATCGATCCTTCGACGAGCGGCCGGACTTTCCCAAGATAGGCTTCTGAAAGCTGCCCGGCATAAAGCAGGGTCGCAAAGGCCACCTGTCCGCCGAGGACCGCCTGTCGCGCCGTCAGCGCCGCCACACCTTCGGAAAGTCTGAGTTCTTCGGCGTGGATCAGTTGGCTCGAACGCCGGATGCGCCAGCGGTCGCGGAACAGCCCTGATACCACCGCCTCACCCATCGCCTTGCGGCCGAGCAGCACGGCCTCCACAGCCAGAAATTCGGCGCTCTCGTCAAGATCGACATCCAACCGGCGGAAAAGTGCGGCCCGGTCGAAGAGGATCGTTTCCTGCGGCAGCCAGTCGACGCGGGCTTGGGCTCCGACCTTGATGCTGGTCGCCACCTCGGCGATGCCGGCCGATGCCTTGTAGATCTTCTCGCAAGCTTGAGTGGTGACATCGATGCGCGTGCCGGCGCCGGCATCCACGCTCCAATCCATTCGATCGCCGCCTGTCAAACCGCCAGCGGTATTGATGATGACGGCTTCCATCGAGGCGTCGAAGGTATCGGGCAGGCGGATCTTCGCTGCCCCCTCCTGATAGAGTTCACGGATGCGCGTGCGGCCATCGAACAGCTTTGCCGCCAGATGTCCGCGCCCTTCCGCTCTTTGCGGTCTCGTGCCTGCCGCCGCAATCGTCATATCGTCCCTTTCGGTCGCGCCCCTGGTTTTCATTCAAGCGCGCGGATAGCGGAAAGCAAGCAATTCCTATGCCGTCCCGAGCAGACCCTTGGCGGCGGCGGAAGGTTTTCCACGCACCGCACCCTCTGCTGCAAAATGCGGCACCTGCCAGTCAGACAGTCAGATGGCGGCGGGCCTCCGGCGTATCCAGCGTCTCGGCAAGCCCTTCATGCACGATTTCGCCGCGGTCCATGATGTAGACATAGTCGGCAAGCTCGCGGCAGAAATCGAGATACTGCTCGACGAGCAGGATCGCCATGCCTGTGGAGTCGCGCAGGTAGCGGATCGCCCGGCCGATATCCTTGATGATCGATGGCTGAATGCCCTCGGTCGGCTCGTCGAGCACGAGAATCCGAGGCCGCGTCACCATGGCGCGCCCGATCGCCAGCTGCTGCTGCTGCCCGCCGGAAAGATCGCCGCCGCGACGTGACAACATCGACTTCAGCACCGGGAAAAGACTGAAGATGTCATCGGGGATGTTGCGGTCGCGGCGGCCAAGCGGAGCAAAGCCGGTTTCGAGATTTTCCTTGACTGTCAGCAGCGGGAAGATTTCACGCCCCTGCGGCACATAGCCGATGCCCTGCTTGGCGCGGGCAAAGGGCGGCATGCCGTTGAGCTTGGTTTCATTGAAGGTGACGGTGCCGGCCGACAGCGGATGCTGGCCGGTAACGGCGCGCAGAAGAGAACTCTTCCCCACGCCGTTACGCCCCAGCACGCAGGTGATCTTGCCCATCTCCGCTTTGATCGAGATGCCGCGCAGCGCCTGAGCGGCGCCGTAGTGGAGGTTTGCGTTTTCGACTGTCAGCATCGGTTTCCCTTTACATTCAAACTGCTGTCGGAGCAGGCCGCTGCCCCTCATCCGGCTGCCGCCACCTTCTCCCCGCTTGCGGGGAAAAGGGAATATACCGCGACCTGTCCGTCCCTCGTCCACCTCTCGCATGGCACGTCCCCTCGCCCCGTCTACGGGGAGAGGGTTAGGGTGAGGGGCATCCGGCAAACACGACGCTCACCGCCCCAAATAGTTCTCGATGACCTTCGGATCCGAACTCACAAAATCGATCGATCCCTCCGCCAGCACCGATCCTTCAGCAAGGCAGGTCACCTTGACGCCGAGGTCACGGATGAAGCCCATGTCGTGCTCGACGACGACGACCGACCGGGTTTTGGCGATATCCTTGAGCAGGATCGCGGTTTCCGCCGTCTCCGCATCGGTCATGCCGGCCACCGGTTCATCGACGAGCAGAAGCTTCGGCTCCTGCGCCAGCAGCATGCCGATCTCCAGCCACTGCTTCTGCCCGTGCGAGAGATTGGCGGCGAATTCGTCGCGGCGATGCGTCAGCCGCACCGTTCCGAGGATCTCCTCGATGCGCGCCTTGTCCTCGCCGGAAAGCCGGTAGAGCAGCGTCGAGAACACACCACGACGTCGGTTCAGCGCCAGCTCCAGATTGTCCCACACCGTATGGCTTTCGAAGACGGTCGGCTTCTGAAACTTGCGGCCGATGCCGAGCTGAGCGATATCGGCTTCGTCCTTCTTGGTGAGATCGATCGTGCCGTTGAAGAACACCTCACCCTCATCGGGCCGGGTCTTGCCGGTGATGATATCCATCATCGTCGTCTTGCCGGCGCCGTTCGGGCCGATGATGGCGCGGAGTTCACCGGGCTCGATGACGATCGACAGCGAGTTCAGCGCCTTGAAGCCGTCGAAGGAAACCGACACGCCATTGAGATAAAGCACGCTGGTGGGTTTGACGTCGGGGATCATGGCGCTCACTCCGCTGCCTGGATTTTCGGCTCGATACCGTCTTCCTCAGCCGCCGGTGTTCCCGCCTTGGAGACAGGCTTCCGCTTGCCGAGATATTGCGAAATCGTACCGACGACGCCCTTCGGCAGGAACAGCGTGACGGCAACGAAGAGGCCACCGAGCGCGAACAGCCAGAACTCCGGGAAGAGGCCGGTGAAGATCGTCTTGCCGCCGTTGACGAGGATCGCGCCGATGATCGGCCCGATCAGCGTCGCCCGCCCGCCGACCGCCGTCCAGATGACGACTTCGATCGAATTGGCAGGGGCGAACTCGCCCGGGTTGATGATGCCCACCTGCGGCACGTAAAGCGCGCCCGCAATGCCCGCCATCATCGCCGAAACGACGAAGGTGAAGAGCTTGAAATGCTCGACGCGGTAGCCGAGGAAGCGCGTGCGGCTTTCGGCATCGCGCACGCCGACCAGCACCTTGCCGAACTTCGAGCGCACGATCGCCGAGGCGATCAGCAGCGATAGAGCCAGGAAGATCGCGGTTGCTGCAAAGAGGGCTGCACGCGTGCCGTCGGCCTGGACGTTGAAACCGATAATGTCCTTGAAATCGGTAAGGCCGTTATTGCCTCCGAAGCCCATGTCGTTGCGGAAGAAGGCCAGCAGCAGCGCATAGGTCATCGCCTGGGTGATGATCGAGAGATAGACGCCGTTGACGCGTGAGCGGAAGGCAAACCAGCCGAAGACGAAGGCGAGCAGGCCGGGTACGACGAGCACCATCAGCGCCGCAAACCAGAAGTGGTTGAAGCCGTACCAGAACCAGGGCAGATCCTTCCAGTTCAGGAACACCATGAAGTCGGGCAGAACAGGATCTCCGTAGCTGCCGCGCGTGCCGATCTGGCGCATCAGATACATGCCCATCGCATAACCGCCGAGCGCAAAGAAGGCACCGTGGCCGAGGGAAAGGATGCCGCAGAAGCCCCAGACGAGGTCGAGCGCCAGCGCCAGCAGCGCATAGGTCAGATACTTGCCGAACAGCGACATGATATAAGTCGGCACGTGCAGCGGATTGGTCGGCCCCGTCATCAGGTTCAGGACCGGCACGAGGACCGCGACCAGAAGCAGGAGGGCGATGGCAATGACGATCTTGCGATCGAGTGATCGGAGAAGGAAGGCCGTAATCATGCTTCCACCGCCCTTCCTTTGAGTGCGAAGAGCCCGCGCGGACGCTTCTGGATGAAGAGAATGATGAGGACGAGCACCAGGATCTTGCCGAGCACGGCGCCGGCGAAGGGCTCGAGGAACTTGTTGACGACGCCGAGCGACAGTGCGCCGACCAGCGTCCCCCAGAGATTGCCGACACCGCCGAAGACGACGACCATGAAGCTGTCGATGATGTAACTCTGGCCGAGGTTCGGCGAGACATTGTCGATCTGGCTGAGCGCCACGCCCGCGATGCCGGCAATGCCCGAGCCGAGCGCGAAGGTGAAGGCATCGACCCAGCCGGTGCGGATGCCCATCGACGACGCCATGCGCCGGTTCTGCGTAACGGCGCGCATCTGCAGGCCGAAGGCGGACCGTTTGAGCAGCAGGAGCAGCGCCACAAAGACCACCATCGAAAAGACGATGATCCACAGTCGGTTCCACGTGATGGAGAGCCCGCCGAGATCGAAGACGCCGGACATCCAGGTCGGATTGCGGACCTCGCGGTTGGTCGGGCCGAAGCTGCTGCGCACCGCCTGCTGCAGGATCAGCGACACGCCCCAGGTGGCGAGCAGCGTTTCGAGCGGCCGGCCGTAGAGATAGCGGATGACGGCGCGCTCGATCACCAGACCGACGAAGCCGGTAAAGACGAAGGCCGCAGGCACGGCAAAGGCCAGCGAATAATCGGCAAGTTCAGGAAAGGCGGAGGTAATGTATTCCTGCACCACATAGGTGGTGTAGGCGCCGATCATCACCATTTCGCCATGCGCCATGTTGATGACGCCCATGACGCCGAAGGTGATGGCAAGGCCGATCGCGGCAAGCAGCAGGACCGAGCCGAGAGACAATCCGTACCAGATGTTCTGGACGATATCCCACAGCGCCAGGCTGCGATTGATGGAGCTGATATCCGCCTGGATCGCCGGCTTCAGGTCGTCAGGCGCGGTTTCGAGTGTGGTCGTGAGGATGGTCAGCGCATCGCGATTGCCGCGCGCCGCGATCGTATCGATCGCAGCCTTCTTGTCTTCGACGCTAGCATCCGTCTTGAGCAGCAGCACTGCGCGCGCCGCTTCCATCGTATTCTTGATCTTAGCGTCCTTTTCGGCCGCAAGCGCCGAGTTCAGCAGGTCGAGATTGGCGGGATCGGCATCTTTCAGGAGGCCCTGCGCCGCGGCAAGCCGCGCGGAGCGGTCCGGGCTCATCAGCGTCAGCTGGCTGGTGGCGGCGCCGATGACGCCGCGAAGCGCGTTGTTGATCTTCACCTTCGTCATCAGATCCGGATCGACATCGGCAGCGGCTTCGCCGGTGATCGGATCGGAATAGGTCGGTTCGTCATCGGTACCGCCCTGGAGAAGAACCGGGCCGCCATCGGAATTGACGTAGAGAAGGCCGTCGCTCAACTGCTGCAGGATCTGGCTGACATGCGGATCCTTGGAAGCGACCAGCGCCTTGATGGCCGCTTCGCGTTCCGGGAAGTCGCCGACGCCGAGCGCGTCGATAAGCACGTGGATATCATCCTGGGCATGGACTTCGCTCGAGATTATCACGCCCGAAAATGTCAGGCCCGAAAATGTCAGGCAAACCGTGATGAGGAAAATCTTTATGGCGCGATACATCGGCTTTCTCGCCCTTGATAGTGTTGGCCTCGCGGCGCAATCGCTGGGACGGAGCTTCCGCCCGGGATCAAACCCGGACGGAATCCTTCAGGCAATCATCGGATCGGAGTCGTACTCAGGAGCCCTTGCCACCGCACTTGCCCGTAGCGACGTTGAAGTTGCCGCAGGACATCGGCTTGCGCCAATCGGAGATCAGATCCTTGGAGTCAGGCAGGAAATCTGACCATTCGTCGCCGACGACGGCAGGTGTCTGCTGGACGATTTCGAATTGGCCGTCGGCCTGGATTTCACCGATCAGCACCGGCTTGGTGATGTGGTGGTTCGGCATGACGGTCGCATAACCGCCGGAGAGGTTCGGAACGCTGACGCCGATAATGGTGTCGAGAACCTTGTCGGTATCGGTCGTGCCGGCAGCCTGGACGGCCTTAACCCATGCATTGAAGCCGATATACGCAGCTTCCATCGGGTCGTTCGTCACGCGCTTGTCGTTCTTGGTGAAAGCGTGCCAGTCCTTGATGAACTTCTTGTTCGCCGGGCTTTCGACCGACTCGAAGTAGTTCCAGGCAGCGAGATGGCCGACGAGCGGCTTGGTGTCGAGGCCGGCAAGCTCTTCTTCGCCAACCGAGAAGGCGACGACGGGGATGTCGGTTGCCTTGATGCCCTTGTTGCCCAGTTCCTTGTAGAACGGAACGTTGGCATCGCCGTTGATCGTGGAAACGACGGCGGTCTTCTTGCCGGTCGAACCGAATTCCTTGATCTTGGAAACTTCGGTCTGCCAGTCGGAGAAGCCGAACGGCGTGTAGTTGGTCATGATGTCTTCTTTCGGAATACCCTTCGAAATCAGGTATGCCTCGAGAATCTTGTTGGTCGTGCGCGGATAAACGTAGTCCGTACCTTCGAGAACGAAGCGCTTGACGCCTTCTTTTTCCATCAGGTAGTCGACAGCAGGAATGGCCTGCTGGTTCGGAGCAGCACCGGTGTAGAAGATGTTGCGCGAGGACTCTTCGCCTTCATACTGGACCGGGTAGAAGAGGATCGAGTTGGTCTCTTCGAAAACCGGCAGAACGGACTTGCGCGACGAGGACGTCCAGCAACCGAAGACGGCGGCAACCTTGTCCTTCTGGATCAGCTCACGTGCCTTTTCGGCAAATAGCGGCCAGTCGGAAGCCGGGTCGACGACGACGGCCTCGAGCTTCTTGCCGAGAAGGCCGCCCTTCTTGTTCTGCTCGTCGATGAGCATCAGCATGGCGTCCTTGAGCGTGGTCTCGGAGATGGCCATGGTGCCGGAAAGCGAGTGCAGAATGCCGACCTTGATCGTATCGTCGGCGGCAACCGCACCGCTGAAGGCAGCCGAGGCCGCCATGACGGCGCCGAGTGCAGCGCCCGCAATAGTAGTTCTGAGATTCATCTGGTTGAGCCCCTCTTCTTGTTCCGCAACAGGCCGGAAACGGAGATTAACTGTTGCTTAAGGGACTATCGGGTGCTGCAGCGCAAAAACACATACGCAAAATGACGTAGGCGCGGGGGTCAAACAGGCAGGCCAGAGAAGGAAGGGCATCCTCGCAGCAGGGATGCCCTATCTCGATACCGGAAATTATCCGTCGATCGTCAAGGTGACGGATGTCGGGCCATAGGAGAGGCTCGCCTTGTGGCCGGAGACGGTGACCTTGCCGAAGGTGCCGGTCACGGCACCCGCCTTGAGGATTTCGATCTTCGTTCCGGGCGTCGGGGCATAACCGTCGACAAGCGTCACGGCGAGGTCGCCGGCCAGCGCCGCCTTGCCCTCGACGACCAGCGTCCCCGCGCCGTTTGCGCCGAGCGCCGGCTTCGTCGTGGCATTGGCGAGCTGCTGATAGTCGCCGCTCACGGTCAACGGCTTGTCGGCCGCCAGAACGAGCGAGCCACCGTTGACCGTCAGCCCGCCACGACCGAAGGCCGACGACGACAGGGCCACCAGCGCGCCCTCTTCCAGCATGGTGCCGCCGGAATAGCTGTTGGCGCCCGACAGCCCGAGGATGCCGTTGCCACGCTTCACCAGCCTGCCCCTGCCGGTGATGTCGTTCCGCCAGGTGTCGATCGAATTGAACCCGCCCTTTGCCGCGTCCATCGTCACGGTCACGTCCTCTTCGAACGCACCGTAACCGTCGGCGGCGGCAAACAGGTTGAGACGGCCGTAACCTTCCGCATCGTCGAGCAGCGGATAGCCGGAGGCGATCTCCGTCGTCTTCAGCACATCGCGGCGCTGCTCGCCGTCCAGATAGGGCAGACGCGTTTCGAGAAGCGCTTCGGCGCCCTGCGGCACGCGCGCCGGTTGATCGGTCGCATGGATCGTCGGCAGGCCGTAGCTCAGGCGCTGCAGCACGTAGGCGCGATTGGCGTCATGATCGGCGAAACGGTCTGCAGCGAGCGGTGCCGCGTGGGCGGCAACCTCGAGCGCACCCGCATCCGCAACGCCTGATTTGGCGACGAGCCATGACTGCGCCTGGGCGTAGGCATCGCTCTTCAGCGCCGCATTGTCGGCCTTGTTCAGATTGTAGACGACCGTGGCGGTGCCGAGCATGCGGCCGCCCATCACGTCGAGCGGAGAATGCATGCCGGCGAGAATACGGTCTTCACCCAGCTCGCTGGCGCGCGTGATCATTTCCTGAAAGCGCTGCGGCACGAGATAGGCCATGGCGAGCGCATCCCGCCAGGCTTCCGCGGTATGCCCGCTCGGGAAACCACCATCCTCGACCGGCTTGCCGCTCTTGGCGGGCTCCAGCGTCGGGACGACCGACACGTCCTGGCTCCAGCGGTAGGGACGGCCATATTTGAAATAGCGTTTTGCGGGCTCCGTCGAGCCGTCACCGCTTGCGGCGTTGATGAAGTCGATTGCAAGGCCCATGTCGGGATTGGCATCGGTCTTGTTTTCCGTGTCCGGCTTGCGGCCGGCGCCGCGATTGTTGCCCTTGTCGTCATATTTGGCCGTCGTCGCGTCGGCCGCCACCTCGGTGATCGTGGTGGTCTGCTTCGAGCCGGCCTTCCAGGCATCCGTCAGCGGACCGAGGCCATCGACGATGCTGGCATTCTTGCCGCGCCGATCGTCGAGATAGGCGGCGACGGCCTGATCGGCCGTCCGCGCCCGCGTTGCTTTGACGACATAGGCGATGTTGGCGTCATGGACGGCCTGGTTGAGGATATGGCCGTCGGTCTTGCTGGAAGGAATGCCGTCCCAATCCGTCTTGGCGACCGCCGGGCAATTATCCTTGGCCGGGGCTTCGACACCCGCATCGACGAAAGGCGTGCGCGGGGTCCAGATTTCCAGGAAGCCGGAGAGGAGGTGAACGGCAGCGTTGGTGTCCACCGTCGAGAAGCAGGCGTCACCGCGTTTGTTGGTGTTTCCGGCCAGCGCATAAGGCGATTTCGCCGCCGTGGTCTGCTCGGCGCCGGCAAGCGAGGGCACGATGGAAAGGAGGCAGACGAGGGCGGTGCTCAGGCGGCAAAAGCTTAAAACAGACATGGTGATACCCGAAATGGTTGAACGAACGCCGGAGAGTTAGAGCTGTTATGTGAAAGATCAATTGCAAAAATATTGCCATTCTGTGAACCAGTCGGTGCCCGCCTCTTGCCTTTCCCATCCATCCCGCCAAAACTGCCGAAGAGACGATGAGCCCAACCGGAATGCCGGAAAGGAAGACATGGCAGCGCGCCAACGCATCATTCCGGTAAGACGCGAATATAATCGCTGGGTCGCCAACCAGACGCTGGAAGATTATGCGCTGCGCTTCACTGCCAAGAGCGCCCGCCATTTCTCCTCACAGCGCATCTCGCAGACGGCGATCGGCGCAATCTCCTTCCTGGCGCTGGAGGCGATCGGCGGCGCGATCACGCTTTCCTACGGCACCACCAACGCCTTTTACGCCATTATCGTCGCCTCGATCGCCATGCTGGCGATCGGCCTGCCGATCAGCCGCTACGCCATCCGCCACGGCGTCGACATCGATCTGCTGACACGCGGCGCGGGCTTCGGCTATATCGGCTCGACCATCACCTCGCTGATCTATGCGAGCTTCACCTTCATGCTGTTTGCGATCGAGGCTTCGATCATGTCCGGGGCGCTGGAGCTCACCCTCGGCATCCCGCTCTGGATCGGCTACATCATCAGCGCCGTCATGGTGATCCCCCTGGTGACACACGGTGTGCGGCTCATCAGCAAGTTCCAGCTGATGACCCAGCCCTTCTGGATAGTGCTGAATATCCTGCCCTTCATCTTCATCGCCCTGCTGGACTGGGAAAAATTCGATCTCTGGCGCGCCTTTGCCGGCATCCGCCATGCCTCCGGCCCGCCCGGCACCGTCGCCGAGTTCGATCTCGTGGAGTTCGGCGCCGCCTCGGCCGTCATCCTGGCGCTGATGTCGCAGATCGGCGAACAGGCCGACTTCCTGCGCTTCCTGCCGCCGGACCCGCAGCGCAAGTGGCGCCACCGCCTGGCGATCTTTCTCGCCGGCCCCGGCTGGGTCATCATCGGCGCGCCGAAGTTACTTGCCGGTTCATTTCTGGTCGTGCTGACCTTCACCTCGGGCGTCCCCCTCGATCGCGCCGCCGACCCGGCGCAGATGTATCTGACCGCCTTCGGCTACATGGTCCCCTGGCACAATGCCGCGCTGCTGTTGATGGCGGCCTTCGTCGTCGTCTCACAGCTGAAGATCAATGTGATGAACGCCTATGCAGGTTCGCTCGCCTGGTCGAACTTCTTCTCGCGCCTGACCCACAGCCATCCCGGCCGCGTCATCTGGCTGGTCTTCAACGTCGCGATTGCCCTGCTTTTGATGGAACTTGGCATCTACCGGCTGCTGGAGGAGACGCTCGGCATCTTCTCGATCATCGCCATGGCCTGGCTCTGCACGATCTCCGCCGATCTCTTCATCAACAAGCCGCTGGGGCTGGCTCCCCCCGGCATCGAGTTCAAGCGCGCACATCTCTACGACATCAACCCGGTCGGCCTCGGCGCCATGACGCTATCGGCGACGGTGTCGCTGATTGCCCATTTCGGTGCCTTCGGCGAGATCGCCGCCTCGCTCGCTCCCTATATTACCCTCGTCGTCGCGCTGGTCGCCTCGCCTTTCATCGCCTGGGCAACGAAAGGCAAGTTCTATCTCGCCCGCAAGCCGCGCCAGAGCTGGAAGAACCTGACGAACATCACCTGCTCGGTCTGCGAGCATCCCTTCGAGCCGGAGGATATGGCCTGGTGCCCGGCCTATGCCGCGCCGATCTGCTCGCTCTGCTGCTCGCTCGACAGCCGCTGCCACGACATGTGCAAGCCGGCCGCCCGTTTCAATGCGCAGGTCGGCACCGTCGCCAAGGTGCTGCTGCCTGAAACCATCATCGAGAAGCTGACGACGCGCCTCGGCCGCTACGGCATCGCCGTCGTGCTGGCGTTGACCGCCATCGGCGCGATCCTGGCGATGATCGCCCATCAGGTCGCCTCCGCCTCCCCTGAGACGGCCGAGGTCGTCAACCGCACCATCTTCATCGTCTTCTTCGTCTTCTCGGTGATCGCAGGCGTCGTCTGCTGGTTCTATGTGCTCGCCCATGACAGCCGCGTCGTTGCCGAGGAGGAATCCTCGCGCCAGAACACGCTGCTGCTCAAGGAAATCGCCGCCCATAAGAAGACCGACGCTGCCCTGCAGAACGCCAAGGAAACGGCCGAGGCCGCCAACCGCGCCAAGAGCCGCTATGTCGTCGGGCTCAGCCATGAATTACGCACGCCGCTGAACGCCGTGCTCGGCTACGCCCAGATCCTCGAACGCGACGAGACCATTCCGGCGCCGCGCCAGTCCTCGATCAAGGTCATCCGCCGCAGCGCCGAACACCTCTCCGGGCTGATCGACGGCCTGCTCGATATTTCCAAGATCGAAGCCGGCCGCCTGCAGGTCTATTCCAACGAGATCAACATCCAGGATTTCCTCGACCAGATCGTCGATATGTTCCGGCCACAGGCGCAGGCAAAGGGGCTCGCCTTCATCCATGAGCGCGCGCCGGCCTTGCCGCAATTCGTCCGCACCGACGAAAAGCGCCTGCGCCAGATTCTCGTCAACCTGCTCTCCAATGCCATCAAGTTCACTGACGAGGGCAGCGTCACCTTCGATGTCGGCTATCGCAGCCAGGTCGCGACCTTTACCGTCGCCGATACCGGCCGAGGCATCACCGAGAAAGACCTGCCCCGCATCTACGAACCCTTCCAGCGCGGCGAGGCCGAAAGCGTGCGGCCAATGCCGGGGCTCGGCCTCGGCCTCACCATCACCCGGCTTCTGACCAACACGCTCGGTGGCGAGATCTCGGTTTCAAGCGTGAAGGACGAAGGCTCGACCTTCCGCGTCCGGCTGATGCTGTCCGCCGTCATGCGCGCCGTGGCCGCAGCGCCGCAGGAGAAGCGCATCGTCGGTTATGACGGCCCGCGCCGCACGATCGTCGTCGTCGATGATAACGAGGACCACCGCGAGATGATGCGCGAGATCCTGGCGCCGCTCGATTTCATCGTGCTGACGGCAGCAGGCGGCGGCGAATGCCTGACGCTGATCGAGGGCATCATGCCGGATCTTTTCCTCGTCGATATTCTGATGCCCGGCATGAACGGCTGGCAGCTCGTCTCGCGTCTGCGCGAGGCCGGACAGACAGCGCCGGTGCTGATGCTGTCGGCCAATATCGGTGATGCGGCAGTTCTCAGCGACAGTGACGACAGCCACAACGATGCGATCGGCAAGCCGGTCGACATCCGCCAGCTGCGCGACAAGCTCGCCCTGCATCTTGGCCTGGCATGGATCTATGCCGATGCCACACCAGCCGTTCCTGTCAAGATCGAAGCGCCGATGCTGAGCCCAGGTGCTGCCCATGTGCAAGAATTGCTGCGGCTCGGCGAGATCGGCTATATCAGAGGCATCGAAGCCAAGCTTTCGGACCTTGCCAAGGTGGAGGCAAATCAGCCATTCACGGAGGAACTTCGCGCCTATGTCGCCGCCTTCGATCTCGCCGGCTTCATGACCTTCCTGCACGACTTCGACGAAAAGGTGGAATCCATTGGCTGAGCCGGCCCTCCCCCGCGACATCGTTCTGCTGGTCGACGACTCGGCCGAAGCTCTCGGCTTCATGACTGACGCGCTCGAACAATCCGGCTTCTCCGTGCTGATCGCCACATCGGGTACGGCGGCACTTGGTATCGTCGAGCGCATCACGCCCGATCTCATCCTGCTCGACGCGGTCATGCCCAGCATGGATGGCTTCGAGACCTGCCGCCGGCTGAAGGCGAATGCCGCGGTAGCGCAGGTGCCTGTCGTCTTCATGACCGGCCTGACCGAGACCGAGCATGTCGTGCACGCGCTGGAATCGGGCGGCGTCGATTATCTCAGCAAACCGATCAACATCGATGAACTGCGCGCCCGCATCCGCGTCCATCTGCGCAACGCTCGCTCGGCCCAAAGCGCCCGCATCGCCCTGGACGCGGCCGGCCGCCATCTGCTGGCAGTCAAGGGCGACGGCGCCATCCACTGGTCAACGCCGCAAGCTACACGTCTGGTCAATGCCGCCATGGGCAGCGACGACGGCATGGAAATCGTCGTCCGCCATATCGCCGGCTGGATGCGCGACCGCGTCGCCGCGGTGCGCGACGGCATCATCTCGATCGCCCATGCCGGCCAGGCGGCGCTGCAGCTCGCCTTCCTCGGCGCAATCGGCCCTGACGAATATCTCTTCCGCCTCACCGCCGCCAGTCAGCGCAGCGACGACGAGGTGCTGCGCCAGCGCTTCTCACTCACCCAGCGCGAATCCGAAGTGCTGCTCTGGATCGCCAAGGGCAAGGCCAACCGCGACATCGGTGAAATATTGGGACTGTCGGCGCGGACGGTGAACAAACACCTCGAACAGATTTACGTGAAGCTCGGCGTCGAGAACCGCGCCTCGGCCGCCGTGAAAGCCACGCATGTGCTGTACGAGATGTAAGATGGTGTTGGAGGCTAGAACAGGATGATTTTAGGCCTGTTCGGCCTAAAATCTGAATCCTGTTCTAAATTAAATAGTTAGAGCATGATGTCGTCCGAAAACCGCTCACACTTTTCGGCATCATGCTCTAGGCGCTAAACCACCCGATCCGGCACATCTCTGCCCTCGAAAAACGCCGTCACGTTGTCAACCACCTTCATACCCATGGCGGTCCGCGTCTCTTCCGTGGCGCTGCCGAGATGCGGCAGCACCATAACGTTCTCCATCCGCCGCAGCGCCTCCGGCACATCGGGTTCCGCCTCGTAGACGTCAAGCCCGGCGCCGCGGATCGTGCCCGCCTCGAGCGCTGCAATCAGCGCCGCCTCATCCACCACGTCGCCACGCGCCGTATTGATGAGAAAGGCGCCCGGCTTCATCGCCGCAAGCCGCGCCGCATTCATCAGGTGCCGGTTCTCTGCTCCACCTGGGCAATGCAGCGAGACGAAATCGGCCACCGCGAGCACAGCCTCGATCGTCGGCAGTTGCCGCGCGGCGTAACGCGCCGCCTCAGCCGGATTGATCGGTGAGCGGTTGAAGAACACCACATCCATGCCGAAGCCGAATTGGCAGCGTTGCGCGAAGGCCTTGCCGATCCGGCCGAAACCGATAATGCCGACCGTCTTCCCCGTCACCTTGGTGCCGACCATATGCGTCGGGCACCAGCCCTTCCATTCACCAGCGCGTAGCTGCCGCTCGCCCTCACCGCCACGCCGGGCAACGGAGAGCAGCAGCAGCATGGCGATATCGGCCGTGCAGTCGGTCAGCACGCCCGGCGTGTTTGTGACCGCAATGCCTCTCTCCTTGGCAGCGGATATATCGATGTGATTGTAGCCGACGCCGAAATTGCCAAGGATCTTGGTGACAACAGGCACGCCGTCGAAGACGGCGGCGGGCAACCGATCGGAAACCGTCGGCAATACGGCTTCAAAGGTCGAGAGCGCCAGCCGCAGCTCGTTTTCAGCGAGCGGGATATCGTCACGATTGAACGTCACATCGAAACGTTCAGCAAGGACGGTTTCCACCGTGGCTGGCCAGCGCCGGGTGACGAGAATGCGGGGTTTGGACATGGACGGTTCCGCTCGATGCTTCAAAACGATGCCAAGAGTTAGACCAGCCAGGCGAAAATTGAAACGCCCGCAAAAAGAAAGAAGCCCGGTCGGAACCGGGCTTCGATAATCATGTCCCATAAAGGGGAGCGAGGCTTACATGCCCTGCGGGAAGTAGCTGTACTTGCCGTCCGGACCCTTCTTCCATTCGTACATGATGTAGCCAGGAATCTTCGGGTCGCCCTTTTCGTCGAACGAAATGTCGCCGAGAACGGTCGGGAACGGGCCCTTTTCCTTCATGGCCTTGGCAACGGCCTCAGGATCCAGCGAACCGGCAGCCTTGGCGGCTCCGGCGATCGTCTGCATCGCAGCGTAGGAATAGAGCGTGTAGGCTTCCGGATTGAAACCAGCGGCCTTGAACTTTTCGACGAGTTCCTTGTTCGCAGGGTTCGCCGTCGGATCCGGGCCGAAGGTGTTAAGCGTACCGGCAACGGCGTCGCCAGCGATCGAGGCCAGTTCGTTCGAAACGATACCGTCGCCCGAAACCAGCGTCGCCTTCAGGCCCTGGTCGGCCGCCTGGCGGATGATGAGACCGGCTTCGGTGTGCAGACCACCCCAATAGATGATCGAGACGCCGGCTTCCTTCATCTTGGCGATGAGTGCCGAGAAGTCCTTGTCGCCGACATTGATGCCTTCGTAAATGACTTCGGTGACGCCGGCGGCGTTCATAGCCTTCTTGGTTTCGTCGGCAAGGCCCTGACCGTAAGGGGTCTTGTCGTGAACGACAGCGATCTTGGCGTCCTTGAAGTGATCGGCAAGATACTTGCCGGCGATGGCACCCTGCTGGTCGTCACGGCCGCAGGTGCGGAACGTGTTCCAGAGGCCCCGTTCCGTGAAGGTCGGGTTCGTCGCGGCCGGGGTGATTTCGAGGATGCCGTTTTCGGCATAGACTTCCGAAGCCGGGATCGAAACGCCCGAGTTGAAGTGGCCGATGACGAACTTGACGCCGTCAGCGGCGAACTTGTTGGCGACCGAAATGCCCTGCTTCGGGTCGGAGACGTCGTCGCCGAGCTCGATCTTGATCTGCTCGCCGTTGATGCCGCCAGCCGCGTTGATGTCGGCGGCTGCCTGTTCGGCACCCTTCTGGAGCTGAGCGCCGAATGCGGCGTTCGGTCCAGTCAGTGGACCAGCGACAGCGATGAGAACGTCGGCCCACGCGTTGCCGCTGAAGGCGACCATCGCCGTCAGAGCCACTGCCGACAGAAGAGACTTCTTCATATTATTACTCCCAATTTTTGGGCGGGTTCCGGTCCAAGGCCCAGCGCACTACCCACCATTGACTGCGCCAGGAAAGCTGTTCCACTCGGAAGGCAATTCATGCCTAGTTTCAACGGACTGTCAATGTTTGTCCTTCCACGAAAACGCGGAAGTTTTTTCGTACAGCCAGTAATAGTTGTTAACCATCTGATTGGTGCGGCGGTAACGGAAGCCGGCCGTAGAGAACACCAACAGCGTCACAAAGTCGAGGATATAGTAGAAGGCGTTGAGCATCGGCCCATTGAACAGGGCATGATGCAGGAACTGCATCGCCCAGGCGAGCAGGAATGTATAGACGATGACCAACGGATAGTCGGCCCAGCCTTCGGCAACCGCTTTGCCGGCGCGCCAGGCCGTCCAAAAGCCTAAGAGCAAGACGATGACACGGATCGCCACAAGGGGGCCGGCATCCGCTTCGAAGAAAAGTCCCTGCATGTCAAACTCTCCTTTCCACCTAGTGTCTTCCGCCTTCGAGATAGGCGGCGCGGACCTCGGGATTGGCAAGAAGCTCCTTGCCGGAGCCGCTCATCGTCACCTTGCCGTTCACCATCACGTAGGCGCGGTGAGAAAGCCTGAGGGCGGCGAATGCGTTCTGCTCGACGAGGAAAACGGTCAGCCCCTCCGCCTCGTTGAGCTTTTTGATCGCCTCGAAGATGCCCTTGACGATCAGCGGCGCGAGACCGAGCGAGGGTTCGTCGAGAAGCAGCAGCTTCGGGCGCGCCATCAGCGCGCGGCCGATCGACAGCATCTGCTGTTCACCGCCCGAAAGTGTTCCGCCCCGCTGGGCGTGACGTTCCTTGAGACGCGGGAAGAGCGTGAAGATCTTCTCGACGTCTTCGGCGAAGTGTTTCAGATTGTCGAGGCCAGCGCCCATCTGAAGGTTTTCCAGAACCGTCATGCGCGGGAAGATGCGGCGGCCTTCCGGTGACTGTGCAATGCGCAGACGGGCGATTTCATGCGTCGGCATGTGGGTGATGTCGCGGCCCTCGAAGACCACCGAACCGGTGCGGGCCTGCGGGCTGCCGCAGATCGTCATCATCAGTGTCGACTTGCCGGCGCCGTTGGCGCCGATCAGGCTGACGATCTCGCCCTTGTTGACGTGGACATCGACGCCGGCCAGCGCCCGGATATTGCCGTAATAGGTTTCGACGCTATTCACCTGAAGGAGCGGTTGACCCGTCATTACTTCATCGCCCATCAGTTTGCGCCTCCCTCGAGCTGCTCGACGGCTGCGATCACCTCTTCCACTTCTTCATCCTCGACACCGAGATAGGCCGCGATGACCCGCGGATCGTTCTTCACGTGATCCGGTGTGCCATCGGAAATCTTCTGACCGTATTCGAGGACGACGACGTGGTCGGAGATTTCCATGACCACGGACATGTCGTGCTCGATCAGAAGGATCGACGTTCCGGTTTCGGCGCGAATGCTCTTCAGCAGTGCGTTGAGCGTTGCCGATTCCCGTGGGTTGAGGCCGGCAGCCGGTTCATCGAGGCAGAGCAGCTCCGGACCGGTGCACATGGCGCGGGCAATTTCGAGACGCCGCTGGGCGCCGTAGGGCAAATCGCCGGCGGGGTCGTCGGCGCGGTCGATCAGATCGGCCTTCTCGAGCCAGAAACGGGCGAGTTCGATTGCCGCAGCCGCTTCCCGCCTGTAGGGGCCGACACCGATAAGGCCGAGGATCGTATAACCCGATGCCTTCATCAGCTTGTTGTGCTGGGCAACCAGAAGGTTTTCGAGAACGGTCAGGCCGGAGAACAGCCGGATGTTCTGGAAGGTGCGTGCGACCTTGGCTTCCCTGGTGATGCGAAAGTCCGGCAGGCGCTCCAGCAGGTATTGCTTGCCGCTCTTCTGGTTGAACGTGATCATGCCCATCGTCGGCTTGTAGAAGCCGGTGATGCAGTTGAAGACGGTGGTCTTGCCGGCGCCGTTCGGCCCGATCAGCGCGGTGATATCGCCACGCTTGGCTTCGAAGGAGAAGTCGTTGATGGCCATCAGGCCGCCGAACTTCATCGACAGGTGTTCGACCTTGAGAAGAGTGTCGTCAGACATCGTATTCGTTACGGGGCTCATCAACCATGCCCCTCCTTGATGAAGCTTCCGGATATCGCCTTGCGCTCTCTGAGGAAGGCTGTCGGCTCACGCGAGCCGACGAAGCCGCGCGGCTTGAACAGCATGACGACGACCATGGCGAGGCCGAAGATCAGCATGCGGTAGAGTTCCGGCGTAAAGTCGGGTCCGAAGATGAGTTTTAGGAAGTCCATGCTGCGCAACAACTCGGTGCCGCCGACCATGACGATCGCGGCAATCGCGATGCCGGTCAACGAACCCATGCCGCCAAGAACGACGATGGCGAGAATGACGGCCGATTCCAGGAAGACAAAGGATTCCGGCGAGACGAAGCCCTGCCGGGCGGCGAAGAACGAGCCGGCGAAACCGGCAAACATCGCGCCCGTCGCAAAGGCGGTCAGCTTGGTCGTCACCGTGTTGATGCCGAGCGAACGGCAGGCGATCTCGTCTTCGCGCAAAGCTTCCCAGGCGCGTCCAATCGGCATGCGGCGTAGCCGGATGGTGACATAGGCCGTCAGCATGCAGAGCATCAGAATAAGATAGAAAAGGAAGATCTTGTAGTAGGCCGAGGAGGGCGGCAGGTGAAAGAGCTTGGCAAAACCGCCGGCCGTCGCATCGAAAGGAATGCCGAAGAGTGTTGCCTTCGGGATGCTCGATATACCGAAGGTGCCCCTCGTCACGTCAGTCCAGTTGATGAGGACGAGACGAATGATTTCACCGAAGGCAAGCGTCACGATGGCGAGGTAATCGCCGCGCAGGCGCAGCACCGGGAAGCCGAGAATGACGCCCCAGAGTGCCGCGAAGATGCCCGAAAGCGGCAGCAGCACCCAGAAGGATAGGCCGAAATAGCTCGAAAGCAGCGCGTAGGAATAAGCGCCGACGGCATAGAAGGCGACGTAACCGAGGTCGAGCAGGCCGGCGAGGCCGACGACGATGTTCAGCCCCCAGGCGAGCATCACATAGATCAGGATCTGGATGCCGAAATTGTCGACATATGTCAGCGAGCCCTGAGGGCCTTTGATCGCCACCACCACCATGGGATAAAGCAGCAGCGCGATCAGCGCGATCTTCAGGAAATGCCGGTGGAAGAAGCTCTTCTCGGTTGAGATGTCGAGTTCGCCCTGTCTCGCCTTTGCCAGCTTGCGGCTGTCGAGATGCGGCCGCAGGAAAACCACTGTGGCGAAGCGGCCGATGGCGGCGACCGCGACGAAGATCGCAAGCAGGCCCCAGCGCTGGACGATGATCAGCTCGTTGCTGATGTTCTGGTCGGTCTTGAGGCCGACATAGAGAACGAACATGCCGAACGACAGGACGGCGGCGAAAAGAGCTTCGGTAAGGCCTTTGCGGACAAGTCCGGCATCGGGCTTGCCTGCAGAATTTTCAATGTTTGCCATGACGTTATACCTTCTCGACTTCCGGCCGCCCGAGGATGCCGGTCGGCTTGAAGATCAACACGAAAGCCAGGATCGCAAAGGTCGCGACGTCTTTGTAGGCGATGGTGAAGTATGCCGACCACAGCGACTCGATAAGGCCGATAAGCAGGCCGCCGAAGACGGCGCCGGGTAACGAACCGATACCGCCGAGAACGGCTGCCGTGAAGGCCTTCACACCAGGCGTGAAGCCGTCGTTAAACGAGGCGACGCCATAATACATCAGGTACATCGTGCCGGCGACGGCTGCGAGAGCCGCACCCATAACGAAAGTGATCGAGATCGTCTGGTCGACGTTGACGCCGAGCAGCGCCGCCATCTTGCGATCCTGCTCTGTAGCGCGCTGGGCACGGCCGAGTGCGGTGCGGTTGACGATGTACCAGAAGATCGTCAGCAGCACTGCCGTGATCACGATGATGATAATCTGTTTCAGCGACACCGAGATGTTGCCGAACTGGTAGACCGTGCTCACCATCGGTGGAATCGGCTTGTTGCGCGGGCCCTGCGTCACCTGGATGAAGTTGGACAGCGTGATCGACATACCGATCGCGGTAATCAGCGGCGCCAGGCGGAAGGAACCGCGCAGGGGACGGTATGCGACGCGCTCAATCGTCCAGTTCCACAAACTCGTCATCAACATCGCGACAACAAGCATCGCCAGCAGCAGAACGGCCACCGGGAGACCTGCGAAGATGGATGTGAGGACGAGGAAGACGATAAGAGCGGCGAAACCACCAAGCATGAAGATGTCGCCATGGGCGAAATTGATCATGCCGATAATGCCGTAAACCATCGTATAGCCAATAGCCACGAGGCCATAGATGGATCCGAGCGTCAGCCCGTTTAAGAGCTGCTGGACGAAATACTCCATATGTCGTTTTCCCCTGGATGCGAGCCGAAAATGCTGCATCTCTTTTTGGTTCTTCAGTTCTCCGTTTCAGAGAACCTCATAGGCCGAATGCATAGCGGTTTCGTTGGAAATGTGAAGACAAAAAGGATTTACTTCGACAGATTCTTGTCTGAACAGGCCTAAATGGCGCGTTTTGAACCAAAATCCACAGAAAAACGGCAGAGCAGGGCCTATTTTTAGCCAGAAACCGCCACTGGGTTAACCGTCCGGAGATGTCGCCGTCGATTTCCTGCGCCGCTTGCTGCGTAAGCTATTCCACAGAATTGGACAATGGAGCAAATTCAGACCCCAAGGCAGCTTCTTTGACGAATGCCATTTCACGAGCGATGCCCGCTTCTTCGTCTGACAAGGCTGAAAATTTATGGTAGCATCATCAGGCATTGTATTGGGGGATGCGGAGCATGACGGGGAACACCATATAACTTGAGTATCTGGTTGTGACAGGGATGGTTTGCGGACGAGCGACAGCGGGGTGCTCGCCGCGTGGCGAACGGCAAAAGGACGATGCTGAGGACATTTGAAAAGGCGGCGCTCGAAGCCGGCAGGGCCATCATCACGGTCCTGCGCGAAGGCTTCCCCGTCGCCATGAAGGCGGATGCAAGTCCGGTCACGGTCGCCGACGAGGAGGCCGAGCGCATCATCCTCGCGCATCTCGCCAGAGACTATCCCGAAATACCCGTCGTGGCGGAAGAATCGGTCGCCGCTGGCAAAGTGCCCGACATCGATGGCCGAGGCTTCTTCCTGGTCGACCCTCTCGACGGCACCCGTGAATTCGTCGACGGACGGCAGGAGTTCACCGTCAACATCGCCTATATCGAGAACGGCGCCCCGATTGCCGGCATCGTCTATGCGCCGGCGCTGGGGCTTGCCTTCTCCGGAGAACGCGGCCACGCCGAAAGGCTCGTCGTCATGGACGATTTCACGGTTGGCGCACGCAGCGCGATCACGGTGCGCGAGCAGCCGGACGACAGGCTGGCGCTTGCAAGCCTTCGCCACAACAGCCCGGAGACTGGAAGCTTCCTCGCCGATCAAGCGATCTTCAAATGCACCAATATCGGCTCCTCGCTGAAATTCTGCCTGCTGGCCGAAGGCAAGGCCGACGTCTATCCGCGTTTCACCCGCACGATGGAGTGGGACACCGCAGCCGGCGATGCGGTGCTGCGCGCAGCCGGCGGTTCGACGGTGACTCTGGACGGGACGCCACTGACCTACGGCAAAACGGGAACGGCCGCCGATTTCGACTTCGCCAACCCGAACTTCATCTCCTGGGGCGGCAGGAAACGCGTCCTCGAACCGGCGTAACCACCCGCGGGAATCGCTGAAGACCGGCAAGCGGCAAATCCTTTGCATCGCCGCCACGTGTTCAGGCCCGCCGCTACGATCCGCGGTCGACCTCATGCATGCACACCCCAACTGAGCGAGCCGCCTCCCCTCAAAGCGTGCCACGATCCTATTTCTAGCTGTGAAGTGATTCGCGTTATCGGGCCTGATTGAGCGATTCGGGCTGCGAATTCATTGCCCTGCATCTTTTCAAGACGCCGCGCGCCATCAATCCTGCCTTGATTTTGTCACATTTCGGCACGGCTTCGACGATGATCGATATCTTCATCAGAAAAATTTCGCATCGTCTTTCGTTAAGAAATACGCTTAAGAGCCACGGCCCACGTGTCGAATCGGCACGTCGCCAGCCTGCGGCGAACCCCTCCAAAGGCCTAAAAACTTTGACAAAATTCCAATTATTAACGAAATATCATGAGCTTGCCTCAACTTAACGCAATTGCGAAAGATTTGCTGCGATGCGATATTTCTCTGGACACCATTACACAATTGTCGCATTTTTCCGTTTTAGTAGGGTTACCAAGACCTAAGTGCAGCCCTGGTGACAGGGTAAACCATTGATCGCCTTTTGCCGCCGCGCCCCCTCGAAGACAACAGAGTACGATCCTTGAGCATCACGGAACTAAACAACAGCATTTCGACAGAGTCCTTCCGGCCGAGCCGCCGCCAGCAGCCGAGCCTGAAGATCCAGACCCCTGTTATCCACAGCGATGCGCCGCAGGCGCCGTTGCTGGATCTGGTCCTGAAGCGGGCGTTCGACATTGTTTCGTCGTTGAGCGCCCTCCTCGTCCTCGCCCCTTTCCTTCTGTTCGTCGCCCTGCTGATCAAGATCGACAGCCCGGGGCCGGTGCTCTTCAAGCAGACCCGCTGGGGCAAGAACTGCAAGGCCATCAAGGTCTACAAGTTCCGTTCCATGCGCACCGACCTCTGCGACGTCTCCGGCGTTGCCCAGACGGTAATGAACGATCCGCGCGTCACGCGCATCGGCGCCATTCTGCGCCGTACGAATGTCGATGAGTTGCCGCAGTTGCTGAACGTGCTGCTGGGCCACATGTCGGTCGTCGGTCCGCGCTGCCATGCGATCGGCATGCGCGCCGGCGGCGTGCTCTACGAAGAACTCGTACCGGAATATCATCAGCGCCATGCGATGCGTCCCGGCATGACGGGTCTTGCCCAGATGCGCGGCCTGCGCGGCCCGACCGATCGTCCGGCCAAGGCGCGTGCCCGCATCGCCAGCGATCTCTACTATGTCGGGAATTTCTCGATCTGGATGGATATGCGCATCGTTGCCGGAACCGTCGTGTCGGAGCTGACCCGCGGAAAAGGCTTTTAAAGCGCGTCGCGATCTTTCAGATCGGCTCCTCGCGCTTTCGGTCGTTGTTTTCACGCATGTCGCGCAAACCGATGCACACTTTGCGCGACATGCTGCCAAGCTTTAGCTTTGTGAGAAAGGACCGGCTGCCTCAGAGCAGCCGGTACCGGAATGCTCCGGCGACCGTCATGCGGCTGACCGAATCGAGCTTGCACATCGCGCTCTTCAGATAACCCGCCACCGTATGCGACGAGAGATCGAGAATGATTGCGATCTCGTCGCTGCTCTTGCAGACAGCGCCGCTCGTCTTTTTAGACGCGCAAAGGACGCTGTAGCACTTTGAATTGCTGCGTGATTCCCTAAATCAATTCGTGGCAGGCATTCGATTTCGCGCCGGGTGAGCGTCTCCAAGGGACCATCCTCCACGCTGCCGCTACGCGAAACCTTATCCAGAAGCTCCATGCAGCCGGAGAGCAGCGCCATCGCCTGCTCTCGCGTGGGCATAGGACAGCTGCCTGAAAAGGCGAAGGTGTATTGTTTCAGGTCAGCATCATGCTGCGCGAAGGCGAAGGTATTCTTCAGCCCGTGCATCTGAAAGAGCCTGTCGAGTTTGCGGTTTTCCTGATTGGCGGCGCTGCCCGCAAAAGACCCCTCCTCGCAGAAGACCGGCATGATCGCCCGCTTCATCGCGGTCACCAGTCTGCCGCAATAGAAGAGATCGGCAGCGTAATAAAAGCCGACAAGGCTTTGCAGCCAATTGCTGATCAACCGGTTTTCGGCGAAATCCGTGCGGTCGCCCCGCGGGAAAGCCGAGAGCAGATAGAAATCGAAGCCCACAAGCTTCGCCATCACCCCGAGCCGTTCCTTACCGTCGTTAAACGAAACCCCGACGCCATCGGCCTGCGAAGGCGAAAATGCAGCATCCTCAGCGCAGTCGCCGACTGCGCGTCCACGTCTTTTCATCTTTGTATCCTCGTATAGCCAGCTTCGGCTCAGCCTTGCTGCCGGCGGCGAAAAGTTCGCGTCGGGGCATCAGCAAAGACGGCTTCTTCGCCGCATCCCGAGGACACGAAGCCTCAAAAGCGCGAACTGGACCGATACAGCGGGACGAACGTAGACGACGTCTTGCGCTCATTCTTTGTTGCCGCACGTATCAGATCATCCCGGGAAATCAGCTAATATTTATTCCGCATGGCTCCCATGCGGGCGCTGCAAATTGACGTAGCAGCATGCCGCTGCCCGACGTCACCAGCCGGGCGGGCGTCTAAATTTGTTATCAAAGTCTTACGATGGGTTTAGGCAATTTTTAAATGTGGCAGGCTAGAGTGGGGTTCGTGGTCTTGCGTTGTGTAGAGAGTCCAATGACCGAAATGATACGTCCCCGAGTAAAATATGTCATCGGCCCCGATGGCAGCCCCCTGACGATCGCGGATCTTCCGCCGCCCAATACGCGGCGCTGGGTGATTCGCCGGAAGGCAGAGGTTGTCGCGGCTGTTCGCGGTGGCTTGTTGAGCTTGGAAGAGGCCTGCGAGCGTTACACGCTCACGGTCGAAGAATTCCTCTCCTGGCAGTCGTCGATCAACAGCCACGGTCTTGCCGGCCTGCGCACCACGCGCATCCAGCAATATCGTCACTGATCACACCCCAGCATTGACGACATTTATTTCGGGCCGGACGCATCTCCCGTTAGGGAATGAAGAAGGCCCGAAATCATTGACGAGGCTGCGTAGCACCAAAGGCCCGGCTGCGTGAATGCATCCGCCAGCCCCGTCGTCTTCGCCGCCGCAATGACGATCGCGACCAGCAGCACATCCATCATCGACCACTTGGACAGATGCGGTACGACGCGACGATAGAACAGGCTGCCGGCCCCACCGCCGGCGGCCGTCGCTTCCGCGGTGATCCCCATCGCCTCCACGGTGATGCCGACCATCTTCAGAAACGGGAGCAGGATCGAAACCAGGGCGACGATTGCCGCCAGCAGCCCGTCCCCGCCTTGCCATAGCGAGACGATGATTTCGATCAGCGACGGCGTCTTGTCGAAAAAATACAGCGTCTCGAAACGGACCAGCGGCAAGACGAGACCGAGCGCCAGGAAGAACGGCGCGGCCACGAGAAGCACGGGGCGAGCCATCGAAAGCGCACTCATTGCCCTGAATCTCTTATCGATCCGACATTTTGCATGAACACTCTGTCTCCTGCCTGTATTGCCTCTACGGCTTGGCACGACCGCGCTGCCATGTCACGGTCCGCAAAGACAATATCCGTTACGAGGAAAGACAATGGACATTCGAAGTGAGGAAGGCGCCTCCGGCGGCCGCTATGCGGCCGAGGTCGAAGGGCAAGAGGCGGAGATGACCTATTCACGCACATCGCCGAAGCTCGTCATCATCGATCACACGGCCGTTCCCGATGCGCTGCGCGGAAAAGGTGTCGGCCAGGCACTGGCGCTCCACGCCGTGGAGGCAGCCCGCACCGGCGGCTGGAAGATCATCCCGCTCTGCCCTTTCTTCAAGGCGCAGGCGCAACGCCATACGGAATGGAAGGATGTCGTGAATTAATGCATGTCGCCCAAAAACGCACAGCGCGCTTTGGGACAGGACATGCATAAGACAAATCGTCCCTGCGGGGGACGAATCTCGTTTCCCATGGGAGCGACGCATAAGGCAAACACCAAAAGCCATGTATAACGGACAGCGCGCCCATCATACATGGCTTCTCAGTGGCGATCCCAGGGCGCCAAAGCCGGCACCCAGCCGTTTCTGTTACGCCCTTGCTCTGGCGCCGCCGTCACGCTCTTCCAGCGCTGTGGCCCTTGCATATTCCGCCTGCATCTCCTCGAGCGCCATTTCCAGCGTCTCTTCCTGCATCTTCAGTTCCTTGATCGAAACCTGCAGGTTGTCGGCCCGCTGACGCGCGGCCTTGGCGAAGGTCGGATAAGCAAAGTGATTCGGGTCGGAAATACCGGACTTCTTTTCCTCGACGACGATCTGGCTCTCCAGATCCTTCGTCATCCGTTCGAATTCGGACATCATCATCTGCAACTGCTGCAACTGACGTCGTTTTTCGTTCACC
The DNA here is from genome assembly GCF_048551595.1 of Rhizobium sp. CRRU65. Classification (NCBI taxonomy): domain Bacteria; kingdom Pseudomonadati; phylum Pseudomonadota; class Alphaproteobacteria; order Hyphomicrobiales; family Rhizobiaceae; genus Rhizobium; species Rhizobium sp. CRRU65. The sequence continues at coordinate 35,293 of NZ_JBLYZH010000011.1, read as the reverse complement.
TGAAATTCCTTCAGGCGAACGAGACTTTCTCGCGACTTCATACGCATTACTCCCGTGATGCGAGACCCCGGCTCAACTTGAAACCGCCCTGCGCGCCGCTTTGACACGGTTTGCTAAAAAATTTCCTGCGATATTAACAAATACCTACCGCTGGTAACCTTTCGTTTACGGGCATCGTTAATGATAGGCCCGATGATTTAAGGGTCGGTAAATGCCGCGGCATTAAGTTCGAACCTTTTCATTGGCGAGTCGGATGAATCACTTAGCGCTGTTTCCTAATGTTAAAGTTGAGAAGCACCTTTTTGAGATTCCTATTGGAAAACAGAGAAATGGAAAAATTGTTTAATAAATTCGATACTCCTTGCCAGAGTGAATTAGAATTTGTTAACCATTTCGTGGCAGCTTTCAAATCACGTAGCGTGTTCGGTATCGTGTAGGGGGCCAGACCACCTTTCGGCGGCGGTAAAGGGGATAATTATGCGGGTACTTCTAATCGAGGATGACAGCGCGACGGCGCAGAGCATCGAGTTGATGCTGAAATCAGAGAGTTTTAATGTTTATACCACCGATCTCGGTGAAGAAGGCGTCGATCTGGGCAAGCTGTATGATTATGACATCATCCTTCTCGATCTGAACCTGCCCGACATGTCCGGATATGAAGTGCTTCGCACTCTTCGTCTGTCCAAGGTCAAGACACCGATCCTCATCCTGTCGGGCATGGCCGGCATCGAAGACAAGGTTCGCGGCCTCGGTTTCGGCGCTGACGACTACATGACCAAGCCGTTCCACAAGGACGAGCTCGTCGCCCGCATCCACGCCATCGTCCGTCGCTCCAAGGGCCACGCCCAATCGGTCATCATGACCGGCGAACTGATCGTCAACCTCGATGCCAAGACGGTCGAAGTCGGCGGCCAGCGCGTCCACCTGACGGGTAAGGAATATCAGATGCTGGAGCTGCTTTCGCTCCGCAAGGGCACTACCCTCACCAAGGAAATGTTCCTGAACCACCTCTACGGCGGCATGGACGAACCGGAACTGAAGATCATCGACGTCTTCATCTGCAAGCTCCGCAAGAAGCTCGCCAACGCTGCAGGCGGCGCCAACTACATCGAGACCGTCTGGGGCCGTGGTTACGTTCTTCGCGAGCCGGATGGTGCCGAATACGCCGAAACCGCCTGATATTTTTTTCCGATCCCCCTTATCGGACAAACGAAGATCCCGCCTTTCGGCGGGATTTTTCGTTTCTGCCTGCGCATTAAGAATCCGCCCTCACCTTAGGCCGGATCGGCCTGAAATCTTCTGTTCTTTCGATCAAGGAAATAGCGTGGGGCGGCCGAAACCGCTTGCACGCGGCATCATGCTCCGGTGGTGCCGATATCAGCGGAAGAGATCTGTCCGTCAGGCGGCGATCGCGCGGTTTCCGAAAACGGCGGTCAGGATCTTACGATCGAACGGCTTCAGCAGGAAGTCGGTAGCACCGGCCCGTTTGCCCGCCATCAGTTTCTTCAGATCCGCCTCGACGACGCAATAATAAATCTTGACCTCTTTGCCGCCTTCCATGGCACGGATGGCGGCGATGAGGTCGAGGGCGCCTTCCATGCCGGAATCGACGATCAGATATTCCGGCAGCTCCGCCTGGCAGCGCTGCAGCGCTTCGCCGGCGTTGGAGGCTTCGCTGACGAGAAAGTCGAGTTCGGAGAGAATGCGCTTGCCGACCTTACGGACGATGTCCGAATTATCGGTGATCATGAACCTTTGCATGGCCGCTCCTTTGCCCCCGCATTCGTCGCAGCAAGAGACCTCTTACAACCCTGGAGAATAGGTCCATCAGGCTAACGAATCGTTACCGGACGGAGCGCCGACGCACGTCTGCGCTCCGAAATCAGGCTGCCGCAGCCACTGCCGTGAACACCAGTTCGTCGGCGCTGGCGCTGTGATCAAGCGTCATTCCGCACTCCTGCGCCAGAAGCACGGTGTAATAGGGCTGGATCGAATGGGCATCGATCGCCTCCTCGATCGTGCCGGTCGATATCTCGACGAATTTCGGCGGCAAGCGCATCAACTTGCCTTTGGACGTGAGCTTGAACTTGGCATCAAACTCGGGATTTTCGAGCGTTACCTCAAGCACGCCGCCGCGCGGAATGGCGGAATAGGCAACGAGGAAGAGGTTGAGCAGCAGCTTGACACGGTTCTTGGCGACGATCGCGCGCGGTCCGTTCCAGATCACCTCGGTCTTCTTCTCGGCGACGGCGAAATCCTTGGCTGCACGCTCGGCCTCGCCAGTGTCGATCGATGCGCCGACGGAACCCGACGCGCCGAAAGCGAGACGTGCGAATTTCAGGCGGACGGAAGCGTTGAGCGCGCTGGTGCGGATCAGGTCCATCGCGTCGGCATCGGCGCCGCCCTCATCCAGGAGTTCCAGCCCGTTGTTGATCGCGCCGACGGGCGAGATGACATCGTGGCAAACTCGGCTGCAAAGAAGCGCGGCCAGATCTGGGCCGGACAGGGTGAGATTGGGGTTCTTGGACATCATTGTCTCCTGATGGGCGGCAATTTCATTGCGCCCGGAATATGCTTCATCAAAATTGCGCGAAGTTTGCGATCGTACTCGATGCCATAATGACACCATATTTGGTAAACCGATTGTTAAGATCATCGGCGCAAAATGCACCAATCGCCGCGAGCGGTTGCCCGCTCCTAGCCAAACGACGAACGGATGACACCATGCGCCCTCGATTTCCGCACCGATTCATCGGCTTCTGCAGGTTACTTTCGGCCCTCATCTTCTCCTCGCTGATGGTTGCCGGGCCGGCTGCCGCCCAGGACAACGGCCAGTACACGATGCAGGAAATCGTCGACGCCGGCCACTCCTTCTTCGGCTCCGCCAGCGGCGGACTTGCCAAAGTGGTCGAGAGTGCCTTCCAGAAATATGGCCTGCCGAACGGCTATATCCTCGGACAGGAAGGCAGCGGCGCCTTCATCGCCGGCCTTACCTATGGTGAAGGCCAATTGAACACCAAGAACGCCGGCGAACATAATCTCTACTGGCAGGGACCCTCGCTGGGCCTCGATTACGGTGGCCAAGGCTCGCGCGTGATGATGCTGGTCTACGACCTGCCTTCCGTCAACGGCATCTATGCCCGCTTCGGCGGCGTCAGCGGCTCGGCATATGTGATCGCCGGCTTCGGCATGACGCTGCTCAAGAACAACGACGTGCTGGTCGTGCCGATCCGCACCGGCGTCGGCGCCCGCCTCGGCGTCAATGTCGGCTATCTCAAAATCACCCAGGCGCCGACCTGGAACCCCTTCTGAGGCCTCAAAGCCGCTGGAATCTGCCGCCGTCCCCACCGGCGGCCTTGCCATGCGCGTCACGCGTGCTTAATCATCGCGGCTGACCTCGTATCAACCTTCTTACCGATGGCCGCGCCGTGATCGAATATGCTCTCTTGTTCGGATTGGGCTTCCTGACCGCGGCCTTTCTCGTCTTTCTGGTCTCGCCCGCCGTTCACCGCCGCATCGTCTGGTATACGGAGAACAGGCTGAAAGCGACGATGCCGCTGAGCCCGCAGGAGGTTCGCGCCCAGAAGGATATGGTGCGCGCGCTCTATGCCGCCGAAAACGCCCGCACCGCCCAGGACCTTCTGCGTGAGCGCGAGAAATCCCTGTCACTCCAGCTTCGCCACGACGCCCTCGCCGTCGACGCCGGCAGGTTTGCCGCCGAGATCGGCGAATTGCAGGCCCAGATCGGCGAGATGCATGTCGAGGCGGCCGACCAGCGCTCGCATCTTCGCAAGGACGAGAACTATATCAGCCAGTTGAAGACCAATCTGCATATTGCCGAGCAGTCCGCTGCCAATAAGGAGAGCGAACTGACGACGATGAGGACGCGGCTGGGCAAACTCGGTGAACAGGCCGATGGGCTGAGGATAGACCTGGCCGCGCGCGAGACCGAGGCGGAGAGCCTGAAATTCCGCGTCAACGCGCTACGCGACGAACGCGACACGCTGCGCCAGGACGTCAGCCTGCTGCAGAAGCGCGCCAAGGATGCCGAACAGAAACTGACGCAGCAGCAGCATATGGTGATCCGCCTGGAGGACAAGGCCGCGCGCGAGAGCGCTTCCGCCACCGAAAAGGAAAACCTGGTCGCTCGTCGCCAGCAGGAGATCGCCAAGTTGAAGGAGCAGTTGAAGGCCGCCAACACCGAGATCCGCAAGGTCAACCGGGTGCTGCGCGACGCCGGCCTTGCCGGGTTGGTCGCGGAGCTGCCGGCGGAAATGACGGCCGAAGACACGACCACATCCACGTTCGACACCGCCATGATCACGGCTGAGATCGGCGAGGATGTCCGCAAGCGCAGCGCCGCCCTTGCCGAGCGCCTGCAAAAGGCAAAGGCCGTAACCGGACGCGACGGTGCGATCCGCGAGGAGATCGCCTCGATCGCCGCCAATATGGTGGCGCTGACCGCACTCAGCGAGGGTCCCGCCTCACCGATCCGCACGCTGCTCGTCGAAGCTGCGGAAAAGAACGCGAACGATCGTGTCAGCCTTGCCGACAGGGCAGCCGCGATCATCGCCGATCCCCCGCGCGCGCCATAGGACGCCCGGCGCGCCAACATGTTTGAATTGACGCAGAACCTGAAAATCGATTCCGATGAAAGGATGTGCGTTAGACCCGGCCCATCGCCGAGGCCATGGAAAACAACGCGATCCCCGTCGCCGTCGCGGCATTGAGGCTGTCGAGTTCCTCCGACTGCGGAATGCGCGCGCTCTGGAACCGCGCAAGCAGCGCCTCCGGCAACCCCTCGCCTTCAGTGCCGACGACGAGCGCCATGCGCGTCGAGGCGGGAATGGCGCGGATATCGGTCTTGCCGTGCGGAGAAAGCGTCCAGATGGCAAAGCCCCGTTCGGCAAGCGCCACGAGTACATCCAGCGCCTTGCCGCCGCGACGGTGCGGAACGCTCAGCACAGAACCGACCGAGACACGCAACGCCTTGCGGTAGAGCGGATCACAGGAGGTTTCGTCGAGCAGCACTGCATCCGCACGGAAGGCGGCCGCATTGCGGAACATCGAGCCGGCATTGTCGTGATTGGAAATGCCGCAGCCGACGAGCATCAACGCCCGTTCCGGCAGCGCATCGAGAAGTGCCGCCTCGCCGCGGTCCTGTCGCCTCCCGAGCGCGAGAACGCCGCGGTGCAGATGGAAACCGACAACGCCGTCGAGCACATCGGCCCCGGCGACATAGACCGGCACATCGGCCGGAAACCGCTCCAGGATCGGCAGGACGCCCTCGACGCGGTTGCGCAGCAGCAGGATCTTCTCGGCGAAAAAGCCGCGGCCTGCCGCATGCGCCTCGGCGAGCATGCGCAGCACGACCGTGCCTTCGGCGATGAAGCGGTTCTCTCGGCCTGTCAGGTCGCGCTCGCGGATCTCGCGGAATTCAGCGACGCGCGGATCGTCGGCGCTGTCGATGTCGATCGGGACGGCGGCCATGCCGGCCTCAATTGCCCGTAACAGTGACGTCGGCGACGGTGCGGCCGGTCCTGAGATCGTAAACCAGCGCCTTATTCTTGCCCTCGGCCGTTTCGCCGTAGAACAGGATCTGCCCGGCCGAAAACGAGGTGGACTGCACCTTGAAGCCGAGCGGCAAGGAAACGGTCGCCGCAAGCGGCGCATCCGAGGGCACGCCGGAGGCGGCAACAGCCGACGCCGTCTCCTTCGGTTCGCTGTGCATCACCTTGTAGACAACCGCGCCGAAGACCGCCATAAGGCTCACGAACATGATGGCGCCGGAAACGATCTGCAGGCGGACCATCTTGCGCCGGACACTTTCCATCGCCGGATCAAGGGGCTTCTCTTCCTGGTCGTCTGGCTCGATTGCTGTCATCTGTGCGTCCCGTTCTAAAAAAATACGTCGGAGAAGAAGCGTCTTGAGCGACCCCTTTAAACAAGCAGCCGGCAATAGAAAAGTCCTGACCGCCGATGAAAGCGCCGAAGGCCGGCTGGACGCCTGGCTGACGGCGCAGGTGGGCGAGGAATTTTCGCGCAGCCGCATCAAGGCGCTGATCAAGGACGGCCAGGTTTTTCTGCGCGGCGAACCCGTCACCGACCCGCAGCGCAAGGTGCGCACCGGCGATAGTTTCGAACTCACGCTGCCCGAGCCGGAAGACCCGACGCCGCAGGGCGAGGACATCCCGCTCGATATCCTCCATGAGGATGACGACGTCATCGTCATCTCCAAGCCTTCCGGTCTCGTCGTCCATCCCGGCGCCGGCAACTGGACAGGGACGCTGGTCAACGCGCTGATCCACCATTGCAGCAATACGCTCTCCGGTATCGGCGGCGTGCGCCGCCCCGGCATCGTCCACCGTCTCGACAAGGACACGACAGGCGTCATGGTCGTCGCCAAGAACGACATTGCCCATCGCCACCTGTCGCTGCAATTTGCCGACCATGGCCGCACCATGCCGCTGGAGCGGGCCTATCAGGCAGTCGTCTGGGGCCGGCCCCGCTCACTGTCGGGCATGGTCGATGCCCCGCTTGGCCGCGCCACCGGCGACCGCACGCGCCGTGCCGTCAAGCGCCCCGACAGTCAGGACGCCGACGAGGCGATCACGCATTACCAGGTGGTCGAGCGCTTCCATGAGAAGCCGGATGCGACCGCGTTCGCCTCGCTGGTCGAGTGCCGCCTCGAAACCGGCCGCACCCATCAGATCCGTGTCCATATGGCCCATATCGGCCATCCGCTGCTCGGCGACACGGTTTACGGCGCCGGCTTCAAGACCAAGGCCAATCTCCTGCCCGAAGAGATACGCAAGATCGTCAACGGTTTCGGCCGCCAGGCGCTGCATGCCTTCATGCTGCAGTTCGAGCATCCCCGCACCGGCGAAATCATGCATTTTGAGGTGCCGCTGCCGGATGATATGGTCGAACTGGTCGAAGCGCTGCGGCGATAAAGCCGGGCTCCGAATGCCGCCTGCCCAACTCACACCTGCGTGAGCGGCACCTTGAACCGCCGTTTCGCCACACTTATCTGTACATTGACTTAGTGTGGGCTCGGAGAGAGCCGCACGTCCCGGTTCGCCTTTTTTAACGCGAGGATGCGTTTCCATCGGGAACCGGAATTCACTTTAGGAGGGTGCACTATGGCCCGAAATACCTTGCCGTCCATTACCGCCGGTGAAGCCGGTCTCAATCGTTACCTCGACGAAATCCGCAAGTTTCCGATGCTGGAGCCGCAGCAGGAATACATGCTCGCCAAGCGTTATGCCGAGCATGGTGATCGCGATGCCGCCCACAAGCTCGTCACCAGCCATCTTCGCCTCGTCGCGAAGATCGCGATGGGTTATCGCGGCTATGGCCTGCCGATCGGCGAAGTCGTCTCTGAAGGCAATGTCGGCTTGATGCAGGCCGTCAAGAAATTCGATGCCGAGCGCGGCTTCCGCCTCGCCACCTATGCCATGTGGTGGATCAAGGCCTCGATCCAGGAATATATCCTGCGTTCGTGGTCGCTGGTGAAGATGGGCACGACCGCCAACCAGAAGCGCCTGTTCTTCAACCTGCGCCGGCTGAAAGGCCGCATCCAGGCAATCGATGACGGCGACCTGAAGCCGGAGCACGTCTCGGAGATCGCCACCAAGCTGAAGGTCTCGGAGGAGGAGGTCATTTCGATGAACCGCCGCCTCTCCGGCGACGCCTCGCTGAACGCGCCGATCAAGGCGGCCGAAGGTGACGGCGGTCAATGGCAGGATTGGCTGGTGGACGACCATGACAGCCAGGAAGACGTGCTGATCGAACAGGATGAGCTCGACACCCGCCGGCGCATGCTGGCGAAAGCGATGAGCGTGCTGAACGAGCGCGAACGCCGCATCTTCGAGGCTCGCCGCCTCGCTGAAGATCCAGTGACACTGGAAGACCTTTCGACCGAATTCGACATCAGTCGCGAACGCGTTCGCCAGATCGAGGTCCGCGCCTTCGAAAAGGTGCAGGACGCGGTTCGCAAGGAAGCCCTGGAACGGGCCAAGGCCGTCCGCGTCGTTGAAGCCACGGCATAACCTGCCGCGTGATACAATTGAAGAAGGCGGGTCCTTGCGGCCCGCCTTTTCTTTTTCATTCATCTCTGTCCGCAGCCTCAGCACCCCATCAAGATCCGGGAGCGCTGGCATTGCGTAAACACCTCATTGGCTCGTCGACACATCTCCGAGCGCGGTCCATTCCTTGATCGCAGTATTGAAGGCGTCCGTTCCCGTACCGCCCTTTTCCATCGTCAGCAGCGCGCGGCGGCCGTTGCGGTAGGTGATCGGAATATCGATCCAGTTGCGGGTCGACATCAGGTCGAGATTGGCCTTGCGCGCATCAGGGTAGTCGTTGAGCGCGATCATATGGAAATCGTCGGTGATCTTGGCCGGAACCGCGATCAGCGCATCGCCGCGGTCCTGTTCCGTGCGCTTCATCGAGATGCGCTGGACACTGTCGATGCTGCCGCCTTCGAAATTCGGCGGCACCGAGAAGACGATCTCGACGAGATGGCTTGCCGGCAGCGACGGATCGGAATTGCGTTTGAAGGTGACGAGAGCCGAGAGATTGCGCTCAGGAACCGTGACATTGCCCTGCACCGTCGCCTCCTGCCGGCCGCCCTGGCCGGCCTCGTGCTGCACGCTCCAGACGACCGATCCCTCGATCGCCGTCGGCGAGCTCTGGCCGATGCGCTCCTCATAGAGGAACATCTTTTGCGACGAACCGACGGGCGCGGCCTGCGGCGGCGATGCCGCCGCACCGTTCGGCGTCGGCGTGGCGGCGGGTGCCGCATCACCCTGCGCGCTGGCAGGCGGCGTATCGGCTGCCGCGACATTCTGTTCGGCCACCGATTTTCCTTCCGCGGTCGGCGTTCCCGGCACGGTCGCCGGTCCGCTATCGACCTCAGTTCCATCAGTCAGCAGCCGCTGGGTGAATTTCGAATTGGCCGCAGCGCCGTCATTGTTCATTGACGCTACCTGCGGGTTCGGCTGTGCCGGCGTCGCTGGAGTATTCTGCGCTCCTGGTGCGGTCGGCTGGGCTGGCGTCACCGCGCCCGGCTGGGCAGGCGTCGACGAACCGTCCGGCGGCGTTGCCGCCTCGTTCCTGGTCGCCTGCGACGGTGCCGAGCTGACGAGCCCGTCGACCATCGCCACCAATGCCTCTCTGTTCGTCCAGCCTGCATAGGCGCCGCCACCGATCAGGATGAGTGCGAAGATGAGCGTGATCACGGTGCCGATGCCGAAGCGGCGGCGCTTCGGTTCCATACGGAAGCTCTTGCCCTGCAGCTTGGAGGCGACAATCTGATCGATATCCATCGACGGATTGGCGTCATCGTCGTCAGCGGCGACCGAGCCGCGGCGGTCGTAGCCGCGCAGCGCTTTCGCTTCTCGCCAGTCCTCGCTCGGCGCGCCGCTAGCGGGCGCCGGCTTGCCGTTGTGCACTTCCGCGAAAATATCGACATCGTCGAAATGAGAGGCAACCGGTGTCTTCTTACCGCTGTCGGCCTCGATCGGCGGCAGATCGTCGAAGGCGGCCGTCTCCCAAGAAAAACTTTCCTTGGCGGCCGGCATGATGGCGGCGGGTGCCACTTTTTCGAGGCTCGATATCACCTCCTCGAAGGCGCGCGCCGAGGCATCGGCGGTAATCGGCGCCGGCGCCGTCTCCGAATATTGCCGGAGTTCCTCTTCCGCCCATTCGGTCTCCGCATCCTTGGGCGCCGGAGCCGGCGTTTCGGCAACGGGCTCGGTCCAGACGGGGTCGAAATGCGCCGCAGCTTCGGCCTGCAACGGCTCCTCGCGGCTGTGCTCGACGAACTCCTGCGGACGATCGAAATCGGCGACCGGCTCTACAAGGCGGTTGGATGCATGGTCTATGCCGCGGGTGATCGGCTGCAATGGCTCGACGGGCTCGTAAGCCTCCTCGGCCTCCGGCTCCTCGCTTTCCACCGCCGCCGGTTCGGCCGCGATCTCGTCGGCTTCCAGGGGATGCCGCCCGTCGGCGCGGTCTTCGTCGGCTTGCTCGTCGCGATGCGCGGCAGGCGGCTCCCAGCCGTCATGTTCAGCCGGCACGTCTTCAGCAACGACGTCGCGCGCCTCGCTGGCATGCCATTCCTCGGCCGGCGCTTCCTCCTCATGCGAGGGATGCCAGTATGTTTCGGCCAGACCGGGTGTCTCCGGCGAAACCGGTGTCTCGGCGGGACCAGGAGTTTCCGGGGAAACGGCTGTTTCAGGAGAAACCAGTGTTTCCTGGGAAAGAGGCTCCTCGGCAGCGACCTCTTCCTCAGCCTCCTCCGGCGCGGCGGCTTCCACGTGATCGGGCTCGTCGGCGGCCTCGGCCGCTTGCGGTTCCGCATAGGCTTCGTATGCCGGTTCCTCGACAGCCGTCTCCGGCGCCGGTTCACTTTCGTCGGAAACCGCTTGTTCTTCGAAGGATTCCAACGCGGCGACGGTCGCAACCGGCTCATCGAGCGGCATCGCCTCGGAGTGTTCGCCTTCCACTTCGCGGATGGCAGCCTCGAGCTTTTCGAGCTGGCGTTGCAGCATGGCTTCCGGCGGACGCGGCTTCATGTTCTCGAGCTGCCGCTGCACTGCGCCGCGGGCACGTTCGTAGACCTTCACCCGCATCTCGGGGGTATTTTCAGCCAGGCCGTCGACGGCCCGCCGAATGACTGCAATAAAATCCGCCATCAGTACTTTCTCAAGAAGTCCGGCACTCTACCGAACCATCCTCCACAGTGACCCGTGAGCTTAATCCTCAAACGGATCGGTCACAAGTATCGTGTCATCCCGCTCCGGGCTGGTGGAAAGGAGCGCGACGGGTGCCCCGATCAGCTCTTCGACCTGGCGAACATATTTGATCGCCTGCGCCGGCAGATCCGCCCAACTGCGGGCGCCGACGGTCGATTCCTTCCATCCCTCCAGGGTGACGTAGATCGGTTCGACCCTAGCTTGCGCTCCCTGGCTTGCGGGAAGATGATCAATCTGTTCGCCGTCAAGCATGTAGCCGACGCAGATCTTCAATTCCTCGAGACCGTCGAGCACGTCGAGCTTGGTGAGCGCGATGCCCGTGATGCCGTTGGTGGCGACCGACTGGCGTACGAGTGCAGCGTCGAACCAGCCGCAGCGGCGCTTACGCCCCGTCACAGTACCGAACTCATGCCCCTTCTCGCCCAGGAACTGGCCAATTTCGTCGGTGAGCTCAGTCGGGAACGGGCCTTCGCCGACGCGCGTCGTATAGGCCTTGGTGATGCCGAGGATATAACCGAGCGAGCCGGGTCCCATGCCGGAACCGGCTGAGGCCTGGCCGGCCACCGTGTTCGAGGAGGTCACGAAAGGATAAGTGCCGTGATCGATATCGAGCAGGCTGCCCTGCGCGCCTTCAAAGAGGATGCGAGCACCCTTGCGGCGCTCCTTGTCGAGGAAGAGCCAGACGGTGTCGCGGAAGGGCAGCACCCGATCGGCGATCGAGGTCAGTTCGTCCATGATCGCCTGGTGGCTGACTTCGGCAACGCCGAGGCCGCGGCGAAGCGCATTGTGATGCGTCAGAATACGGTCGACCTTGCCGGAAAGACTCTCGAGATCGGCAAGATCCATGACGCGGATGGCGCGGCGGCCGACCTTGTCTTCATAGGCCGGACCGATGCCGCGGCGCGTCGTGCCGATCTTGGTGCCGCTGTTCGACGCAGCATCCTCGCGCATCGCGTCGAGCTCGCGGTGCAGCGACAGGATGAGCGTCGCATTGTCGGCAATGCGCAGATTGTCAGGCGTGACCGTCACGCCCTGCGCCTCCAGCCGGCCGATCTCGGCGATCAGCGCATGCGGATCGACGACGACGCCGTTGCCGATCACCGCCATCTTGCCCGGGCGCACGACGCCGGACGGAAGCAGCGAGAGCTTATAGCTCGTGCCGTCGATGACAAGCGTATGGCCGGCATTGTGTCCGCCCTGATAGCGCACGACAATATCCGCACGCTCCGAAAGCCAGTCGACAATCTTGCCCTTGCCTTCGTCACCCCATTGCGAACCGACCACGACTACGTTCGTCATCCAACTCTTCCTGTTACCGGCGCGGAACCGCGCACCTGCTCAAACCCGCGCATCTATAAAGCTTTGTTTTTTGGAAAGCGACCCTGTTGTCACAGCAGATTGGGCTTTTTACGTGACAAATCAGCAGCCGGCAGGCTATTTCCCGTCACAAAACGCCGCGCTCGGCGATCGCGGAAAGACGGGAAGAACGCTCTTGCAAGCCACGGCCTATATTTGCCTCGTTATCGCCACCCTCTGCTGGGGGGGCAACTCCGTCGCCGGCAAGCTCGCGCTCGGGCATATCAGCCCGATGATGCTAACCTTCCTGCGCTGGTTCCTTGCCGTCGCGATGATCGCCGCAATTTCGCTACCGCAACTGCGGAAGGACTGGCCGGTGGTGAGGAAGAACCTGCCGCTGCTCATCTTCTACGGCGTCATCGGCTACACCCTTTTCAACGCTATGCTTTACTCGGCCGTGCAATATACGACGGCGATCAACGTCGCCATCGAGCAGGCCGGCATCCCGATGCTGATCTTCCTGCTGAATTTCATGTTCTTCCGTACCGGCATCTCGCTGGCGCAATGTCTCGGCTTTGGCATGACGCTGATCGGCGTCGCCCTGACCGCCGCGCATGGCGACCTCGCAACGCTGCTGCAACTCAGCCTCAACCGCGGCGACGGGCTGATGCTGATCGCCATTGCCGCCTATTCCGTTTACACGATCTTCCTGCGCTGGAAGCCGCCGCTCGACTGGCGCACGCTGATGGCGGTCCCGGCGTTCGGCGCCATGCTGACCTCGCTGCCGCTGCTCCTCTGGGAGGCCGGCCGGGGTGCTGCGCAGTGGCCGGATCACACCGGCTGGGTCATCACTCTCTACACGGCGATCTTCCCCTCGCTGGTGGCGCAGATCCTCTATATCAAGGGCGTCGTGGCAATCGGCGCCAACCGGGCCGGCCTCTTCATCAATCTCGTGCCGGTGTTCGGAACGCTGCTCTCCGTCGCCCTGATCGGCGAGCAGTTGCAGTCCTTCCATGTGATCGCGCTGGTGCTGACCTTGGGCGGCATCGCGATCGCCGAAAAGGGCCGGCCGAAATCTTCGGCACAGACCGTACCCGCCTCACCCGTGGATTAAAGCCTTTCCCGGTCAGATTGAAGCGTTCAATCTGACCGGGACAGGCTTTAACCGAGTTCCAGCGTCGTCACGCCGAAGACGTGCTTTAGCGGAATGGCCGGCGCCGACCCGCGATACATGCGTGTCGTCTCGAACACCGGTTGAAGGCCAATGCCTTCGGCAAGCGCGACCGCCTCGTGGTTCTCTGCGGGAATATCGATGAAGACCGCGGCCCCCTTCGCCTCGGGGATCAATTCGGCAAGCAACGCCGCGGCGCTGTCGGCATCATTGGCAAAGAGCGGGCCGATCTTGTAGCCCTCGTAGCAGCGGCGGATCGTGCCGTAACCGCGGATCTTGCCGCTCTTGCGCACCACCGCCGAACGGCGGCCCTTGCGGCCGGTGCACCAGGAGGAGAGGAAGGCATCCCGCGGCTGCGGAAAGATCGCCAAATCATAGCGCTGCAGGCCTTCAAGGCGTGAATCCAGCACCGACTGCGCGACAAGCGTCGAGACCGGCAAGGAGGTGGCGACGCCGCCGTAGCGAATGGTGGAATAGGCTGGTTCGAAGCCGGCCTTGCGGTAGTTGTCCTGCTGTGCGGCGACGCCGTCGAGACCGATCGTGCGGTCTCCCGCGCTGGCAATGCCCGTCTCCCAGATCGCCTTGCCATAACCCTTGCCGCGAAAATCGGGATGGACGATGTAGAGGCCCAGGAAGGCGAAACTCTCACCATATTTGACGACCGAGATCGAACCGACGGGGACTTCGCCGATGGAGCCAACGAAAAATCCTGACGGATCGGCCTCGAGGAATGCAAGCGAATCGTCGAGGCCAGGGTTCCAGCCTTCCTGACGCGCCCATTCGAGCACGAGTTCAAGTTCGCCGGGCCGCATCGAACGAACGGCAAATTCCGAATTCATGCGACTTTCCTAGATTAAATGTCCCGCAAGTCCATCCCGGCAACGGCAAAGCAATTGTCAGGCCCCAGCTCTCGATTGCACCTGCGAACGATGGAGAGCCGCGCTCATGGACTTGACGACGCGTATAATCATTTTTCGATGCAATACAGAAAGCTTCGTTTCCGCATTACCATGAAACAATGCCGTTGCAAGCTCAAGAAAATTACTTGCACGCCAATTATCTTCCTGCCGATGCGAATAAAAAGCCGCGCCGAAAAGAGACCGCCTGCGAATTTGAAAGACGAGAGAAGCGTTCGTCCGAAATCACCTCCGCGACGCGGCAAAAAACCGGGAGCGATGACAGTCGCCCGCAGAAGGATCACCGGCCGTTCAACTGCCCATCACGGTCTTCTGCTTTTCGATTCGGCTCGTCATCGATGAGAACAGACGGTCTGTCTCCGCCGCCGGTGCGGGATAACCGAACGCGTAACCCTGCAGGCCGTCGCAGCCGAGCTGCGCCAGCACAACGGCATGCGCCTCGGTCTCGATGCCCTCGGCGATCACCTCGACATCGAGTGCCTTCGCGATTTCCACGATCGAACCCACCACGCGCCGCTGCTCGGCCGAGCTGACGACCTCGGTGACGAGTTGCCGGTCGATCTTCAGCCGTTTCGGCCGCAGCTTGACGAGACCGATCAGCGAGGCATGGCCCGATCCGAAGTCGTCGATCTCGATGTCGATGCCCATCTGTTTGATATCGCCGATATGATCGAGCAGTTTTTGGTCGCTGTCGTCGAGGAAAATCGTCTCGACCAGTTCGAAGACGATCACGCCGGGCGGGATATCGAGTTTCCTCAGCTTGTCGAGCAGTGCAGGATCGGCAAGCCGCGACGCCGAGATATTGACGGCGATGCGCGGAACCGCAAGGCCGCGCAACAGCCAGAACAGCCGGTCTTCGAGAACGCTTTTGAGGATCGCCGCGTCGATCTCCGCCGCAAGTCCGTGCTCATCGGCAATCTTCAGGAATACCCCCGGAGCGAGCACGCCCTTCTCCGGATGTTTCCAGCGCGCCAGCGCCTCGAAGCCGATGACCTCCCGCGTCCGGGCGTCGAGCTGCACCTGATAATAGGGAAGGATCTCACCGCGCTCCAGCCCAAGCTTCAGCTCTTCGGCGAGGCGACGTTTGGAGCGCAGATCCTCCTGCAATTGCCGCGTGAAGAATTCGACGCGGTTGCGCCCGAGCTTCTTGGCCTGGTAGAGCGCCAGGTCGGATTCGGCCAGCAGGTTGCGCGCACGCCGATCGCCGCTCCAGGAAACGCCGATCGAGGCGCCGGATTGCAGCATCTCCTGGCCGAAGCGGATCTTCTTCCGCAGCCGACGCTGGACGTCCTCGGTGATCAGCTTCAGCTCAGTGAGATCGGCGAAATTGACCAGTACGATGACGAATTCATCGCCGCCAACGCGGGCGACCACGCCATTTGCAGGAATGGCGGCGGTGATTCTAAGTGCTGCGGCCCTGAGAACGGCGTCGCCAGCGGCATGACCGTGGCTGTCGTTAATCTGCTTGAACTGGTCGAGGTCAAGATGCAGCACGGCAAGCGTCGTGATGCTTTTGTCGGCTGGCAACTCCGCCAGCCGCTTGTCGAGAAGGCGCCGGTTCGGCAGGCCGGTGAGATAGTCATGATCGGCGACATGCTCGATGCGGGCATTGCTTTCCTCAAGCGCCAGCGCCCTCGCCTCGGCCACCACCTTTTGCCGCGCCAGTTCCGCGTTGAGCAGTATGTCGGCCGTCACATCCCATTCGGCGCCGATGAAGGAAGGCAGACCCTCCGCATCGACATAGAAATGCGCGCGCGAACGCAAATGGCGGATTTCACCGCTCGGCAGCACGATCCGAAATTGCGAATTATAGGCGCCGCGCGTCATTATCGCCTGCTCGAAGTCGCGTTCGGCCCGCTCGCGATCATCGGGATGGATGGCATCCGACCAAAGCGATGCCGGCACCAGCCGGCACGTCTCGCCGGTCTCGTAGAGACGATGCATCTGTGCATCCCACAAGATCCCGTCCTGCTCGATGCTGTGCTCCCAGACACCGATCTGGGATGCATCGAGAGCGAGTTCGAGCCGACGCAGAAGATCCTGGAACTCCCGTTCGGATCGTGTGGCTTTGATCTCTGGCAACGCGGTCCCAGCCTTAGAAGCTTGCATAACGGCAATATGGTCTCAAGCCGGCATTAATGAAGCCTTGTGCTGATGACCGAACTAATGACTAGGTGAACTGTTCGTTACGACTTTCCCCTTTTGGATCAAAGGACTTGCAGTCTGCGGCACCTTTAAGATCAGTGGTTGTGCCGCGGCGGGTTTTTTGCGATCTGGCGGAATTCCGCCGCTCCCTCCAGCACCGCGCCGTCCGACAATTGCGTCACCGAGCGGCGGTAGATCTGCTGCCACGGCGTCGCATCCGCCGGCACTGGCGGGATGCCGTCGCCCTTGCGCCGTTCGATCTCGGCGTCCTCGACCAGCATGTCGCAGCGCCCGTGGTTGAAGTCGATGCGGATGATATCGCCGGTACGAAGCCAGGCGAGGCCGCCTCCCGCTGCACTCTCCGGCGAGGCGTTGAGGATCGAGGGACTGTCCGCCGTGCCCGACTGGCGGCCGTCGCCGATCGTCGGCAGGCTGCTGATGCCGCGCTTCAGGAGATGATCCGGCGGCTGCATGTTGACGACCTCAGCCGAACCCGGCCAGCCGATCGGCCCGGCGCCGCGGATGGCGAGGATGGTATTTTCGTCGATACCGAGTTCGGGATCGTTGATGCGCTTGTGATAGTCCTCGGAACCGTCGAAAACCACCGCCCTGCCCTCGAAGACGCCTTCGTGCCCGGGTTCCTCAAGGTAGCGCCGGCGGAAATCCTCCGAGACCACGCTCATCTTCATGATCGCGAAATCGAAGAGATTGCCTTTGAGAACGAGGAAGCCCGCCCGCTCCTTCAGCGGCTCAGCGAACGGCTTGATAACCTCGCGGTCGCGCGCTTCCTTGCCCTCTAGGTTCTCGGCGATCGTCCTGCCCGTCACCGTGCGACAGTTGCCGGCGAGCTTTCCGGCCTGCAGCAACTCCCACATGATCGCCGGCGTACCGCCGGCACGATGAAAGCGCTCTCCGAGATAGGCGCCCGCCGGCTGGACATTGGCCAGCAGCGGGATATCGAAACCATGTACCTGCCAATCGTCGGGATAGAGTTCGACGCCGGCGTGCTTCGCCATCGCGGCCAGATGCGGCTGCGCGTTGGTCGAGCCGCCGATCGCCGAATTGGTGCGGATCGCATTCAGGAAAGCCTCGCGCGTCAGGATATCCGACGGCTTCAGATCCTCGAACACGATTTCGACGGCGCGTCGCCCGGTGCGGTAGGCCATCTGGCCGCGTTCGCGGTAAGCGGCCGGAATGGCGCCACAGCCGGTCAGCGAAAGGCCGAGCGCCTCGGCCAGCGCATTCATCGTCGAAGCGGTGCCCATCGTATTGCAGTGGCCGACGGAAGGCGCAGAATCGAGCGCCGCCTGCAGAAATTCCTCCCGATCGATCTCGCCTGCCGCATATTTCCGCCGCATCCGCCAGATCACCGTCCCGGAGCCCGCCAGCTCCCCCTCGTGCCAACCGTCGAGCATCGGCCCTCCGGAGAGCACGATCGCCGGAATATCGACCGTCGAAGCAGCCATGATCGCTGAAGGCGTGGTCTTGTCGCAGCCGGTGGTCAGCACGACACCGTCGAGCGGATAGCCGTAGAGGATTTCGACGAGGCCGAGATAGGCGAGATTGCGGTCGAGTGCCGCCGTCGGGCGCTTGCAATTCTCGAAGATCGGATGCGTCGGAAACTCGATCGGAATGCCGCCGGCATCGCGGATGCCGTCGCGCACCCGCTTGGCAAGCTCGACATGCACTCTGTTGCAAGGCGTGAGATCGCTGCCGCTCTGGGCAATCCCGATGACCGGCTTGCCGGAGCGCAGTTCTTCCGGCGTGATGCCGTAATTCATGAAGCGCTCCAGATAGAGCGCTGCCATGTCGATATGATCGGGATTGTCGAACCAGTCCTGCGAACGCAGGCGCCGCTTCGCCGAATGGCTGTCCGTCACTGTTTTTCTCCCGGCCGGGCATTCTTCTCTTCGAGATGGAGGAGCAGGCCACTGTGATCCTTTTCGCCATTGCCATTGGCGACGAATTCGCTGAATTCGGCATGCACCGCCGCCGTCAGCGGCAGCGTCAGCGACAGGGTCTTGGCCGTCTCCATGGCGGCGTTCAGATCCTTCAGCTGGTTGCTGGACGAACCGCCTGGGGTAAACTGCCGCTCGACCATGCGCTTGCCGTGCAGTTCGAGGATACGGCTCTCGGCAAAGCCGCCGCGAATGGCGTCGCGGAATGCGGCCTGCGAGCCGCCGCCCGCTTCGATCAGCATCATCGCTTCGGCGACGGCGCCGATCGTCACCGCGACGATCTGCTGGTTGGCAAGCTTGGCGAGTTGGCCTGCCCCGCTCGGACCGACGCGGGTCACCCGCCCCATCGGCGCAAAGATATCCGCAAGCCGGTCGATCACGTCCTTGTCACCGCCCGCCATGATCGCAAGCGTACCCGCTTCCGCCCCGACGACGCCGCCTGATACCGGCGCATCGACGTGATCGACGCCGCGTTCGGCAAGCCTTGCAGAATGGTCGTGGGCGAAATGCGGGGCAATCGAACTCATGTCGATGACCGTTGTGCCAGACGTCATCGCATCGACCGCTCCGCGGTCGAACAACACGTCCTCCACCGCCTCGGCGTTGGTCAGCATGGTGATGACGACGTCGGCGCCCGAGACGGCATCATCAGGTGTTTTCGCGCAGACCGCGCCGTCTTCCGCAAGCGCCTCGGCCTTGCTGAGATCCCGATTCCAGACGGTGACGGCAAAGCCCGCGCCCAGCAACCGGCGAGCCATCGGCGCGCCCATCAGGCCGGTGCCGAGAAAGGCGATCCGCCTGCCGTCATGACCTTCTCTCGAACTCGTCATTCAGTCCTCCCAACTGTTGTCCGTCTTTGATAGTCCCCTCGCCCATCGTTGCAAACCGTTTTGACGGACGTAACGCATATTTGTCACATGCCCTCGAGGGCGTCGTCCGAAGGCCGCGCGCACTTCGGCCTCATGCCCTGAAAACGATACGGGCGAGAACCGAAGTTCCCGCCCGATTTACCCGACAAAGGAAGGTTGAATTCCGTTTATTCCGCCGCGAGCCGGATGACCTCCGCCTCTTCTTCCTTGTGTTCGTCCGGCTTGTGCTGGACGAGCGGACGGTTGCCCGTCAACCGCCGCAGCAGCACGTAGAACACCGGCGTCATGAAGATGCCGAAGAAGGTCACGCCGATCATGCCGGAGAAGACCGCGACACCCATGGCCGCGCGCATTTCCGCGCCGGCGCCTGTGGAGATGACGAGCGGCACGACGCCCATGATGAAGGCGAGCGAGGTCATGAGGATCGGGCGAAGGCGAAGGCGGCTGGCCTCGATCGCGGCCTCCCGCGGTGTCCTTCCCTCGAACTCCAGTTCGCGGGCGAATTCCACGATCAGGATCGCGTTCTTCGCCGATAGACCGACAAGCACCACAAGTCCGATCTGGGTGAAGATGTTGTTGTCTCCACCGGTGAGCCAGACGCCGGTCAGCGCGGCCAGCACGCCCATCGGCACGATCATGATGATCGCAAGCGGCAGCGTCAGGCTTTCATACTGGGCGGCCAACACGAGGAAGACGAGCAGCAGCGCCAGCGGGAAGACGACGATGCTCGAATTGCCGGCCAGGATCTGCTGATAGGTCAGATCCGTCCATTCGAAGTCGATGCCCGCAGGCAGGGTCTCGTGAAGGATCTTCTCGATTGCCGCCTGCGCCTGACCGGACGAGAAGCCCGGTGCCGGACCGCCGTTGATATCGGCGGCAAGGAAGCCGTTATAGCGGTTCGCGCGTTCCGGACCGGTGCTCGGCTCCACCTTCAAGAGGGCCGAAAGCGGGATCATCTCACCCGATGCCGAACGGACCTTCAACTGGCCGATATCTTCCGGCTGGGCGCGGAATTTCGCATCGGCCTGAACGCGGACGCTGTAGGTGCGGCCGAAAGCGTTGAAGTCGTTCACATAGAGCGAACCGAGATAGATCTGCAGCGTCTGGAAGACGTCGGTGACGGAAACCCCGAGCTGCTCGGCCTTGGCACGGTCGAGATCGGCATAGAGCTGCGGCACGTTGATCTGGAAGCTGGAGAACAGCCCGGCGAGTTCAGGCGTCTGGTAGGCCTTTGCAAGCACTGCCTTGGTCGCCTCGTCGAGTGCCTGGTTGCCGAGGCCGGCACGATCCTCGATCTGCAGCTTGAAGCCGCCCGTCGTGCCGAGACCATTGACCGGCGGCGGCGGGAACATGGCGATGAAGGCATCCTGGATGACGCCGAACTTCTGGTTCAGCGCCATGGCGATTGCGCCGCCCGAGAGATCAGGCGTCTTGCGCTCTTCGAAGTCCTTCAGCGTCACAAAGACGATGCCGGCATTCGAGGAATTGGTGAAGCCGTTGATCGACAGGCCTGGGAAGGCGATCGCATTGGCAACGCCCGGCTGCGCCAGCGCGATGTCGGTCATGCGCTTGATGACGTCCTCCGTGCGGTCGAGGCTTGCGGCATCCGGCAACTGGGCAAAGCCGATCAGATACTGCTTGTCCTGCGACGGCACGAAGCCGCCGGGAACAGTGCTGAACAGACTGTAGGTCGCACCGACCAGCGCCAGATAGATCACCATGACGATGCTCTTGCGCGACAACAGCCCGCCCACGCCCTTGCCGTAGGCATTCGAGCCCGCGCCGAAGACACGGTTGAAGCCGCGGAAGAACCAGCCGAAGATAGCGTCCATGAACCGCGTCAGCCAGTCCTTCGGCTGATCATGGCTCTTCAGGAGAAGGGCTGCCAGCGCCGGAGACAGGGTGAGCGAGTTGAAGGCCGAGATGACGGTCGAAATCGCGATCGTCAGCGCGAACTGGCGGTAGAACTGACCCGACAGGCCGGAGATGAAGGCAAGTGGCACGAAGACCGCGACGAGGACCAGCGCGATCGCGACGATCGGACCGGAGACTTCCCTCATCGCCTTGTAGGTGGCAGCCCGCGGCGACAGGCCTTCCTCGATATTGCGCTCGACGTTTTCGACCACCACGATCGCGTCGTCGACGACGATACCGATCGCAAGCACCAGTCCGAACAGACTGAGCGCGTTGATCGAGAAGCCGAAGACATACATGACCGCGAAGGTGCCGATGATCGAGACAGGAACGGCGATCAGCGGGATGATCGAGGCGCGCCACGTCTGCAGGAACAGGATGACGACGAGGACGACGAGCGCGATGGCTTCGAGCAGCGTGTCGATGACCTTCTCGATCGAGGCCCGCACGAATTTCGTCGTATCATAGACGATCTCGTATTTGACGCCCTCAGGCATGGCGAGCTGCAGCTGATCCATGGTCGCGTTCACATTGTCCGCGATCTCGATCGCGTTCGAACCTGGCGCCTGAAGAACGGCGACGGCGACGGCCGGCTTGCCGTCGAGCAGCGAACGCAGCGTGTAGTCCGCAGCACCGAGCTCGATGCGGGCGACATCGCGAAGGCGGGTGATCTCGCCATTGGCGCCCGTCTTGACGATGATGTTGCCGAACTCCTCGGGCGTGCGCAGGCGGCCCTGGGCATTGACGTTGAGCTGCAGGTCCACACCGGGCTGGCTCGGCGATGCGCCGATGATACCGGCGGCGGCCTGGATGTTCTGGGAGCTGATCGCGCTGCTGATGTCGCTGGCGGCAAGATTGTGCTCGGCGGCCTTCTGCGGGTCGATCCAGACACGCATGGAATAGTCGCCGGCGCCGAAGACCTGTACCTGACCGACGCCTGCGATGCGGGCGAGCCGATCCTTGACGTTCAGGGTCGCGTAATTGCGAAGATAGGTGATGTCGTGATTGTTCCCGTCGGAGACGAGGTTGACGACCATAATGAAGTTGGGTGAGCTCTTGACCGTCGTGATGCCGAGCGAACGGACTTCCGCCGGCAGGCGCGGTTCGGCCTGTGAAACGCGGTTCTGCACGAGCTGCTGCGCCTTGTCGGGGTCGGTGCCGAGCTTGAAGGTAACGGTGACGTTGAGCACACCGTCCGATGTCGCCTGGCTGGCCATATAGAGCATGCCTTCGACACCGTTGATCTGCTCTTCGAGCGGCGTTGCCACCGTTTCGGCGATGACGGACGGGTTGGCGCCAGGATAGGTAGCGCGCACGACGATCGACGGCGGCACGACCTCCGGATATTCGGAAATCGGCAGCGCGCGCAGGCCGATCAGGCCGGCAACCAGGATGAGGACCGAAAGAACGCCGGCAAAGACCGGGCGGTCGACAAAGAATCTGGAGATGTTCATATCAAAGCCCTCTCCGGGGTGAACATGGATGCAAAGTCCCTCTCCGGCGGTTTGGGAGCCGCCGGCGGGTCGTATCATTTCGAATATTGGCCCTCCCCCTCAGGGGAAGGCGAGAGTCTTTACTGCGCGGTCGCGACCTTCTCTTCCATCTGAGGCGCGACGACTGCGCCTGGACGGATGCGCTGCAGACCGTTGACGACGATCTTCTCGCCGACGTTCAGGCCGCCCTCGACCACCCGCTGACCGTCAGCCAGTGTGCCGAGCTGGACCTGCCGATAGGCGACCTTGTTCTCAGCATCGACGACGAAGACGAACTTCTTGTCCTGGTCCGTGCCGACGGCGCGGTCACTGATGACGATCTTGTTCTCTGCCTTCGGCTGGCCCATGCGCACCCGCACGAACTGACCGGGGATGAGACGTCCGCCCGGATTGTCGAAGACGGCGCGCACGCCGATCGTTCCGCTTGATGCATCGACCTCGTTGTCGATCAGTTGCAGCTTGCCCTTGATCGGCGTGCCGCTGTCGGTCAGCGTGCCGACCTCCACCGGGATCTGCTCGACGGCAGGCAGGGCGCTATCCGTCTGCGGAAGCTGGGCAAGCGCGCGCGTCACCATCTCTTCGCTGGCATTGAAGCTCGCATAGATCGGATCGACGGAAACGAGCGTCGTCAGCGCCGGCGAGGTCGAACCGGCGGCGACGAGATTACCGGCGGTCACCTCGATCTTGCCGATGCGGCCGGAAACCGGAGCTCGCACCTGCGTATAATCGAGATCGAGCTGGGCCGACTGCAGTGCAGCCTGCGCCGAACGCAGCCCCGCCTGAGCCTCGGCCAGCGAACTCTGGCGCTGATCGAGATCACTCTGGGAGATGGTGCGGTTGTCGGAAAGCCTGCGGCCGCGGTCGAGTTCGGTCTGCGCCAAGCTGACCTTGGCTTCGGCCGAAGCGACCTGGCCTTGCGCCTGCGCCACGCTCGCCTGGTAGGGGGCCGGGTCGATGGTGAAGAGCAGGTCGCCCTGCTTGACCAGCGCCCCTTCGCGGAAAGCCACCGACAGGATGGCGCCGGCAACACGGGAACGCACCTGCACCCGGTCGACGGCTTCCAGACGGCCGGAGAAACTTTCCCAAGCCGTCACGTCGTGCGCCGCAACGACGGCCACCGTCACCGGCACAGCGGGAGCCTGTGCGGGGGCGGAAGCGGCCGTAGCGGTCGTGCTCATCGGCAGTTCGAAAAACAATGCAGCGCCGGAAACGGACGCAATAAGGCCTATGCCGGCGCCCACAAGGGCCCAGCGCTTCTTTCTGGACGTCATCGGTACTCTCCTTGCGGCTCAAGGCCGCCGAAATATCAGGTCTTCTTCAATGCAATTGCGGTTGAACGCTTACGTCCCGAAGGAAGCTTCCGAAATGGTGGCTGACGTTTTCCTGCCAGTCGGGCGCTCCGTCGGATTTCCCACCATAAATCGAGGGCCAGCCCGTCCCGGCGGGAAGGACATGCTGGCGCACACCGACACCGGCCTGCTTCAGGCGGGTACCGTAACCAATTGTCTCGTCGTGCAGAGGATCGTCCTCCGCGGTGAATATCAGCGCCGGCGCAACGCCCGAAATACGCGAACAGAGGCAAGGCGCCGCGTAAGGGTGGCAACCGCCGCCGCTTAGATAGTGGCTCCAGCCCTCCGTCCAGCGCTGGCGCATGCCGATGGCTTCGGCCTTGCGGATCGAGGACGTGCCCATGAAGGGATCGAGCAGCGGCGAAATCAGGACCTGGCCGTCGAGCGCATCCGGCATCTGGTCGCGCGCCTTCAGCGCCACGCCGGCGGCGACATTGCCGCCCGCTTCTTCCCCGGCGACGAAGAGCAGCGACTTGCGGTCACCGAGACCGGCGCGTTTGTTGGCGAGATAGGTGAAAACGGAGAAGGCGACTTCCAGCGCCTTTGGAAATAGATTGCCGGAAAGGCTGCTGTAATCGGCGGCAACAACGATAGCGCCGGCCTTGGCGAGGCTCATCGCCACCGGCCGGTCGACGTGTGTGTCGCTATCCAGAAACGCGCCGCCATGCAGGTAAAGCACGATCGGCGGACCCTTGCCATAATCGGCGCCCATGTAGATACGTGCGGAAACGGGGCCGATGGCCACCTTATCCAGCATCATATCTTTCAATTCCACCGTCATGGGTCTGGTCTCTTTTGCGCTTTCGGTGTCAAGCAGACAGAGCGAGCCCGCTTGCATTTTGTACAAAAAAGATATTGTTATTCCATTCGGGGAATAAGAAGCGATATCGCGATAACACTGTTCCAGATCCCGAACAATGGTGCAACGCAAACTGCGGAATTGAAACCGATGGATCAGCTTTCGGCAATGCGCGTCTTCATCCGCGTCGTGGAGACAGGCAATTTTACCCGCGCCGCCGACATGCTCGCCATGCCCAAGGCGACGGTGACCAATCTCATCCAGGGCCTGGAAGCGCATTTGCGCACCAAGCTTTTGAATCGGACCACGCGCCGGGTCATGGTGACGACGGACGGCGCGCTTTATTACGAACGCGCCGCCCAGATCATTTCGGAACTGGAGGAGCTCGATGGCAGCCTCTCTAATTCACAGAGCCTGCCGAGCGGACGGCTGCGTGTCGAGATGGCCGGCGCTTTCGCCGATTGGATCGTCGTTCCGGCACTTTGCGATTTTTATCAGCGTTATCCCGATATCCGTATCGACCTCGGTGTCGGCGACCGCACGGTCGATTATCTTGCGGAAAATGTCGATTGCGCGCTGCGGGCCGGCACGCCGGCCGACCAATCGCTGATTGCGCGGCGCGTCTCCGAAGTCGAGATGATCACCTGTGCATCGCCGAGCTACATCCAGAAATTCGGCATGCCCGAACGGCCGGAGGATCTGGAGGCGGATCATTACACCGTCAACTATTTCCGCGCCCAGAACAACCGGACGCTGCCCTTCGAATTCCGCAGGCACAACGAGGTGATCGAGACCAGCCCGCGTTACATCGCCTCGGTCAACGATAGCCGCACCTATCTAACGGCGGCGCTGACGGGCCTCGGCATCGCGCAGGTGCCGATCTTCATGGCGCGCGAGCCGATGGCAATGGGCGAACTCGTCCGCGTGCTGCCGGATTGGCGTCGCGATCCGCTGCCGCTTTACGTCGTCTACCCGCCGAACCGCCATCTCAGCAACAAGGTGCGCGTCTTCGTCGACTGGCTGGTGAAGCTTCTAGTCGAGGCGAGACTGAACGACGTCTGAGCGCTAAAACAAATACGGCCCGGAAGGCAGGGGAAACCTTCGACGGGCCGCAATCTACAACTCTGAACATCAAGCCTGTCGCACCGTAGCAAAGGCCCGGCAGGCTCTGGAGGTTCGCAAAGAGAGTGGCAGGGAATTCCACTCTCTCGCGATAAGGCAGATATACGCACTCCCCGCAGGATTGTAAGGAAAAATTCCGCCATCACGTTCACATAATTGCGATGATGGCTTGGCCCCAGGTTCCCCGCGCGGTTGTTCCCGCGCGCCGCGGTTGGGCCAGGTTTAATTCCCGACGGCCGGCTTCAACAGGTCGTCGAGGCCGATGCGGCGGAACAATTCCGCCCGGACACGATCGGCGACGCCGTTGACGATCTCGGCGCCGTCCTCGGACGGATCGATATGGACGCGGAATGGCCGGGTGCCAAACGGCTTGCCGACGACATCGACGATGGCCGCGGCAACCGCGCCGGCATCGGCGTCGGCAGGTTCGAGCGCTGCCAGGCCCTGCAGCGCCTGTTCCGGCACGCCCTTGTAGGGTCCTTCATTGTATTCGGCGGCGCGGGCGGTATCATCAGGCGAACCGGAATGGGCGAAATGGTTGGTGCCCTTGGTGAAGGCGCCGGGCACGATAATCGAGGTCTCGATGCCCCAGCGGGTCAGCTCGCCGGCATAGGAGACGGCAAGTGAATCCATCGCCGCCTTGGCGGCAAAATAGGGCGAGAGGTAGGGAGGCGTGCCGCCGCGGCTGCTCGACGACGATACCCAGACCACCAGGCCCCTGCCTTGCCTGCGCAGATGCGGAAGTGCCGCGCGGTTGACGCGCTGGGTGGAGAGCACGTTGATGTCGAAGAGCTCAGCGAACTGTTCCGGCGTGAAGGCTTCGGCCGGGCCGAAGGACATATGGCCGGCATTGTGAATGATGACATCGAGGCGGCCCGCATCGGCGATGATCCTGGCGATACCTGATACAACCGACGCGTCGGAGGCGACATCGAGTTCGACCGAGCGCAGATCGACGTTGTTGTTCCTGGCAAATTCAGCCGCATCGGCGATGGCCGGAGCGTTGCGGCCTTCCGTGGCGCGCATGCCGGCATAGACGGTATGGCCGGCCTTGGCGAGGGCGCGGGCGGTGAGCGCGCCGAAACCGCTGGAAGCGCCGGTGATGACGATGACTTGTTTGCTCATGGTCCTATTCCTTCTGGATTCGATTGGGGTTGCTTGAAGTGGAAACTTTGAGTTGGCGGCAGCCTGGAGACCGCCGCCGGTCTTTCGTCAGATCACGCCGCCATTGGCGCGCAGCGTCTGGCCGTTGATCCAGCCGCCGTCCGGGCCGGCGAGGAAGGCAACTGCAGATGCGATGTCTTCCGGTGTGCCGAGGCGTTCCAGCGGGTTCATCTTCGCCGTGCGGGCGATGAGTTCGTCCGACTTGCCGTTGAGGAAAAGGTCGGTGGCGACAGGACCGGGCGCGACGGCGTTGACGGTGATGTTGCGGCCGCGCATCTCCTTGGCCATGATCGCCGTCAGCGTTTCCACGGCAGCCTTGGTCGCGGCATAGACGCCGTAGGTTTCGAGCTTCAGGCCGACGACTGAGGTCGAGAAGTTGACGACCCGTCCGCCGTCGCGCAGACGCTTGGCTGCCTCGCGCAACGTATTGAAGGTGCCCTTCAGATTGACGCCGATCTGCCGATCGAAATTGGCGTCATCGGCCTCGGCGAGCGGGGAGAGCATCATGATGCCGGCATTGTTGACCAGCACGTCGACGCCGCCGAAGGCGGTTTCCGCGGCATCGAACATGCGGCGGACGGCCTCGGCATCGCTGACATCGGCTTTCGCCGTCAGCGCCTTGCCGCCGGCCTGCTCGATCTCCTTTACCAGTTCCTCGGCCGGAGCGGCATTGCCGGAATAGTTGATGACGACGGTGAAACCGTCATTGGCGAGGCGTCGGGCGACTGCCGCTCCAATGCCGCGGGAAGCGCCGGTGACCAGTGCCACCTTGCCGTTTTCGTTGGAAGCCATTGTCCTTCTCCTACATCCTGCGCCGCAGCGCGTTTTCGATGGGGAGAAGATACACCTGTTCATTCTGCGGATAATCATGCATTCTTCGGCATCACTATCCGGGATTGACGAACAAACAGATGGACAGATTTGATGCCATGCGCGTGTTTTGCCGTGTCGTGGAACGCCGCAGCTTCACGCTTGCCGCCGAAGACACAGGCCTGCCGCGCTCGACCGTCACCGACGCGATAAAGCAGCTCGAAGCCCGCCTCGGCGTGCGCCTGCTCCAGCGCACGACACGCCATGTCAGTCCGACGCTTGACGGCGAGGCCTATTACCAACGCTGCCTGTCGATCCTTGCCGATATCGAGGATGCCGAAGGCGCCTTTGCCGGCGCCAAGCCGAAGGGCATGCTGCGTGTCGACGTACACGGCACGCTCGCTCGCCATTTCGTACTGCCGAGCCTGCCGTCCTTCCTGGAGACCTATCCTGAGATTGAATTCTACATGAGCGAGGGCGACCGGCTAGTCGATCTCGTGCGCGAAGGCATCGATTGCGTGCTGCGCGTCGGCACGCCGCAAGACAGCGACATGGTCGCCCGGCGCGTCGCCATGCTTGATGAGGTTACACTCGCCTCTCCCGATTATATCACCACCCGTGGCCTGCCCCAGCATCC
Source organism: Rhizobium sp. CRRU65 (assembly GCF_048551595.1). Lineage (NCBI taxonomy): Bacteria > Pseudomonadati > Pseudomonadota > Alphaproteobacteria > Hyphomicrobiales > Rhizobiaceae > Rhizobium > Rhizobium sp. CRRU65. The sequence goes on along the minus strand of NZ_JBLYZH010000011.1, from coordinate 6,889 downwards.
CGACCGGCTTGCCGGCCATCGTATGATCGGCTTCCGTTCAAGCAGCACGGGCAGCCTGCTGCCGCTCGAATTCATCGTCGACGGCACGGTGCGTGACGTTTCCATTCCCGCTACCGTCGCGGTCAACGCCGCCGAAAGCTATATTTCAGCGGCGAGGATGGGCCTCGGCATGATTCAGATCCCGCGCTATCACGCTGAAAAAGACCTGGCCGAGGGAACGCTGATCCATGTATTGCAGGATTTTCCGCTGACTCCGACACCGGTTTCCCTGCTCTACCCCCGCAACCGCCAGCTTTCGCCGCGCGTGCGCGTCTTCATCGACTGGCTGGTGAAGGTCTTCGCTCGACAAAATTCCGAAAACGCGCTTCACTAAAACGCGCCTTGCTAATATGAGCGCCCTTGGAGAACGGCCATGGCACTCAACGATATCACCGTCTACCAGACGGAAGACGGCTTCGTCGTCGAATTCGGCGGCGAAGGCGAAGACAGCATTGCCGTGACGCTGCGCAGCACGCCTGAGCTGACGTCGGAAAACGCCGTCTTGCGTGCCAAGGCCCTGCTTGCCGCAGCGATCGAACCTGCCCATGGCGACGGCGCGCGCAGCAAGGATCCTGCTTTGCTCGAAGAAGAGCTGGAAGAGGGCCTGGAAGATTCCTTCCCGGCGAGCGACCCGGTCTCGGTCACATCATCCTCGATCCCGATGCGCGATCCGAATGCCGGCCGCTGATCCCTATCGCGCAAACGCATGAAACGGTTTCGGGATGACGGTGAGCGCGCTGAATGTTATCTGCGTCTGATATGACCGACGGTGGAACGATATCAGGCGCGGTCGGCGCCGGCCCCCTTACGGGCGAAAGCCTCCGGAAATTTTTCAAGCGCGATGCGATCACCGTCTCTCGCGACCTGCTCGGCTGCCAGCTGACCGTGGACGGCGTCGGCGGGCGCATCACCGAGACCGAAGCCTATTTCCCGGATGACGAGGCCTCGCACAGCTTCCGCGGCCCGACCAAGCGCAATGGCGCCATGTACGGCAAGCCGGGCAATGTCTACATCTACCGCATTTACGGCATGTACTGGTGCCTGAATTTCGTCTGCCATCCGGGCTCGGCTGCACTCATCCGCGCCCTGGAGCCGGAAACGGGAATCCCTCGGATGATGGAGCGGCGCGGCACTGATATGCTGACGTCGCTCTGCAGCGGCCCCGGCAAGCTCTGCCAGGCGCTCGGCATCGATATCGGGATCAATGACCAGCTGCTCGACCGCCCGCCCTATGCGATCGCGCCGTCGGCCCCGGTGCCGATCGTCTCGGGAAAACGCATCGGCATCACGAAAAATGCCGAAGCACCATGGCGCTTCGGCATTCAGGGATCGCGTTTTCTCAGCAAGCCGTTTCGCTAGAGCATGATGCCGAAAAGTGTAAGCGGTTTTCGCGCGACATCATGCTCCAACTATTTAATTTATAAGAAAATTCCAGGAAAAGTGCGAAGCGGTTTTTCGTCCGGAATTGCGCGAATCTGGAGTTCATTCCATGACGGCGCTGTGGTCGACGGCGGGTGCTGCCTTCGGCTTGCGCAGCAGCAGCACCAGCGGAATGACCGCAAGCGACATCAGCATCAGCAGCTTGAAATCGTCCATGTAGGCGATGATCGTCGCTTGCAGCGTGATGATCTCGTTGAGCGAAGCACGGCCGGCCGCCGTCACCGGGCTCAGCCCCTGCGCCGCCACCGCATTGAAGGCGTGGTTAAACGGCGTCACATAGGCCGCGATCGATTCATGATTGCTCTGCGTGTTCTCGACGATCAGCGCCGAGACGATCGAGATGCCGACCGCCGAGCCGATGTTTCGCGACAGGTTGTAGAGACCGGTGCCGTCGCCGCGCATATGGGCGGGCAGCGTGGAAAAAGCGATCGTCGTCAGCGGCACGAACAGAAAGCCGAGGCCGGCGCCCTGGATGAAGCCGACCGAGACGATCGTCCATTGCGAGACGTCGGGTGTCCAGCCGGTCATGTCATACATCGCCCATGCGGTGAGCCCCAGGCCGAGCGCCAGCAACGCGCGCGTATCGACCTTGCCGACCAGCCGCCCGACGATGAACATGCAGAGCATGGTGCCGAGCCCGCGCGGCCCCATGACGATGCCGGCTGTGATAACGGGATAGCCCATCAGCGTCTGCAGATAGGGCGTCATCAGCGCCAGTGAGGCGAGATAGGTAATGCCGACCACGAAGATGAAGATCATGCTGATCGAGAAGTTTTGATCGAGGAACAGCTTCGGGTTCACGAAGGATTTCTCCGCCGTCAGAGTATGCACGATCAGCAGATAGAAGGCTGAGGCGCAGATCAACGCCTCGAGCATGATCTCACCGGAAGAGAACCAGTCGAGCTGCTCGCCGCGGTCGAGGAAGAGCTGCAGCGCGGCGATGCCGAGGCTCATCATCCCGAAGCCGAACCAGTCCAGTTTGGCGAGCAGATCCCTCTTGGTCTCGGTGACGTAGACGACAATGCCCATGAAGGCCAGCGCGCCGATCGGCACGTTGATATAAAACACCCAGCGCCAGCTAATATTGTCGGTCAACCAGCCGCCGATGACGGGCCCAAGCACCGGCCCGACCATGACCGAGACGCCGAAAAGGGCCATCGCCGAGCCGCGCTCCTCGACCGTATAGATGTCGAGGAGGATGCCCTGGGAAAGCGGCACCAGCGATGCCCCAAACAGGCCCTGCAGCAGACGGAAGGCGACGATCTGGTTCAGCGATTGCGCCAGGCCACAGAGAACGGAGGCCGCCACGAAGCCGGCAATGGCGACGAGCAGCACGCGTTTGCGGCCGAACTTGGCGGCAAGAAAGCCCGACGGCGGCGTCATGATGGCCGCCGCGACGATATAGGAGGTCAGCACCCAGTTGATCTGGTCGGCAGAGGCCGACACGCTGCCCTGGATATAGGGCAGCGCCACGTTGGCGATCGTCGTGTCCAGCGCCTGCATGATGACGGCGAGAATGACGCAGGCCGTGATCGCACCGCGATTGGCAATCGGCGTCGCCGGAGAAGCGGCAGCGTTACTCATGATCCTTGCCCTGAGGCCGGCCCAGAAGCTTGTTGACGAAATCAGGCAGGCCGCGGGCATGGCCGGTCTCGACATCGACCACCGTGCTCATGCCGACGCGCAGCGGCGGCTTGCCTTCGGTGTCCTCGATGCTGACGCGCATCGGAATGCGCTGGACGACCTTCACCCAGTTGCCCGTGGTGTTCTGCGCCGGCAGCAGCGAAAAGCTGGAGCCGGAGGCCGGGCTGATGCTCTCGACCTTGCCCTTCCATGTCACGCCGGGATAGGTGTCGACATAGATATCGGCCGTCTGGCCGGGCTTGACATAGGTAAGTTCGGTTTCCTTCGGGCTGGCGGCGATCCACAGATGGTCGGTGGCAACAAGCGAGAAGGCCTGTTGCGAAGCCTGCAGGTAGGAACCCACCTGCAGCGCGTTGACATTGGTGACGATGCCGTCGAACGGTGCCTTGACGACGCTGTGGTCGAGTTCGCGCTGGGCATTGTCGACATTCGACTTGGCCTGCAGGTAGAGCGGGTTTTCCTCGACCGGCTGGTCGGCATTGCCGCCGAGCTGGGCGAGTGTCGTTGCGGCTTCCGCCTTGGCGACGGCAACCTTCTGCTGCGCGGCTTCCAGATTGTGCTTGGCTTCGTCATAGGCCGACTGCGTCGCGCTGCCGTTGTTGACGAGGTTTTGCTGCCGGTCGAACTGATCCTGATAATAGGGCAGATCGGCTTGCGCCTGCGTGATCTCGGCAAGCGACTGCTGATAGCTGGCCTTAAGATTCATGATCTGGTTGCGCTGCGCGCCGAGCTGCGCCTTGGCGCCATCGAGCGCGATCTTGAAAGAATCCGACCGCAGGCTGAAGAGCACCTGTCCCGCCTTGACCGCCTCGTTCTCATGCACGTTGATCCGGTCGACGATACCCGAGACATCGGTGGTAAGCCCGACCATGTCGGCCTGGATATAGGCGTTGTCGGTCGACATCACCTGGCCGCCATTGACGTAATAATAACCGCCGACGACGAGCGCCACCGGCAGCAGGGCAAACAGGATCGGCCGCGTGGGACTGCGCCGGCGGCGGACCTTGTTGCCGCCAGGCGCAGCCACGGCGGCAGCCGGCGCTGAATTGGATGAAGGCGCTTCGGCTACCGTTTCCTGCTGTTTCGCTTCGTTTCCTTCGACAGGAGTCTTGGTCTTGGTCTTGGTATTGGTCTTGGTATTGGCGTCGGCAACGACGCGGAGGGGGGATTGATCAGCCATCGTTCGTCTCATTCTCGTCAACCGGGCTCCGGCATGCCTGAACCAGGTTCGTCTTCATTACGGATAGGATGTGGAAAAGCAGCTCGCGCTGCTCGGCCGAAACGCCTTGCAACGCTTCTGCGCGGGTGGTGTCGCCGAGCTCGCGCATTTCGGCGAGCAACGGGTGCGCCTCGTCGCGCATATAGAGCAGCCAGATGCGCCGGTCGGTCGGGTGCTGGCGGCGCTCGATCAGCCCGCGCTCGGCGAGCTTGTCGAGAATGCGCACCAGCGTGATCGGCTCGACTTCCAGGATTTCGGCAAGGCCGCCCTGATGGATGCCTTCATTGTTCGAGAGATAGGCAAGCGTCTGCCATTGCGACCGGGTCAGCCCAAGGCACTTCGCGCGCTGCTCGAACCGCTTGCGCAGCAGCCGTGCGACGTCGTGGAGAAGGAAACCGAGGGTCGGAGTGGCGTTCATGAAAACCTGTAACCATTATTTATAAGCATACTTATAATATCAGTAGATATATTGAGCATGCGCGCCGCACAAGGGTATGGACGGCAGATTCAGCAGCGGCGGCTAAAATGCCGCAGATCAGGTCAAACATATCCTACGGTTCCTCCTTTCGCCGCTTGCAGGCGCCGACAGTAGCCGCAGCCGAGTTCCGCCCTAATTCTGCGGCAGGAACAGCCTCCGCCGGAGGTGCGCATTGGGGAGCTCTATGGCGTTCTTCGAAAGCATGCTGACGCTGCTGCTGGTGGCGATCGTCTTTCTGCAATTCTCCAGGAAGTTCCGGATCCCTTATCCGACAATGCTGGCGATCGCCGGCGTCATCGTCGCGGCCGTGCCCTGGGCGCCGGAGGTCGCGATCGATCCCGAGCTGGCGCTGGCGCTGCTGATCGCGCCCGTGCTCTTCGACGCCGCCTATGATCTGCCGCCGAGGACGTTGAGGCGCAACTGGCTGCCGTTATTCTCGCTCGCCGCCATTGCCGTGATCCTGACGGCCGCAGCCGTCGCCACCGTCAGCGTGACGATGGCCGGCCTGCCGCTTGCCGCAGCCGTGGCACTCGGCGCCATCGTCGCGCCGCCGGATGCGGCAGCCGCGACCGCCATGCTCGACCGCTTCACCCTGCCGCGCCAAACCTATGTGATCCTGAAGGGTGAAAGCCTCCTGAACGACGCCGTGGCGCTACTGATCTTCAGCGCTGCGGTGGCAGCCGCCGCAAGTCCCGCCTTCTTCGCCGGCGCCCTGGCGGAGCTGGCGCTCGCCGTGCCTGGCGGCCTCATCCTCGGCTATCTCATGGGCCGTCTCTACATGGTCGTCGGCCTGAGGCTTGCCGGCACGCTCGGCGGCACCCTGCTCGAATTCGTCGCCACCTTCGGCACCTGGATCATCGCCGAGCGGCTGCACCTTTCGGCAATTCTGGCGATCGTCGTCTATGCGATGGTGATTGCCCGCTACATGCCCGAGCGGCAGACGGCCCGCCACCGCATTCATTCCTATTCGGTCTGGGAAGCCGCAGTCTTTCTGCTCAACGTGCTCGCTTTCCTGCTGATGGGCCTGCAGGCCCGTCAGATCGTCCTCGACCTCGATCCCGGCCGTCTGAATTTCGCGATCACTTTCGCCGCCATGGTCTTCGTCACCGTCATCGTCGTCCGCCTGGCCTGGGTGCTCTTCTATAACCGCGTCATCAACTTTCTCGCCGCGCGCGGACGCACGACACAAGCCGTTCCGACCTTCGCGACCAGCCTGCTTGCCGGCTGGTGCGGCATGCGCGGCCTCGTCACGCTGGCGACCGCGCTCGCTTTGCCGATCGACTTCCCCGATCGCGACATCATCCTGCTCTGCGCGCTCGCCGTCGTTCTCGGCACGCTCATTGTCCAGGGCCTGACGCTCGGGCCGCTGATCCGTTTCCTGAAATTCGATCCGGACACCTCCCTGGATCGCGACCTCGCCAGGGCCCGCGTCACGTTGATCGATGCGGCCCTTGCCGAACTCGCCGGCGGCGAGGACAAATCCACTCGCATCCTCCGCGACGTCTACACTTCCGAACGCGAAATCACCGCTGACGGGAAACACCCGCGCGAGGTCAGCAGGCTCGACAAGCAGCGCCGCAACGTCATCGTCGCCAAACGCCGCAGACTGGCGGCGATGCGCCGCGCCGACGAGATCGACGACGATGTCTTTCACATGCTGGAACAGGAGCTCGACTGGGCCGAACTCGCCGCCCTGCCGCCCGGCAGAGACGAGATCGTCGAGAGCTGATGCCTTCTGTGAAGTTTTGATGGATTCCGGAACCGTTACCAATTGGCATTTGCAATTTTTCGCCGCTGCCGTTTATAGTCCAATTCCATAGGGTTACGATTTTTCGGATGTGCATTGCGTGCCGGCCTTCCTTTTCCAAGGGATTGAACGCCGGGGGAATCATGGGGGCAGAGGCCCTCGTTCAAAGCAGCAAGACATGAACAGCATCACTTCATCTTGAGGTTGGCGGCAGTGAATCGGCCGTCGAGATTGGAGGACCGGTATGACTTACGCGCTTCGACAGATGGTGGTGCTTGGCTGTATTGCCGCATTCATGCCTCTCCCCGCACTGGCCCAGAGC
>NZ_JBLYZH010000010.1:0-270158 GCF_048551595.1 Rhizobium sp. CRRU65 | reverse complement strand
TCGAGGTGGTGGAACCGGCCGGCTCCGACACCTTCGCCGTCACCAAGCTCGGCGGTAAATCCGTCGTCGCCCGCCTGCGCGCCGATACCGGCATCGCTCCAGGACAAAACACCCGCCTCGCATTCAACCTCGACAAGGCCGTCTTCTTCGATCCCGAGAGCCAGCTCAGGATTTCGTAACAGTCATTAGAGCGCCGCGCGTCTATAAGACGCGCTAGGGACGCTCTAACAATTTGAGTTTGCACATAATCCTTTCCGAAAATCGATTTCGATTTTCGGGGTTGTGCGCTAGGCAGCTGTCACACTGAGCGACACCGGCGCGAACCGCGTGGAAACCGCTTCGACGGTGATCTCGCCCGTGAACCCCGTGGCCTCCAACCAGAAGCCGGCGGTGCCGCCCTGCAGTGGCACGCTGGTCGGGCCGACGATCCTTGCCGGGCCGTGCACCTTCAGCGAAATGCTATCGTTCATGAAAGGCAGGCGCTGGCCGCGCTGGTCGAGGGCGCGGATGACGACGCGCGTGCTGTCGCGTTCGCGGGCTTTCAACGTGGGGCTATCGGCAACGACTTCCAGGGTCGTCGGCAATGGATCGGCCGCCAGCGTCAGGCTGGCCACCGGCTCGCCGCCGATATAGCCGGTGAAGGTGCCGTCGATCCATTCGAGACCCCAGGTGCCGAGCTCATCGGCGGTAAAGTGCCGATGGTCGAGCACGACGGGCGGGTGCGGCAGATGCGGGTAGTTCTCGCGATCCGGACCGATGCGCTTTGAAAGCCCGCCATATTGCAGCTCCACCTCGTCGCAGTTGGTCAGGATGATCAGCGGCAGCACGCCGCCGATATTGCGTTCGCCGCGGGCCCAGAAGGTCGCGGGCTTCATGACGATCTCCTCGGAAGGGTCGCACTGGCTGATATAGGCATAGGCCGCGAATTTCGGCTCGCGGAACATGTCCATGACGCCGTGATAGCAGATGCGGTCGCCGGAGCCGAAATCCTTGTGGGTGTTGTAATCGAACATGCACCAGCCGATGGCGCCGGAGATATCAGGATCGCCATAGGCGGCATTCAGCACTTCCAGGTGACGGCGCACATGCTCGGCCTGACGCTGCTCCTGGTCATAGATCTTCGTCGGGTGCATGTGGCCGTTGAACTCGGTGATGAGGTACGGCACCTTGTGCGACAGTCCGGTATTTTCCTGCTGCGCGCGTAGCGCTGTGCGCGGGCGGTTGGCGCCCGGCAGCTCTTCATTGCCGAGGATGAAGTCGTTCATCGTGTAGACGTCTTCGAGCAACTCGCTCTCGGTGAGATAACGCACGCCGCCGGTCTGGCGGGTGCTGTCGAGTTCGCGGGCCAACCGATTGGTCTCGGCGTAGAAATCGTGACTATCCTGCGATTCGTTGATGCGCACGCCCCAGATGATGATCGAGGGATGGTTCCAGTCGCGCTCGATCATACGGCGGACGTTTTCGATCGATTCCTGTTGCCAGTCGGCATCGCCGATATGCTGCCAGCCGGGGATCTCCTCGAAAACCAGTAGGCCGATTGCGTCGCATCGGTCGAGGAACCATTTCGACTGCGGATAATGCGAGGTGCGGACGATGTTGCACTTCAGCACCGTCTTCATGATGTCGGCGTCACGCTCCTGGGCGGAGCGGCCGGCGGCATAACCGACATAGGGGAAGGCCTGGTGACGGTTGAGGCCGCGCAGCTTCAGCGGCTTGCCGTTGAGTAGAAACCCTTCCGGCGTGAATTCGGCGGTGCGGAAGCCGAACCGGGTGGAAATACGGTCGGAGCCGTGTTCGGTCCTGAGCTCGACGGTGACGTCATAGAGCGTGGGATCGGTGATGTCCCAGAGGGCGATGCCGGTGAGGCCGCCAAAGGAGAGCGTGGTGCGGCTGCCAATCGTTTCGGTCGCGGCAGTGGCGACCACCGTGCCGTCGGCCTGTTTCAGCGTGGCAGTGACGGTCGCCGAGAAGCTGCGGCCCTCGGGATTGGCGATGTCGACGCGGATGGTCGCCGATTTCTCCGGGCGAAGAACGTCAGTGGTTTCGATCTTGAGATTGCGGATCGAGACCGGGTCGGTGACCTTCAGCCAGACATCGCGGTAGATGCCGGCATAGGTCAGATAATCGATGCGGCCGCCGAAAGGCGGAATGTCAGGGTTCTCGCTGCCGTCGATCTTGACGGTGACGAGGTTCTCGCCCTTGACGAGCTTGCCGGTGAGGCGGGCCTCGAAGGGCGTGTATCCGTCCTTATGGGCAATGATTTCTTCGCCGTTCAGATAGACGACGCTGTCGGCCATGGCGGCATCGAAGACGAGCGAAACCTCGCGGCCCTCGAATTCCGGCAGCCAGCGCAGCACCTTCTGATAGGTGAAGGCGCGCTGATAGCTGGTCTCGTCGAAATAGCTGAAGGGCAGTTCGACGGCGGTATGCGGCAGGCTGACCGACTTGGCGGCATCGAAAGCTTCGAGCAAACGCTGGCCGAAGCCCTCATGGAAACTCCAGCCTTCGTTGAAGGAAACGACGGAACGCATTTCAGGCTCTCCAGGTTACGACATCAGGGACATTGCGGCGCCTCTCGGCGCGTGAAAATCTGGTCATCGGTATTCCTCCTGGACGCAATGGATGAGCGAGCCGCTAAAATACGTCACAGCGAATTCGATTCATGCGACGCGCTTTAGCTTTTTTCATGCATGTCGTCACCCCGCAACCGCTGTGCACTTCCAGGCAACATGCTTCAGGCGGTCGAGCCCCAGCGGGCGGTGCAGGTGAGCGTGATGCTGTGCGGGCCTTCGATCTCGGCGTCATGCCGTTCGATCAATTCGACGACGGCATCGATGAAGGCGACGTGATTCAGGCTCAGTGTGGTCAGGTCGTTGCAATCCCAGGCAGCCATGGCGATGCCGTCCTGGCCGACGATGGCGATATCATCAGGGGTGTTCTTGCCGAGCACCCGGCGGGCCGCATCGCGTGCGCCGATCGCCATGACGTCGTTGCCGCAGATGATGGCGTCGACCTTATCCCGGTGCAGCAGGAGCACGGCTTCCTTGAAGCCGGAATCATAGGAGTAGTCACCGAAGGCCTGTGCCTCGAAAGCAAGTCCGCGCTTGGCTAGCGCATCGACGAACCATTTTCGCCGGAGCTTGTCGATCCAGCTTGAATTGGTGCCGGAAAGGTAGGCAAAACGCTTCTTGCCGTCGCGGACGATCTTATCGATGATCTCGTCGGCCGCCTCAGCGCCGTCGATGCGGATGCTGGAGACGTTTTCGTTGTCGAGCGGCTCGAAGGAGACGATGATCGGCTTCGTCGTGTGGAAGATGTCGACCGCATCTTGCATCGACACCATGTCGGAGAAGACGACGACGTGATCGACCTGATAGGTGGATGCAAGGCGCATCAGTTGCAGCCGGTCGGAATGATCGGCGCAGCAGAGGATGATCGGCAGCAATTGTCTGGCCTGCAGGCGGTGGACGAGAAGCTGTTGCTCCTCAGCCTCGCAAGGGTTGCCGATCGCATTGACGACGAGGGCGACGAGCCGCGAGCGCTGGTTGTTCAGCGAGCGGGCGATCGCGTTCGGCTGGTAGCCATGTTCACGGGCGACGGCGAGGATGCGGTCGCGCGTGGCGCTGCCGATGCGCGAATCCGGCGAGAAGGCGCGGGAAATGGTGGCGGAAGAGACGCCGGCGAGTTTCGCCAGTTCCTTCGAAGTGATCCGCCGTCTGTTCATTCCGCTCATCTTCAGCGCCTATTGGGCGACGATCCTGACGGAAGCGCCGTCGGCCGCTGCCGATTCCTTGATTGCATCCCATAGCCTAGCGAATCTGAGGCCCATTTCAACGGAGCCGGAGTTTTCCATCTTTCCCTCGCGAATGGCGAGGAAATTCTTCATCGGGTTGCCGAGAATCTCGGCTTCCTCGCGCGGCTCGGCGGTCCGCCCGATACTGATCTCGCGCCAGCCACCCCAGGCGTCGATGCGCACGATCGCCTTCGAATAGAAGAAGGTGATGTAGGAAGCGCAGCCCGGAGGTCCTTCGCCGGCGGCCGTCAATGTCGCCAGCGCGCCGTTCTTCAGCCGGGCGGAGACGGCCGTGGTGATATCGACCTGTCTGCCGTGGTTGTTCATATAGGCGGACACACTGTCGAAGTCCGAATTGGCGAGCAGGCAGACGGTGTTCATCATATGGGCGCCGGTATCGAACATGAAGCCGCCGCCGGAGATGTCAGGCTGCTGCTTCCAATGGCCGTCGTAATTGGACGACCAGCTTTCCCAGATCATGCCCGATATGGCGATCAACTCGCCGAATTCGCCGATGAGGGCCCGCCGGCGCGTGTCGAGCACCAGCGGCGACAGGCCGCCCTGGAAGGCGGTGACGATGGTGACGCCGCTATTTTTCTGTGCGGCGATCAGCCTCTCGGCCTCAGCAACCGTCGTCACCATCGGCTTTTCCAGGAAGAGATCGAGGCCAGCCTCGGCGACGGCAGTTGCCTGCTCGGCATGGAAGGCATGCGGGGTCGAGACGTAGACGATGTCGAGTTCGTCCCGGCATTCCGCGAGCATCTGGCGATAATCCTCGAAGCTCCTCGGTTCTGGTGCGCCGGCGGCGAGGCAGACGTCGATCAGGCGCTGGCGCGACGCCGCCGTGGTGTCGGCGAGAGCAGCGAATTCGATCTCCGGCATCTTGACCCAGCTCTCGGCATATTCCGCCGCCTTCAAGCCAGCGCCGATGACGCCGAGGCGCAATTTCTCAGACATGAAATTCCTCCCTGAATACATTGTGCACACGATTACACAAACTGTATGACGATGGCAATATCTAAATAAATAAGTAATATCAGTATATTAAAGCTAACTATGGAATCTTTTCAAAAACCGTCTTGTCAGCATTCGGAATGCGTGTACATTTTCACGACCGGTGCTGGAGGGCGCCGTGTCTCTACAAAAGGGAGGACTTCCGTTGAAGAAAATGGTTCTTGGCGGCCTATGCGCCATTCTGCTGAGCGCGGTTTCGACGCTGGCACAGGCAGAAACAATCCGAATTGCAAATCATGGTCAGGCCGGCATCGACGCGATGAAGTCGACGGTCGAGCGGATCGAAAAGAAATATGGCGTCACCGTCGAGGTCATCGAATATCCGGCGCCCGACAAGGACTACCTGACGAAACTCCTGACCGAGCTCGGCGCCGGCAACGCGCCCGACCTGTTCTCCATCCCGACGACGGCTGCGGTCGCCGACATGGTGGAAGCCGGTTACCTCGCGCCTGTTACCAAGGAGTTCAAGGCCTGGGACGGCTACGCCAACCTCTATGACGTCGCCAAGGAGCTTGCCGTCAGCCCGGATGGTGAAACCTATGTGATGCCGTTCATGCTCGGCATTCAGGAAATCTATTACCGCAAGGACGTTCTCGAAAAAGCCGGCATCTCCACCGAACAGCCGAAGACCTGGCAGGAACTTCTCGACCGCGCGGCCGAGATCAAGCAGAAGACCGGCGCCTACGGCCTACTCTTTCCGGCCGGCGTTTCCTGGGGAAGCGGTGCCTTCGACGAAGGTTTCCAGCATCTGCTCGTCGGTTCCAAGACGCCGCAGCTGGTCGATGCCGACGGCAAGCTCGATCTGAATGGCGAAGGCATCAAGGATGTCTTCAACGTCTACAAGGAACTGATCGACAAGGATCTGATGCCGACGCAGCCGCTGCTCGGACCCGAGCCCTGGGTCGTGCCGAAGTACCAGATGTTCCCGGAAGGCAAGCTCGCCGCGACTACCTGCGGCTCCTGGTGCTATATTTTCGACTGGGGTCGCGAAAGCAAGAACCCGATCCCTGACGTGACGAAGGTGGTCGGCACCTGGACGGTTCCCGGCCAGAGCAGCGGCCAGTATGTGCTTGCCAATCTCGCTGCGCCGTGGGCCGTCAATTCCAAGTCGGCCAATACCGAACTGGCAATCAAGGCGCTGATGGAGATCGGCTCGATCGAGACGCAGGTTTCCTACGCCGCCCGCATCGGCAACATCCCGGCCAGCAAGGATGCGGCTGACAATGCCGAGTTCCAGAAGCTGACGGAACTGGTTCCGATCCATGCTGCGGCCGGGAACGGCGTGTTCCTGAAGCAGGCCTCTGGTTTCGGTACGGTCTCGGAAGGGGTCGCGCGGGCCACCGAAGCGCTGCTGCGCAAGGAAACCGATGCCGCCGGCGCCCAGAAGATCCTTGTCGACTACGTCAAGGAAACGCTCGGCGACGACATGGTCAAGTAAGCTCCGGCACCCTCTCTTCCGCCACGACGGGGACGCGGCGCCAACGCCCGCGTCTTCCCGCTTTCATTCGATAAGCCGGTTCCATCGATAAGGTTTGTGAGCTTCCATGGCCCGAAACTCTCATGAAAAGCGCGCCGAGCGGCAATGGCTGCTGATCCTGCTGCCCTCGCTGGTGCTGCTTCTGGCCTTCGTCATCTATCCGGCCCTCTATTCGATCTATCTGAGCTTCACCAATGAGGCGCTGACCGGGGCTGCGGCCCTTCGGCCCCGTTTCGTCGGTTTCAGGAACTATACGCGGCTCTTCAACGACGCGAAGTTCTGGAATTCGCTGTTCGTCACCTTCGTCTTCGTCATCGGTTCGGCGGTGATCGGCCAGTTCGTGCTCGGCCTGATCTCGGCAATTGCGCTGCGCCGGCCGATCCGCTTTCGGCGGGTGTTCTCGTCGATCATCCTGTTGCCGAACGCGGCCCCTGAAGTCGTCGCCGGTTTCATGTGGATCTCGATGCTGGCGGGCGGCGACAATGCCACACTCAGCCGCATCGTCAGCTTCTTCGGCATCACGCCGGCGGACTGGCTGCAGGTCTTCCCGCTGTCGATGATCATCGTCGTCAACACCTGGCGCGGCATCGCAACGGCGATGATCCTATTAACGGCCGGCCTCAGCACCATTCCAGCGGAGATCTACGAGGCGGCCCGCATGGACGGCGCGACACCGTCGCAGATGTTCCGACGCATCACCCTGCCGCTGATGATGCCGACGATCCTGCTCTATATGCTGATTTCGGCCGTCTCCACCATCGCCGTCTTCGGCCTCGTCTATGCGCTGACGCGCGGCGGGCCGGGCGGGGCGACCGAGGTCGTCAGCATCTATATCTACAACCAGTCCTTCACGGCGTTCCAGCTGGGCTATGGTGCTGCGGTCGCCGTCGTCGCGCTCGTCATCTCACTGATATTAGGTATCGCCTATGTCCGGGCCATGAAGGTGGAGGTCTGACATGGCCGTCGTTTCCCCGAGCGAAACTGCAAACAAAGGTCGGTCCGACCTCATCGCCTATGCGACGCTGTCGCTGATCTCGATCTTCTGCGCGGTACCTTTCTTCTGGGTGCTGCTTGCCTCTCTCGACGGCAATGCGCAGCTCTTCCTGCATTGGCCGGAGCAGTGGACCTTCGCCAACTATATCAGGGTCTTCACCAAGGAAGACGGGGCGAAGTGGCTGTTCAATTCGCTCTTCGTGGTCGCTAGCGCGACGCTGCTCGTCATGGTGCTTTCGGGGCTCGGCGGTTATGCGCTGTCGCGCACCCGGGCCTGGTGGAAGCTGCCTTTCCTCTACGCAATCCTGCTCATCCGGGTGCTGCCGCCGACGGCGCTGGTCGTGCCGCTCTATAAATTCCTGCTGACGTTGAACAATGCGGAAGCGGCGGTGCTCAGGCCGATCTTCGGCAGCTATACGCGTGACATCATGCGCTGGACCGGCTTCATCGACGGGTATCTCGGGCTGATCCTGGTGCTTGCGACAATGCAATTGCCGCTGGCGCTCTGGATCATGAAGACCTTCTTCGATGGGCTGCCGAGGGACTACGAGGAGGCGGCGCTGATGGATGGGGCAACACTCACCCAGCGCATCCGCCGGGTGCTGATCCCGCTGGCGCTGCCGGGGCTGGCTGCGGCCGGGCTTTTCGCCTTCATGTCGGCCTGGGGCGATTTCCTGCTGCCGCTGATCCTCCTGTCGTCGCCGGAGCTGCAGACGCTGCCGCTCGGTCTCTTCCGCGCCTTCCTGCGCATCAACGAGATCGATTACGGCCTGCTGACCGCGCTGGCATTCATCTATCTGCTGCCCGCCGTCGTCGCCTTCGGTTTTGCGCGGCGCTTCCTCGTCCAGACGTTTTCGGGCGGCGTGAAGGGCTGAGATCAAGAAAGAGAAACAGATGATCAATCTCAGAAACGTTCGCAAATTCTACGGCGCGCTCGAGGTCATCAAGGGCGTCGACATTACCGTGGAAGACGGAGAATTCGCGGTTTTCGTCGGCCCCTCCGGCTGCGGCAAGTCCACGCTGCTGCGGATGATCGCCGGCCTCGAAGGCATCGATGACGGCGACCTTATCCTCAACGGCAAACGCATCAACGACGTGCCGCCCGACAAGCGCGGCATTGCCATGGTGTTCCAGTCCTATGCGCTCTATCCGCATATGAGCGTTGCCGAAAACATTGGCTTCTCGCTCAGCCTGAAGAAGGTGCCGGAGGCGGAAATCCGCCGGCAGGTGGAAGGTGTCGCCGAAATCCTGCAGCTCACCGACTACCTCGACCGCCGCCCGGCCGCCCTTTCCGGCGGCCAGCGCCAGCGCGTGGCGATCGGCCGCGCCATCATCAAGAAACCGGCGCTGATCCTGTTCGACGAACCGCTGTCGAACCTCGATTCGGCGCTGCGCGTGCAGATGCGCGCCGAGCTGCAACGCCTGCACCGCGAGCTGAAGGCGACGGTCGTCTACGTCACGCACGACCAGGTGGAGGCGATGACGATGGCGGACCGCATCGTCGTGCTGAACAAGGGCGTCGTCGCTCAACAGGGCGCGCCGATGGATCTCTACCATCAGCCGGACAACGAATTTGTCGCAACTTTCATCGGCTCGCCAAAGATGAACGTGCTGCCGATGACGGCGACGCGCCGGGATGGCGGCAAGGTGCATCTGGAAAGCCCGCTCGGCCTTTCCATCGACCTTTCAGACGGCAATGGCGCCGTGCAGCAGGGCGAGGCGAAGCTCGGCATTCGGCCGGAACATCTGAAGCTCGCACCCCAAGGGCAGGGTGATTTTTCGGCCGAGGTCGTCATCGTCGAGCGTTTGGGCGTGGAGACCTATCTGACAGTCGGTTCGCAGCAGCAGCCGATCGTCGTACGCGCCGAAGGCGATATCGCGGTGCGGCCGGGCGATCGTGTGTCGCTGACTGCCGAGCGCGCCGGTTGCCATCTGTTTGATTCCGCCGGCCGGGTAATCCGTTCGGCAACCGCTTGAAACACATCGAGGAATGACATGACAATCAAGGTCACGATCTGGAACGAAGGGCGCCACGAGCAGGTCCACAAGGAAGTTCAGGATATCTATCCTGATCGTATCGACGGAGCGATCGCTGCCGGTATCGCCCACCCCGATTTCGAGGTTCGCCGCGGTACGCTAGACGATCCGGATGAAGGGCTGCCGGATTCCGTGCTCAATGATACCGACGTGCTGCTCTGGTGGGGGCACATGGCGCATGAAGAGGTCAGCGACGGGCTGATCGACCGCGTGCAGCAGCGCGTGCTGAAGGGCATGGGCCTGCTGGTCCTGCATTCCGGCCATCATTCCAAGCTCTTCCGCCGGCTGATGGGGACCAATGCCAACCTTTCCTGGCGCGAGACGCCGGAAGGCGACCTGGAGCGCGTCTGGGTGGTCAATCCCTCGCATCCGATCGCCGAGGGGCTGCCGCCCTATTTCGAGGTCAATGCCTCGGAAATGTATGGCGAGCCCTTCGATATTCCGCAGCCGGACGAGCTTGTGTTCATATCCTGGTATTCCGGTGGCGAGGTGTTCCGCAGCGGCTGTACCTTCCAGCGCGGGCGCGGGCGCATCTTCTTTTTCAGCCCCGGCCACGAGACCTACCCGATCTATCACGACAAGACCGTGCATAAGGTGATCTCGAACGGCATCCGCTGGGCGCGGCAGAAACACACCGATGGCCGCATTCTGGAAAACTGGCACCGGGCCGAGCCGCTGCACGGCCGCCCCGACAAGGCGAAGGCCTGATCTATGGATATTGCGCGCCGGTCGTCTTGATATAGATCGAATAGACCGAACGCGTCGCGGTGATGAAGAGCCGGTTTTTCTTGGGGCCGCCGAAGGTGAGGTTGGACACCGTCTGCGGTACCCTGATCTTGCCGAGCAGGGTTCCGTCGGGCGAAAAGCAGTGCACGCCGTCGGAGGCGCTCGTCCAGAGATTGCCGACTACATCGAAACGGAAACCGTCGGGATGGCCGACATCGAGGCTGCAGAAATAGCGGCTGTTGGCAAGCGCCCTGCCGTCGATGACGTCGAAAACGCGGATATGGCGCGGCACTTCATGTTTTGCGGAGCCGGAATCGGCAACATAAAGCTTCGCCTCATCGGGCGAGAAGGCAAGGCCGTTCGGCTGGATGAAATCCTCGACGACGGCGTCGATCGCTCCGCTTGCCGGATCGATCCGATAGACATTGCGCGTCGGCTGCTCGGGCTCGGCCTTGTGGCCCTCGTAATCCGACAGGATGCCGTAGGTCGGATCGGTGAACCAGACCCCGCCGTCGGAGTGCACGACGACGTCGTTCGGCGAGTTCAGCCGCTTGCCCCGGTAGCTGTCGGCGAGAACGGTGATGGTGCCGTCCGTCTCGGTGCGGGTGACGCGGCGGCCGCCATGTTCGCAGGAGACCAGCCGGCCCTGCCGGTCGCGGGTATTGCCGTTGACGTAGTTGGAGGGCGAGCGGAAGACAGAGACCGTACCGTCCGGTGTCCAGCGCATCATGCGTTCATTCGGGATGTCGCTCCAGAGAAGGCAGTTCAGGTCGGAAAACCAGACCGGGCCTTCCGTCCAGCGGCAGCCGGAATAAAGCTCCTCGAGGCCGGCGCTGCCGATGACCATTGCACCGAAGCGTTCGTCGCGGATCTCATAAATCGGATTGTCGCCCATGCCAGTTTCCTCCCTGAATGCTGCCGTTCTTTTCCTAGCGGCAAAAAGCTGGAGGTGCCAGAGCCCGGCGATGGAAATGCCGGGCTCCGGTTTCGTATAGCCTTTCCTGGTCAGCTTGAAGCATTCTGTTGGCTCAAACGGAGTCGAATGATCGACCGGCCGGCGCGCGTCGTAGCCAAGCTCTACGGCCAAGCCGGCCGGTCGATCAGCCGGCCCGTTTCAGCCAACCCGAAGGGCCGGGCATCTTTCCGCCAGGATCAGAGGCGATCGGCTCGGACGTACCAAGAGGTATGCCCTTCGCCAATCGCCTCTGCCCTGACGAAAACCTGCTCCGGCAGAATGCTGCAATCTGACCAGGAAAGGCTCTAGAGGGCCGCGACCGGATGCGGCGAGCCGTCGTAAGCGCCCCAGATCGACTGGTCGAAGCAGATGACTGAGCCGGTCATCAGGCCGGATTCGGAAGACGACAGGTAAGCGCAGGCGCGCGCCACCTCGTGCGGATCGACGAGGCGGCCGAAGGGCTGGCTTGCCGCCGCCTTCTCCAGCCAGTCGGCCGGGGCATCGTGATATTCGCGCTGAATGCGGTCCTCGCCTTCAGAGGCCATCCAACCGATGTTCAGACCATTGACGCGGATGCGGTTGCGCAGGAGCGCATAGGCGGTGTTCTTCGTCAGCGTTTCCAGCGCGCCCTTGGAGGCGCAATAGGCGGCGATGAAGGGCTGGCCGGCTTTGGCCGACATCGAGCCGATATTGACGATCGTACCCTCGATCTTTTCGCGGCGCATGACCTTCACCGCCTCCTGCATCAGGAAAAACGGCGCGCGAACATTGACGGCGAACATGGCGTCGAAGAGTTCCGGGCTGGTGTCGAGGATGGTGCCGCGATCGGTGATGGCGGCGGCATTGACCAGCGCATCGACACGACCGAAGGTCTCGTCACAGGCGCGCACGACATTCTGTGCATCCTCGACCTTGGCGAGGTCGGCTTTGACGTAGACGATCCTGGCACCGGTCGCAGCCGAAATCTCCGCCGCCTTCGCCTTGCCCTTGGCTTCGTTGCGGCCGCAGATGACGATGCCTTCCGCGCCGCGTTCGGCGAAGAGACGGGCAATGGTTGCACCCAATCCTCGTGTGCCGCCGGTGACGATGGCGATCTTGCCGTCGAGGCGGCCGTGGTCTGTGCTCATGAGGTTCCTCCTTTGTGATGACGTACGAATGGCCTCCCGCCGGTGCGGAAGGCCTTCGTCGGTGTGGATAGGCAGCTTGCTCCCGCTGCCCGTCAGCTCAACTTCTTCTGCGCCTGCTCTTCAAGTGCTGCCGTAAAGACTTCATCGTTCCAGCCTTCCTTCAGCGCCTCATGCATCAGCTGCGCCTGTGTCTTCGGCGCCAGTCCGCCGAGCGGGGGGTCGCGGTCGAGGTTGGTCGGGAAGGAGTAGCCCTCGGCGCAGGCGGCGACGGCGTTGGCGATCTCATCAGGCGAGAGCCTGCCCTGCAAGGTCTTCAAGGCGGGAAACAGCCTGGCGCTCATCCGCTCGCGATTAACTGTTTCCATTGCCCGGCCGAAGGCGGAGGAGACCTGCAGGAGGTTGGCGACGCGCTTGATGTCGGCCGAGCGGTTGGTGCCGGCGGCATGGAAGAGGGCGGGATTGAAGAAGACGAGGTCGCCTTTTTCGAGCGGCAGCTGGACATGGTTGGCCTCGAAATAATCCCGGAACTCCTGCCGCTTGAGCGCGAGATAACCCGGCACATAGGTCTGGCTGTGCGGCAGGAAGAGCGTCGGGCCGCTTTCGAGCGGCATATCGCAATGGGCAACCGCACCCTGCAATGTCAGCACCGGCGAAAGCCGATGCACATGTGCCGGGAACTGTTCGATCACTTTTGAGGACTGAAAGCCGAGATGATAGTCGCGATGCGCCGACTGTGCCGTGCCGCCCGGATTGACGCGATTGACCTGCGCCGTCATCTGGTAGCTCGGGCCGAGCCAGGCTTCGCTTGCCAGCGCGATGATGGCATTGGCGTAATATTCGGCGAAATTTGCCGGATCGGCGAGGCAATGTTTTTCCAGCGAATTCCAGATACGGTCGTTAGCGCCGGGTTTGGCGAAGTGGTCGCCACCGCCGGTCGAGGTGCGGTGCTGTTCCTCGATGATCGCATCGAAGATCGTGCTGGCGCGGTCGACGATGCCGGTGTCTTCGTAAGCGCGCTTGAACACGACGACGCCAGGACCCTCGCCGAAGGCCTCGCAGATTTCCGCCAACACGGCGCGTCGGCCTTCTGGCGTTGCGGCCGCCGTCATCACCTTGCGGCTGTCATAGATCAGCACGTTTTTTTCGACCGCGGACGCCGAGGGGTAGTCGGTAAGTGCTGTCGTCTTTTCCGCAAGGGCGCGTAACTCATCGAGATCGCAGGCGTCTTCGCTCAGCCAGACGCGGTCAGCGCGCAGTTTCTGCTGGTTGTCGGTTTTCATGGCGGGCTCCTCCCTCTTTCCAATGGAGGCACTATACGCCGCGATGCCAGGTGATATAGATCAGAAATCCATCAAAAAACCATCAGGCCGATCGCATGGCGCACCTCTTTCTCGTCAAGGATATTGCCTTCCAGGCAGGGCTCAGCACCGCGACCGTCGACCGGGTGCTGAACGGCAGACCGGGTGTGCGCCGGCAGACCGAGATGCGGGTGAAGGCGGCGATCGCGGAGCTGGAGAAGCAGCAGGCCGGCGCAATAGGCAGCGGCCGCACGCTGGCGATCGATATCGTCATGGAGACGCCGCAGCGTTTCAGCGATGCGGTACGCGCCGCCTTCGAGGCGGAGATGGCGACCTTTCTGCCGGGCGTCTTCCGCTGTCGCTTCCATTTTACCGAGGTGATGAAGCCGGCCGAGCTGGCGCAGCTTCTCGATCGCATCCGGCTGCGTGGCACGCACGGCATCGTACTCAAGGCGCCTGACGTCACCGAGGTGGCTGCCGCCGTCGCGCGGGCGGATGCGACCGGCATTCCGGTCGTGACGCTGGTGACCGACCTGCCGAATTCGGCCCGCATCGCCTATGCCGGCGCCGACAACCGGGCAGCGGGAGAGACCGCCGCCTATCTGATCGGCGAATTTCTCGGGGCTGGCGGCGGCAAGGTGCTGGTGACCCTGTCGAGCGGACGCTTCCGTGGCGAGGAGGAGCGCGAAATCGGCTTTCGCCGCGTCATCCGCGCCCGTTATCCCGACATCGGCATTACCGAAATCAGCGAGGGGCACGGCACCGATGCTGCGACGGGAACGCTTGCCGCGGCAGCGCTTGCCGCCGATCCCACCATCAACGCCGTCTATTCGATCGGCGGCGGCAACCGGGCGGTGCTTGCGGCCTTCGACGCGGCCAAACGCCCCGTCCGCGTTTTCGTCGCCCATGATCTCGACGCGGATAATCGCGCCTTGCTTGCGGCGCGTCGGATCGGCTTCGTGCTGCATCATGATCTCAGAACCGATGCGCGTTCGGCCTTCCGGGCGATCATGAGCCGCGCGACTGCCTTGCCGCGCGCGGTTACGCCCTCGCTTTCATCAGTCGAAATCGTCACGCCCTACAATATGCCCGCGGCCGATTGAGCCAATTGGCTTTCCTTCGATGCCGAATTCGGGCTACAGCTTTGACACGAGTGAAGGTGAGTGGGCATGGATTACAGCGACGTCAGCACGATTGCAGCCTGGATCACGGAGCAGGGACTGAAAGGCGTTTCGGAAGCCGAACTCATGACCGGTTTCTGCTCGGCTTGCCGGGACGCCGGCCTACCGCTCGACCGCGGTCTGGCGCTGATGGATACGCTGCATCCGGTGCATGAGGGCCGCGCCTTCCGCTGGGACAGCATCGAGGAAATCCAGACCGAGTTCGAATATGGTCCGACAATCTCGGGGGAGGCGGCGTCGAACTGGCAGCGTTCGGCCTTCTATCATCTTTGGTCTCGCAACGAGCGGGAGATACGCCGGCGTCTCGGCTTCGGCGATCCGATCGATTTCTCCATGCTCGATACGATCGCTGAAGCCGGTCACACGGATTTCGTGGCGATGATGCATCGTTTTTCCGAGGCCGGCACGATCGGCGAGATGGATTGCTTCTTCTCGCATTTCGCGACGAAACATCCTGAGGGCTTTTCCGATCACGACCTCGCCATCCTGCGCAAGCTGGTGCCGGTGTTGGGGCTGGCGATCAAATGTATCGCGCTCGGGCGTATCGCCCGCACAATCGCCGAGGTCTATCTCGGCGAGGACGCCGCGCGCCAGGTGATGGAAGGCAAGATCAGCCGCGGCAAATCAGAGCGGATTTCCGCGGCACTCTGGTTTTCCGACCTGCTGAACTACACCAAGATCTCCGACAGCGTGCCGCCGGAGGAGATCATCCCGCTGCTCAACGACTATAGCGAGGCGGTGATCACGGCGGTCCACGAGTCCGGCGGCAACGTGCTGAAGCTGATCGGCGACGGTGTGCTCGCCATCTTTAAGGGCGAGGTGCCGGCGGAGACATGTCGTGCGGCGCTGAGTGCCGAATCGTTGCTGCGGGAAAAGCTGACCACGCTGAATGCCGCGCGTGCGGCCGACGGCCGGGCGACGACCGACGTCTATATCGGCCTGCATATCGGCGATGTCTTCTACGGCAATATCGGGAGCCAGGACCGGTTGGACTTCACCGTCATCGGACCTGCCGTCAACGAGGTCAGCCGGATCGCCTCGATGTGTCGTTCCGTCGATCTCAACCTGTTGATCTCCTCCGATTTCGCCGCGGTGATACCGGAGCAGCAGCGTACCGCACTCGCCTGCGTCGGACGCTATGCGTTGCGCGGCGTGCAGCGCGCGCAGGAACTCTACACCCTCGACAGTGCCCGGCTGAACGGCTGAGTTCCTGACTGCAAGGGCTATCGCAACAGGCCCTGGCCGCCGTCGATCCAGATCGGCGTACCGGTGATGTGTCGGGCGCGCTCGGAGGCGAGGAAAAGGATTGTTTCGGCGACATCTTCGCTCTTGCCTGTCTTGCCGCCGGCAATCGGAATATCCCCCTCAGGCCAGATGACCGGAACCTCCGTCTCCTCGCGGTGGCGGCTGTCGGTATTGGCGCCGATATTGGTCTCGATCTCGCCGGGGCAGACGGCATTGACGCGGATGCCGTGTCGGCCGAGTTCGAGGGCGAGCTGCTGGACCATGGCGACCTGGCCGGCCTTGGTTGCGGTGTAGGCGGTGGCACCGGGCGTGGTGAAGGTGCGGGTGCCGTTGATCGAGGAGACGACGATGATCGAACCGCCATGGCGCTTCAGATGCGGAACCGTCAGATGCAGGGTGAGATAGGTGCCGCGCAGATTGACGGCGATGGTCTTGTCCCATTCATCCGGCTTCAGATCGTCGATCGGCGCCCAGACACCGTTGATCCCAGCATTGGCGACAACGATGTCGAGGCCGCCGAAGGTGTCGGTCAGCTTCGCGACGACGCTTCGCATTTGAGCTTCGTCGCTGGTATCTGCCGTCAGCGCGATCGACTCTCCGCCGGCGGCCTTGATCTCGGCGCAGGTCTTTTCGACCTCGTCGGCGGTGCGGCTCAATGCTGCGACCCTTGCACCCTCGGCAGCGAGCCGCAACGCGGCCGCTTTGCCGATGCCCGAACCGGCGCCTGTTACCAATGCGGTCTTACCCTTCAGCTCCATGGGCGGGATCTCCTTGCCGTTTTGCCGGTAGGCCAATGTTCGGCACGGCTCTTGGTTCCGAAGGAGAGCAGGTCGCTAGAGCGCGGTGCTAGAGCCTCCTGAGGAGGGTGTGGCTCAGCGCCCATCTCTCCGGCCCGTGGACGGCGGCAAAGAGCAGACCGGCGAGGAAGGTAAAGTGATCGACGAAGAAGCCGAACTCGGCCTGGTTCTGTTGCCAATGGGACGGACCGTGGAAGGCGAAAGCGAGGAAGATCACATAGATGGCTGCGAGCAGGCTGGCCTCGGTGAAGAAGGCTCCTGATATTAAAGCGAGCGCCAGCGCGATCTCGAAGAAGGCGGCGATCCAGGTAAGGAATGTCGCCATCGGAAAGCCCGCGGCAGTGATATAGCCCGCCGTTGCGCCGATATCGGCGAACTTGAAGCCGGCGGCCATGAAGAAGACGAAGCTGAAGATGATGCGGGCGACGATGATTGCGATTGCTCTGGCCATCCTGAAATCTCCTCTTTGAGCTTCCACTATGACGGACGGGACACGCGATATCCTACACGGGGAATGAAAAAGGGCCGCTCGCGCGACCCTATCACTTTGAGTTGCGCATAATCCTTTCCGAAAATCGGCTCCGATTTTCGGGGTTATGCGCTTTCACCACTCGGCGAAGCTGCCGTCGGCATGCCGCCAGATCGGGTTGCGCCAGCGGTGGCCCTCCTTGGCGCGTTCGATGACATAGGCCTCGTCGACCTCGATGCCGAGACCCGGACCCTGCGGGATCGAGACGAAACCATCGGCATACTGGAACACCTCCTTGTTGGAGATGTAGTCGAGGATGTCGTTGCCCTTGTTGTAGTGGATGCCGAGGCTCTGTTCCTGGATGAAGGCATTGTAGCTGACGGCATCGACCTGCAGGCAGGCGGCAAGCGCGATCGGACCCAGTGGGCAATGCGGCGCCAGCGCCACGTCATAGGCTTCGGCCATCGCCGCGATCTTGCGGCATTCGGTGATGCCGCCGGCATGGGAGAGATCCGGCTGGATGATGTCGACATAACCGTCGGAGAGAACCTGCTTGAAGTCCCAACGCGAAAAGAGGCGTTCACCCAGCGCAATCGGCGTCGAGGTGTGGTTGACGATATCGCGCAGCGCTTCCTTGTTTTCGGAAAGCACCGGCTCTTCGATGAACATCAGCTTGTAGGGATCGAGCTCCTTGGCGAGAACCTTCGCCATCGGCTTGTGGACGCGGCCGTGGAAATCGACGCCGATGCCGATATGCGGGCCGATCGCCTCGCGGATAGCGGCGATGGTCTCGACCGCCTTCTCCACCTTTTCGTTGGTGTCGACGATCTGCATTTCCTCGCAGCCATTGAGCTTGATCGCCTTGAAACCGCGGGCCACCACTTCCTTGGCATTGTTGGCGACATCCGAGGGACGGTCGCCGCCGATCCAGGAATAGACCTTGATGCGATCACGGAGCTGGCCGCCGAGCAGGGAATGGATCGGCTGGCCGAGCGCCTTGCCCTTGATGTCCCACAGCGCCTGGTCGATGCCCGAGATTGCGCTCATGTGGACGGCGCCGCCGCGATAGAAGCCGCCGCGATACATCACGGTCCAGTGGTCTTCGATCAGGAAAGGATCCTTGCCGATCAGGTAGTCTTCCAGCTCATGGACGGCGGCCTGAACGGTGAGCGCACGGCCTTCGACGACCGGCTCGCCCCAGCCGACGATGCCTTCATCGGTCTCGACCTTCAAAAACAGCCAGCGCGGGGGAACGATATAGGTGGTGAGTTTGGTGATCTTCATCGCTGTTCTTTCAGTCTCTTCCCGGGTTTGCGATCGGCGGCGCGTCCGCAGATTTGTCGTGATCGGTCATTTCGTTCTGCCGATCGCTTTTTCGGCGGCGGCAAGATCGCGCACTGCAAGATCGAGCATGCGGTTGGCGCATTCGCGGGCGCCCGCCTTGTCGCGCATGCGCAGGGCCTCGACCAGCTGGCCGTGAACGAGCACCGCATCCTCGCGATTCTCGACGCCGATATTGGAGGCATGCAGCGCATATTTCAGTGCCGCGTGAATGGCGCTCGACAGGCGGCGGAAGACCTGATTGTGGCTGGCGGTGAGCAGCACCGTGTGGAACATGACGTCGGCATCGGTAAAGCTTTCCGGGTCGCGAGCGCTGTCGCGCATCTGCCGCCAGGCATTGTCGAGATCGGCGATCTCCTGGGCGCTGGCGCGCTCGGCGGCATATTCGGCGGCTGCCGGCTCGATGGTGCGGCGGGCCTCGAGAATGCAGCCGAGCAGGTCGAAATCCTTGATATAGGGACCCATCCATTCAAGCACGTCAGCGTCCAGGATATTCCAATCGTCCTTGTCGCAAACGGTGGTTCCGATGCGTGGCTTACCGCGGACGAGGCCTTTGGATTCCAGCACTTTCAGCGATTCGCGAATGACGGTGCGGCTGACGCCGTAGAGCTCGCAGAGATCGTTCTCGCGGGGCAGCGGTGAGCCCGCGGGATAGCGGTCCGCACAGATATCCTGAGCGATCGCCGCCGTGACGTTGCGGCGTACGCGCGGGCGGCGCTCGATGCGGCGGCTTTCGGCCCCGCTCTGTCGCTCGATTGTTTCCAACTCACCTCTCCGCTCTGTCTCGCGTGCGAAGCAATCGAACCTGATTATCCGAATTCGATCCGCTTTGCGACGCTTCCTCCCGGCATCTCGTCAATAATCCTATTATTCCAATCATCATACATTGGCAATTGACTGGTATGATGATTTATCATAATTCATTGGACGTTGCCTGGGAGGCAGCTGCTCGGTTTTTGAGAGTTTAGGGAGAGAGACATGCGCTTGTTCAAAGCAGCCATTCTGGCTGGCACTTTCGCCATTCTGGCAGCCGGCTCGGCATTTTCCGCGGACGTCAAGATAGGGTTCATCGTCAAGCAGCCTGAGGAGCCGTGGTTCCAGGACGAATGGAAGTTCGCCGACCAGGCCGCCAAGGAAAAAGGCTTCACCGTCGTCAAGATCGGCGCCGAAGATGGTGAGAAGGTCCAGTCGGCGATCGACAATCTCGGCGCTCAAGGTGCGCAGGGCTTCATCATCTGCACGCCCGACGTCAAACTGGGCCCCGGCATCGTCGCCAAGGCCGAAGCCAACCAGCTGAAGCTGATGACGGTCGACGACCGCCTCGTCAGCGCCGACGGCAAGCCGCTGGAGGAGGTGCCGCATATGGGCATTTCGGCCACCAAGATCGGCGAGACCGTCGGCCAGGCGATCGTCGACGAAATCAAAAAGCGCGGTTGGGACATGAAGAATGTCGGCGCCGTGCGGGTCTCCTATGACCAGCTGCCGACGGCCGTCGACCGCGTCGAAGGCGCGATGTCGGTGCTGAAGTCCGCCGGCTTCCCGGCTGAAAACATCTATGATGCGCCACAGGCGAAGACGGATACGGAAGCGGCGCTCAACGCGGCAACTACCGTTCTCAACAAGCATGCCGACGTGAAATACTGGGTCGCCTTCGGCCTCAATGACGAAGCCGTCCTCGGCGCCGTCCGTGCTTCCGAATCGGTCGGCATTCCGGCGGCCAACGTCATCGGTGTCGGCATCGGCGGCGCGGAATCGGCGATCAACGAGTTCAAGAAGCCGGCGGCGACTGGCTTCTTCGGCACCGTCATCATCTCGCCGAAGCGCCACGGCTACGAGACCGCGCTCAACATGTATGACTGGATCGCCAACGACAAGGAGCCGGAAAAGCTGACGCTGACCTCTGGTTCCCTAGCGCTGCGCGACGATTATGAAAAGGTCCGCAAGGATCTTGGCATCGAGTGATCGTCCTTCCAAGATGATATCGTCCGGCGGCCGCCTAGCGTGCCGCCGGGTCCTTCTCGGCGGAGCGATGATGGCTTTCCTCGAATTCAACAATATCTCCAAGGGTTATCCCGGCGTGCAGGCGCTGGCGAACGTTTCCTTCACTGTCGAGAAGGGCGCCGTCCACGGCCTGATGGGCGAGAACGGTGCCGGTAAATCGACGTTGATCCGCGTACTGTCCGGCGATCAGGCCGCCGATGGCGGCAACATCCTCATCAACGGCGAGGAGCAGAGATACGGGTCCGTCCGCGGCGCCTTCCATGCCGGCGTCATCGTTATCCATCAGGAACTGCAACTCGTTCCGGAGCTAACCGTCGCCGAAAATCTCTGGCTCGGACGCTTTCCGGCCAAGGGCGGCGTCATCCATTCGAAGACGCTGATCGAGACAGTGCGGTCGAAGCTCGAGGAGACCGGCATCGACGTCGATCCGTCGGCCAAGGTCGCCTCGCTTTCGATCGGCGCGCGGCAGATGGTCGAAATCGCCAAGGCCGTCATGCTCGATGCGCGGGTGATTGCGCTCGACGAGCCGACCTCCTCGCTTTCCTCGCGTGAAAGCGAAATCCTGTTTTCGCTCATCGACAGGCTGAAGGCGCAGGGAACGGTCATTCTCTACGTCTCGCATCGTCTCGAAGAGATCTTTCGTCTTTGCGACAGCCTGACGGTGCTGCGCGACGGCAAGCTTGCCGCCCACCATCCTCAGATCGCCGAAACCACGCGCGAGCAGATCATCTCGGAAATGGTCGGACGCGAGATCAGCAATGTCTGGGGATGGCGCGAACGTCCGCTCGGCGGCATTCGGCTGGAGGTCAACGGCCTGTCGGGGCCGAGGCTGCGCCATCCGATCAGCTTTTCCGTCCGCCAGGGCGAAATCCTCGGTTTCTTCGGCCTGATCGGCGCCGGCCGTAGCGAGATGGCGCGGCTGCTTTACGGCGCCGATGCCAGGCATCAGGGCCAGGTGACCATCGACGGCGTTGCCGTTTCGCCGAACAATCCGAAAGCAGCGATCAATGCCGGGATGGTGCTTTGCCCCGAGGACCGCAAGTTCGACGGCATCGTCCAGGGCCGATCGATCGAAGAAAATATCGCGATCTCGTCACGCCGGCACTTTTCGCCCTTCGGCATTCTGAGCCCGAGACAAGAGGCGGCGCTGGCAGATCGGTTCATCGCCAAGCTTCGGGTGCGAACACCGTCGCGCAAGCAGGACATCATCAATCTATCGGGCGGCAACCAGCAGAAGGTCATTCTCGGCCGCTGGCTGTCCGAGCAGGGGATCAAGGTGCTGGTCATCGACGAGCCGACGCGCGGCATCGATGTCGGGGCGAAATCGGAAATCTACGAAATTCTCTATGAGCTTGCGGCCGGCGGCATGGCGATCGTGGTGATCTCCAGCGAGTTGCCCGAAGTCATGGGCATCTCCGATCGCATCATGGTGATGTGCCAGGGCAGGGTGGCGGCCAACGTCGCCCGTCCGGATTTCGACGAGCGCAGCATCCTGACGGCAGCGCTTCCCGACAAGAATGCCGCAGGCACCCTTTAGAACCAGGAATACGGACGATGAATTCGTTGAAAAAAATCCTTCTCGGCGAACAAGGGCTGGTGGTGATCTTTGCTGCCGCCTTCGTGATCGTCTCGCTCTTCGTTCCGAACTTCCTGACCGAGCGAAACATGCTGGGGCTGCTGCAATCGGTCGTCACGATCGGCATCGTTGCCTGCACGATGATGTTCTGCCTGGCGTCGCGCGATTTCGACCTTTCGGTCGGATCGATCGTCGCCTTCTCCGGCATGATCGCGGTGATGGTCTCGAATGCGACGGGCTCCATTCCCGTCGGGCTGCTCGCCGCCCTGCTTTGCGGCGCTATCGTTGGTTTCGTCAATGGTATCGTCATTGCCCGCTTTCGCATCAATGCGCTGATCACCACGCTTGCGACCATGCAGATCGTGCGCGGGCTGGCGCTGATCGCTTCCGATGGCCGCGCCGTCGGCATCAACGATCCCGCCTTCTACCAGCTTGCCCTGTCGCGATTTCTCACCGTGCCGACGCCGATCTGGATCATGCTGATCCTTTTCATCCTCTTCGGTTTCGTGCTCAACCGCACCGTCTTCGGCAAGAACACCCTGGCGATCGGCGGCAATCCGGAGGCCTCGCGGCTTGCCGGCGTCAATGTCGTCAATATGCGGATCTGGATCTTTGCCCTGCAGGGTCTCGTCTGCGGCATTGCCGGCGTCCTGCTTGCCTCGCGCATCACCTCCGGCCAGCCGAATGCAGCGACAGGGCTTGAGCTTTCGGTGATTTCGGCCTGCGTTCTCGGCGGTGTTTCGCTGGCCGGCGGCCGGGCGGCGATGAGCGGCGTCATTGTCGGCGTGCTGATTATGGGCATCGCCGAAAACGTCATGAACCTCTTGAATATCCAGGCGTTCTATCAGTATGTGGTACGCGGGCTGATCCTGCTGATCGCAGTGTTGCTCGACAATTTGAGGTCTTCGGCTGCGGGACGGCGCGGATGAACCAGGGACAAACCGGCGATGACATCGAACTGAGGCACGGCGATCTCGCCGTCCGGGTCAGCCCTCGGGGTGCCGCCGTCACCGCCGCGACCTATCGAGGCGTGCCCTTTCTCGTGGCGGCCGGCGGGCCGGAGGGCGCGATGGCGAATTTCGCGATGGTGCCGTTCGGCAACCGCGTGGAAGGCAATATCATGTCCTTTGCCGGACGCGACTATGCCTTCCAGCCGAATACTTCCGATCCGCTCTATCGGCACGGCGACGGCTGGCTCAGCCTCTGGCAGCTTGAAGACTCCAGCCCGGAGTATGCGCAGTTCTGCTTTTCCCGCAGCGCCGACGGGGTTTCACCCTATGCCTATCTTACCCGGCAGGAGATCCGTCTCGCCGGCAATGCTCTGGTGCTGAGGCTTTCCGTGGAAAACCGAGGCGAAACCGCTCTTCCCTTCGGGCTCGGTCAACATCCCTTCTTCGCGCGCACGCCAAAGACGCGACTGACGATTGCGGCCGATCGCTATTGGAGCGAGCGGCCGGACCATCTTCCGGAGATGCCTGGCTCTGTGCCGGACTATTTCGATTTCAGATCCGAAAAGCTTTTGCCGC
This sequence comes from Rhizobium sp. CRRU65, assembly GCF_048551595.1. NCBI lineage: Bacteria > Pseudomonadati > Pseudomonadota > Alphaproteobacteria > Hyphomicrobiales > Rhizobiaceae > Rhizobium > Rhizobium sp. CRRU65. The sequence goes on along the minus strand of NZ_JBLYZH010000010.1, from coordinate 246,602 downwards.
AGAGATGGATGAACAATGCCTTCGAGGGTTGGAATGGGCGGGCTGCGATCGCCTGGCCGGAACTTGGAATTCAGGCGGGGCTGGAAGCCGACGGTGCGCTCGATCGCTTCATGCTGTATATGCCGGTCAACCGGAGCGACTTCTTCTGCCTCGAACCGATGAGCCATCTGCCGAACGGCCACCATCTGCCTGATTTCGGTGGGCTCGCGCCGCTTGCGCCGGGGGAGGCGCTTGCCGGCACGGTGACGATCCTGATGTCGGCGCTGCCGGTTCGGTCGGAGGAGGGATAGATGGGCGGCCGTCTGCAAGGCAAGAACATCCTGATAACAGGTGCTGCGCAGGGTATCGGGCTTGCGATGGCGAAGGCTTTCATGCGGGAGGATGCCGCCGTCTTCCTCGTTGATCGCGATGCGGCGCTGCTGGCGCGGGCGGCGAAAGAGCTCCAGAGCAGTGGTGGCCGGCTTGGTTATCTGCCGGCCGATATTACCGATGCCGGGACGATCACGACATTGGTCGCTCAGGCGAATGAAGAAATCGGACAGCTGAACGCGCTCGTCAACAATGCCGGGGTGAATGTCTTTGCCGAACCGCTCGAGACGACGGACGAGGAGTGGAACCGCTGCTTCGACATCAATCTGAAGGGCGCATGGAACTGCTGCAAGGCGGTGCTGCCGGGCCTGATCGAACAGGGCGGCGGCGTTATCCTCAACATCGCCTCGACGCACGCTTTCACCATCATCCCGCATACATTTCCCTATCCGCTGGCAAAACACGCCCTGCTCGGAATGACGAAATCCTTGGGGCTCGAATATGCCGCCCGCAATATCCGCGTCAACGCGCTGGCGCCGGGCTATGTCTCGACTCAGAAGGTGATCGATTACTGGAACGGCTTCCCTGATCCGGAGGCGGCAAAGGCCAAAACGATGAAACTGCATCCCGGCGGGCGCATCGCGACGCCGGAGGAGATTGCCATGGCGGCCGTGTTCATGATTTCCGACGAGTGCCCGTTCATCAATGCCACCTGCCTGACAATCGATGGCGGCCTCAGTGTGCTGCAGCATCCCGCCTGAAGGACTTCGATCCTGCTATTTTTACAAGCCTGTCGTCTTCTCGGGATAGAGCATTATATTGCCCATCGGGAAGGCTATCTGATCTCCCGCAGGCATGGAGCGGCCCCTGCCGCTTTCTGGAAACAGTTGGAGCATGATGTTGTCCGAAAACCGCGCACACTTTTCGGCATCATGCTCTGAAAGCACACTCGAAAACAGGAGGACGGCATGCAGATCAATCGCACGGCTTCGGCTCATTGGACCGGTGGCCTCAAGGACGGAAAAGGCCTGATCTCGACGCAGAGCGGCGCCCTGAAGGATTATCCCTACGGTTTTGCGAGCCGCTTCGAAGGCGTTGCCGGTACCAACCCGGAAGAACTGATCGGTGCCGCTCATGCCGGCTGCTTCACCATGGCGCTGTCGTTGATCCTCGGTGAAGCCGGCTTTACCGCCGAGCATATGGAAACCTCTGCCAAGGTAACGCTCGAAAGCGTCGAGGGCGGCTTTGCCATCACCGCCATCCATCTCTCGCTCTCCGGCCGTATTCCCGGTGCCGATGAGGCGACCTTCACCGAACTCGCCAACAAGGCAAAGGCCGGCTGCCCGGTTTCCAAGGCGCTTGCATCGGTTCCGATCACACTCGACGTCAAGATCGTCTGACATGTCACTCCATTGACGATGTGCCGCGCGCTCTCGCCGCGGCACTCTCCATCTGTGGCCCGCATTCTCGATCGCCTATTGCGACGTCATCGGCTGTCGGCATGACGCGTGCGGGCCCCTTCTCCCCTTGCGTCGATCTCTCGAGTTGTCGCTTCCGCCGGATCGTGCTCGTCCCGCGACACTTTGTGCTGCGCCGCGGCATATTGACAAGTAACGTCTGATATTTTACGACTAACGAAATTCGAAAATCGTCAGTCGTAATTCAGGTCCCGAAACTTATGAACGACATCGCGGAAAATACACTCGACATCACGCGGCAGGAGAATGTCACCCGCATTCTCGATGCGGCCGAGCGACTGTTCCGGCACTATGGCTACAGCAAGACGACGGTGGCCGACATTGCCCGCGATCTCGGCATGTCGCCGGCCAATATTTATCGTTTCTTCGCCTCCAAGGTCGAAATTCACCAGGCGCTCTGCGGGCGCATGCTCGCCACCGCCTATCAAATCGCTTACGACATCCGCCATCAGCCGATCAGCGCCAGCGAGCGGCTGCGCCGCTATGTCGAGACCCAGCACCAGTTGACGCTGGATGTGATGCTCGACGAGATGAAGGTGCACGAGATGATCATTGTCGCGATCGATCGCGACTGGCACGTCATCGAAAAACACATCGATCGCATTCATGATCTCATTGCCGAAATCATTGCTGAAGGCATTGCAGCCGGCGAGTTCGCCGAGCAGGACCCGGTCGTTGCCTCGCGCTGCTTCGGCGCGGCGACGAACACGCTCTGCCATCCGCAGATGGTGGCGCAATGTCTTGCCAAAACCAACCGCGCGAGCGTCGACGAACTGATCGACTACGTGATCAGGGCGCTGAAGAAATAATGGACGGCAGCCGCCGTCGGAACCCCCGAAACGATCCAGGAGTGCGGAAGATGTTTTCGCTCAAGACCCTCAGCCATCGCATGCCGTCCGTCGCCAGTCTCGTGCTCTTCGGCGCCATCGGCATCGGCGTTTCCGCCTGCTCGGAAGAGAAGGCTGAGGTCAAGCAAGTCATTCGGCCGGTGAAGGTCGTCGAGATCGCCAAGGCCGGCGACACCCGCAAGCTCGACTATTCGGGCTCGGTCAAGGCGCGCACGGAGATGAACCTCGGATTTCGCGTCGCCGGCAAGATCACCGAACGCCTCGTCGATATCGGCGACAAGGTGAAGCCGGGCGACGTGCTCGCTCGGATGGACTCCACCGATTACCAGCTGGCGGTCAAGACGGCGGAAGCCAATCTCGCCGCCGCTGAAAAAGGCGTCGAAACCGCCGATCTCGTGAACAAGCGCAATCAGCAGCTGTTCGACAAGAATGTTTCGCCGAAATCCCAGCTCGAGCAAGCGTCGCTCAGCTACGATCAGGCCGTTTCAAGCCGCGATGCCGCCGTCTCGGCGCTCGATCAGGCGAAGAACCAGGTGAGTTATGCGGAGTTGAAGGCCGACCACAACGGGATTGTCACGACGATCAATGCCGATGTCGGCCAGGTCGTTGCGTCGGGCACTCCCGTCGTTGCCGTTGCCGTCGACGGCGAAAAGGAAGTGCAGATTGCGGTTCCGGAAAACGACATTGCCGAATTCAAGCCGGGCAAGACAGTCAAAGCCAGCTTCTGGGCTGACGACAGGCTGGTGCTCGACGGCAAGGTGCGCGAGGTTTCCGGCAGCGCCGACCAGCAGTCGCGTACCTTTGCGGTTCGGGTGAGCCTGCCGAACGATCCGCAGGTGTTGCTCGGCATGACGGCGACGATAGAGGCCGATGTTAGCAACGGCAACAGCTATGTCTCGATCCCGCTCAGCGCCCTGGCTGAAAAGGACGGCAAGCAGATGGTCTGGACCGTCGACCGCGATACGGCGACCGTGCATGGCCGCGACATCAAGGTCGCCGATTTCACCGGCGACGGTGTGCACGTGACCGAGGGCCTCGATACCGGCGATCTCGTCGTTTCGGCCGGAACGCAGTTCATGAGCGAGAACCTGAAGGTGAAGGTGCCGAACCAGCAGTCGGCCCTAGCCGCCACGGACCAGACTGTCCGCTGATCGCGCCATAGGATAGGGAACAAGACCATGGACGCCACCACCACCGAAAAGCGACGCTTCAATCTGTCGCGCTGGGCAATCGGACATCCGAGCATCGCCCGTTTCCTCTTCGGGCTAATCATCATCACCGGCGTGCTCGGCCTGATGCGCATGGGCCAGCGCGAGGACCCCGAATTCACCTTCCGCGTCATGGTCGTTCAGGCGATCTGGCCAGGTGCTTCCATCCAGGAAATGGAAGACCAGGTCGTCAACAAGATCGAGCGCAAGCTGCAGGAAACGCCGCATATCGACTGGGTCAAGTCCTATACGCGGGCGGGCAGTGCGATCATCACCCTGCAGGTCAAGGGCGACACGAATTCGCAAGAAGTGGCGGATGCCTTCTACCAGGTGCGCAAGAAGGTCGGCGACATCTCCAACGAGCTGCCGCAGGGCCTGCTCGGCCCCTATTTCAACGACGAGTTCGGCGACACCTTCATCACGCTGCATTCGATCAGCGGCGACGGCTATTCCTATCCGGAACTGAAGAAATTCGCGATCCAGGCGCGCGACATGCTGTTGACGACGCCGGGCGTCGAAAAGGCCGTCATCATCGGCGACCAGCCTGAGAAGATCTATATCGACGTCTCGTCCAAGGCGCTCTCCGAGCGCGGCCTGACGATCCTCGATCTGCAGAACGCCATCAAGGGCCAAAACAATGTCGATCCGGCAGGCTCGGTCGATACCGGCCTGCGCTCGGTGCGCATATCGGTCGAAGGCGACGTGAAGAAGGCGGCCGATATCCGCGAGCTGCGCCTTCGCGCCGGCGGCCAGGTAACGCGCCTCGGCGATATCGCCACCGTCAGTTCCGGGCTCGAAGATCCCTACCAGCGCAAGTACCGTTTCAACGGCCACGACAGCGTTCAGGTCGGCGTCGTGATGGCCAAGGGCTTCAATGTGACCGATGTCGGCAAGGGCGTGGAGGCGACCTATCAGCGCTTCGAGGAGGCGCTGCCCTATGGCGTCGCCGTCGATCAGATCGCCAACCAGCCCGACGTGGTGACGGATGCGGTCAGCGAATTCATGCATGCGCTCGGCGAAGCTCTCATCATCGTGCTCGTCGTCTCGTTCGTGTCGATCGGCTGGCGATCGGGCCTCGTCATCGCCATCGCCATTCCGCTGGTGCTGGCTGCCACCTTTGCGCTGATGTACGAACTCGGCATCGATCTGCAGCGCATCTCACTCGGCGCGCTGATCATCGCGCTCGGCCTGCTTGTCGACGATGCGATGATCGTCGTCGAGATGATGGAGCGAAAGCTGGAGGAGGGGCTCGTCAAGATCGACGCGGCAAGCTTCGCTTATTCCTCGACTGCCTTCCCGATGTTGACGGGCACGCTGATAACCACGGCCGGCTTCATTCCGGTCGGCTTCGCCGCCTCGACGGCCGGCGAATATGTGCGCTCGCTGTTCTACGTCGTCGGCATCGCGCTTGTCACCTCGTGGTTCGTCGCGGTCTACTTCACGCCGTGGCTCGGCTATATGATCCTCAAGCAGCGCCATCACGCCGGCGAGCATCACGACGCCTTCGACACCGGCTTCTATCGCCGGCTGCGCGGCACGGTCGGCTGGGCGGTGCGCCACCGCGTCATCGTGCTGCTGCTGACGCTCGGCACCTTCGTCACCAGCCTCTGGGCCTTCCAGTTCATTCCGCAGAATTTCTTCCCGCAATCCTCGCGGCCGGAAATCCTCGTCGATCTCTGGCTGCCCGAGGGCACCAGCATCAAGGAAGTCGAGGTGCAGGCAAAGGCACTCGAAACCAAGATGATGGATGATCCCGACAAGCGGTTTATCGCCACCTATATCGGCGAAGGCGCGCCGCGCTTCTTCCTGCCGCTCGACCAGCAGCTGCGCAATCCGAACTTCGCCCAGCTGCTCGTCATGGCCAATGACGAACCGGCGCGCGAGCGGCTGATCGTCAAGCTGCGGACGATCCTTGCGGAAGACTTCCCCGATATTCGCGGCAAGGTCGACCGCCTCTTCCTTGGTCCGCCGACCGGCTGGCCGGTGCAGATGCGCGTGATGGGGCCCGACCGTCAGGAAGTCAGGGAGATCGCCGATCAGGTAAAGGCGCGCTTCCAGGCCAATCCGGAGCTCGGCGCCATCCATGACGATTGGCTGGAAGAGGTGCCGGCGATGAAGCTGGTGATCGACCAGGATCGCGCCCGGGCACTCGGCGTCACCTCGCAGCGTGTCCGCCAGATGTTGCAGACCGCCATGTCAGGGACTGCGCTCGACGATTTCCGCGATGGCGAGGAGACGGTTTCGATCGTCGCCCGCGAGCCGGATGCCAGCCGCTCGCTGCTGTCGGCGGTCAACTCGGTCTATGTGCCGACGGATTTCGGCGGCTTCGTACCGGTCTCGCAGGTCGCCAAGGTCGTGCCCGTCATGGAGCAGGGCATCGAATGGCGGCGCAACAGGCTGCCGACAATCACCGTGCGCGCCACGCTGCCTGACGATGTGCAGCCGAACGACGTGGTGATGAAGATGTATGCCGACATGAAGGATCTGCGCGACAGCCTGCCGGCCGGCTACAAGGTCGAAATCCAGGGCGGCGCCGAGGATGCGGCGGAAAGCCAGATGTCGATCGCCGCCAAGGCGCCGATCATGCTCGCCGTCATCATCGTACTGCTGATGGTGCAACTGCAGCATTTCGGCAAGGCGATGCTGGTGCTCGCAACCGGACCGCTCGGGATCATCGGTGCGGCGGCCGCATTGCTGATCAGCGGCGCGCCTTTCGGCTTCGTGGCGATCCTCGGCGTTATCGCGCTGCTCGGCATCATCATGCGCAATTCGATCATCCTGGTCGATCAGATCGACCAGGATATCAAGGCCGGCATGCACCGGCAGGAGGCGATTGTCGGCGCGGCCGTGCGACGTTTCCGGCCGATAATGCTGACGGCGCTGACCGCCGTTCTGGCTCTCATCCCGATCTCGCGCGGTGTTTTCTGGGGTCCGCTCGCCTACGCGATGATGGGCGGCATCCTGGTTGCGACCGTGCTCACCATTCTGGTTCTGCCCGCCGGTTACGCTCTTTTCTTCGGCCGGGAGCCGAAGGCTAAGGACGAGCCGGGCGAGCATGCCGACGCCATCCAGGAAGAGGCGGATGACAGACATCCGCCGGCGTTGGCAGCAGAGTGAGGACGGCGCGGCGAAAGCCGCGCCGTTTTCCTTGGCTACAGGTCCTCGTGCGCCGATTCCATTGCCGCCTCGAAAAAGCTAAGCTGCCAAAGCATGCCGGGATACCAACCGCGATCCCGGCCACTCAGCGACGAGGCAGAGCACGACCATGGCCGATTACCATCTGGAAGCAAGCTGGAGCCCGATCGAGGGCAGTTTCGGGCGCCTCACCTTCATGCTTTTCAATCTTTCGACCGAGCCGCTGTCCGGCTTCTCGCTCGCCTATACGTCAGAGACGCGGGTTGCCGACAAACATGTCTGCGACGGCGGCAGCCTCAAGCGGCGGGTCGCGCATTTCCATGAATTCCTGCCGCCCGAAGACCTGAGCGTGCCGCCCGGTGGGCGCTGGCGCTTCACTGTCGAGGGACTGACCAGGGAGCCGAAACATGTCACGGCCGGCGTCAAGTCGGCCTATCTGACACTTGGCGACGGACGCCACGTTCCTGTTGGTTTCGGCGATCTCATGCTCGAAGGCCGGGATGGTGGCGTGGCGCCGCCGCTTCTGCCGCCGGGCCGGGCCGAGGAACCTTATTCGCTACTGCCCTGGCCGCTGGCGCTCGGGTTGAAGGCGGGAGAGCTGCCGGTCGTGCTTTATCCGGCCGAGCGGACGCGCCCTGATGCGGTCAAGGCGCTCTCGCTGGTTCTGGAGCTCTACCAGCGGCTCTACCCGGCCGACAATATGCCGTTTTCCCTCAGCGCCGTCGAAGGTGGGCGAGGCATTCGTTTCGTCACCGAATCGTCGATCGCCGCCTTCGCTTATGAATTGCGTTTTACCGCGCATGAGATCGTGCTTTCGAGTGCGGATGCCGCTGGGCGGCATTACGGGCTGATCAGCCTGGCGCAATTGCTGCACGGCGCCCGCGCCGATCCCGAGCGCTTCAAATTCCCCAATTTCGGCACGATCGCCGACCAGCCGCGTTATGACTGGCGTGGCTGCCATCTCGATGTGTCCAGGCAGTTCTATCCGGTGGCAGATGTCGTGCGGCTGATTGATATTCTCGCCTGGAACAAGCTCAACATCTTCCACTGGCATCTGACCGATGACGAAGCGTGGCGGCTGGAGATCAAGGCCTATCCCGCGCTGACGGAGATCGGCGCCCGGCGCGGGCCGGATGAAGTGCTCGTGCCGCAGCTCGGCGACGGGGCGCAAACGCGCTCCGGTCATTACACGCAGGAGGAGGCCAAGCGGATCGTTGCGCATGCAGCCTCGCTGCATATCGAGGTACTGCCGGAAATCGATATTCCGGGCCACAGCATGGCGACGCTGTTCTCGCTGCCCGAGCTCGTCGACGGCCAGGAGGCGCCGGATAGTTACCGCTCGGTGCAGGGTTATCCGAACAACGCCCTCAATCCGGCGGTGGAATTCACCTATGAATTTCTCGGTAAGGTGTTCGACGAGATGGTGACGCTGTTTCCCGGCGAATATCTCCATATCGGCGGCGACGAAGTGGCGCACGGCTCCTGGCTTTCCTCGCCGCTCTGCAAGACGCTGATGGAGAGGGAGAAACTTGCCGGCACTGCCGAGCTGCAATCCTATTTCCTGAAACGTATCAAAGCCATGCTGTCGGATCGCGGCAAGAAACTCGTCGGCTGGAACGAGGTTTCGCATGGCGGCGGCGTCGACCGCGACGGCACGCTGCTGATGGCCTGGGAAAAGCCCGCCGTCGGCATCGAGCTGGCACAGGAGGGCTACGACGTGGTGATGACGCCGGGCCAGGCCTATTATCTCGACATGGCGCAAGCGGAAGCCTGGGGCGAGCCCGGCGCGAGCTGGGCGGGCTTCAGCCTGCCGGAACACACCTACGCTTACGAGGCCGAGGGCGAGCTGCCGGCGGCGCTGCAGGAGAAGATGCGCGGCATCCAGGCCTGCATCTGGACTGAAAATTTCCTCTCGCGTGCCTATTTCAACCGGCTGGTTTTCCCGCGTCTCCCAGCGGTCGCCGAGGCTGCTTGGACGCCTTCTGCGCGCAAGGACTGGGATCGGTTCGCAGCGATCGTGCGGATGTGGCCGGTGCTTTAAGCCGCCGTCTCGGCCTTCAGCCCCAAAAGCGCTGCGCCGATCAGGCCGGGTTCGATGCGGCATTCGCTGCGCACCACCAGCGGGCGATCGAACTTGCGCAGGATGCGGGCGCGCACGGCGTGGTCGAGCTCGGCAAGCAGCGGCTCGACATTGGAAAGCCCGCCTCCGACCGGCACAATGGTCGCGCCGGTGATGTTGATCGTCAGCGCCAAGGGCGAGGCGACGAGATCGACATAGACGTCGATCGTCCTTGTCGCCTTTTCCTCCCCACGCCCCCACTGAGCGATGATCTCCTCGCTGGAAAGGTCGAGATCGTGCAGCGTCTGGTGCAGCCGCTCCAGGCCGCGGGCACCGCCGACGGTGTCGACGCAGCCCCTCTGGCCGCAGCCGCAGGCATAGGCGGGAATGGCGACGGGCGGATTGCCGGCCGCAGATGCGATGATCGGCCCATGACCCCATTCGCCGGCAAAGCCGCCGGCCTCGTTGACGAGGCGCCCGTCGGCAACCAGGCCGCCGCCGACGCCGGTGCCGAGGATGGCGCCGAAGACGATGCGGTGGCCGCGGCCGGCGCCGAGACCGGCTTCGGCCATCGCGAAACAGTCGGCGTCGTTGGCGATCAGCACCGGCAGGCCGAGCTCGACTTCGAGATCGGCGCCAAGCGTACGGTGGTGGATGCAGGGAATGTTGGCGCAGATCAGGCGCTGCGTATCGGGATCGACGACGCCGGCGATGGAGAGGGCGATGCGGCTCGGCTGTTCGCCGGTTTCGGCGATGATGTCGCGCAGGGTCTCGACGAACGCGGCAAAATCATCCTTGGGCGTCGGGCGGCGGCCGAGGGGAAGGATGTCTATCTCGGAGTGGGCGATGCCGCCCTTGATAGCGGTGCCGCCGATGTCGAATGAAATGATCATTGCCACTCTGCCGTTTTTCTGGTCTCCCACCGTCTGCTTGCATTGTTGGCGGGGAATTTCAAGCGCTCATTCGGCGGTGGTGTCGCCGGCTTTAGGGTCGTGTCGTGTGCTACCCCGTCTGTTCTGCTTGACATCTCTCCCGCAGGTGGGGAGATCGGATAGGCGCGACGGTTTTCCGTCTTTCATTCCGTCATGGCAAGACGTTGGAGAAATCCGGTGAGCCCAAGCCCATCGGCTTCGATCGCGGCCGCAATTTCTAACCCCACAAGTCATTCAATTGGCATATTGCATCGCCAGAATCCGGCCCTACACTTTTATCAACTGCCGGACCCACGACCATCGATACGAGAGAAAACAGTACCATCCGAAGACCACGTCCCAAAGGCCGCCGCCTCTCATCCATTTTGCGGCAGATGGCCGCCGACCAGAGCCGCGAACGGATCTCGATAGGCGATCTGTTCGATACTATGGGTGACAGGGCGATCAGCGCGTTGATGCTGATCTTCGCGCTGCCGAATGCCTTTCCCACTCCGCCGGGCACCTCGGCAGTGCTCGGGGCGCCATTGGTCTTCCTGGCAGCGCAACTGACCTTCGGGCTGAAACCCTGGCTACCGAAGGTGATTGCCAACCGTTCGATGCGGCGGGAGGATTTCGAGACCATTGTCGGCCGCATCCATCGCTGGCTCGCCTGGGCCGAACGCATGCTGAAACCGCGGCTTGCGATCTTCGCCGAACCGCCGGCGGAATATCTTGCCGGGGCGGCATGCCTGCTGCTGTCGATCGTGCTGCTGCTGCCGGTCCCGCTCGGCAACATCCTGCCGGCAGTCACGATCTCGGTCTTCGCCTTCGGCATATTGGGCCGTGACGGGCTCTTCGCGCTCATCGGCTTCGTGATGACGGCCGTGTCGCTCGTCGTCGCCGGCGGGGTGATTTACGGTCTCGTGAAGGCGGCGATCTATCTCGTCGTGCAATGGTTTGCCTGAGCGGGTTTGCCGGAGTGATGGCGGTTATTTAGCGGTCCACTTTGCAACAGGCTCGACATTTGCCGGAATTTTGTTTTGATCTGGCGATACAGACTCAGATCACGTTCGGCGGCGGCACGCCGGCTCACTTCGCGCGGTAGGCAGTAAATGGTAAAAAGATCCGAGACCCCTGCACGGCTCGACGATGCGGCGCGTGCCGGCTGGCTCTATTACGTCGCCGGGCGCACGCAGGACGAAATCGCCGCTGCGATGGGCATCTCGCGGCAATCGGCGCAGCGGCTGGTGTCGCTGGCGGTCGCCGAGCGCCTGATCAAGGTGCGGCTCGATCATCCGATCGCCGCCTGCCTGGAGCTCGGCAGTCAGCTGCGGCGGAAATTCGGGTTGAAACATGTGGAAGTGGTGCCGAGCGATCCCGCATCGTCGTCGACGACGGTCGGTATCGCCGAGGCGGCCGCGGCCGAGATCGAGCGGTGGCTGAAACGGCCGGAGCCGATCGTGCTCGCCATCGGTACCGGCCGCACGCTGAAGGCGGCCGTCGACCAGCTTCCGGCGATCGAATGTCCCAATCACCGCATCGTTTCGCTGACCGGCAATATCGCCCCGGACGGATCGGCGGCCTATTACAACGTCATCTTCAGCATGGCCGATGCGGTGAAGGCGCGGCACTATCCGATGCCGCTGCCGGTGCTCGTCACCTCGGCGGAGGAGCGGGAGCTGCTGCATGGCCAACAGCTGGTGCGCTCGACGCTGAATATGAGTGCGCAAGCCGATGTCACCTTCGTCGGCATCGGCGAGCTCGGCATCGATGGGCCGCTCTGCGTCGACGGTTTTCTCGAGAAGGACGAGATGATGGAGCTGATGCGCGGGGGTGCTGTCGGCGAGATCTGCGGCTGGATCTTCGATGTCGATGGCAGGTTGATCGACAACCCGATCAACGAGCGCGTCGCGTCGGCGCCGATCCCGTCCCGCGACGCGTCGATGGTCATTGGGCTGGCCAAGGGCAAGCGCAAGTTCAAGGCGATCAGGGCTGCGGTTGTCGGCCATCAAATCAACGCTCTGATCACCGACGAAGAGACGGCTGAGTTTTTGCTCAGGAGCTGAGCAAAAAATATTCTCGTTAAATCAATAGGATGACCATCGCCTTCGGCACCGCAGCAACGATTGTCGATTGACATTCCTTATTGTTTATTGAGTAATTGCCCATGAGCGAAGCGAATGCTCACACCCCATCTTCTGGGAGGAAGATTATGACATTGAGAACTTTTCTGCTGGGCGCCTGCTCAGCACTGGCGTTTGCCGGTATGGCTTCGGCCGAAACGCTGACAATCGCGACCGTGAATAACGGCGACATGATCCGGATGCAGAAGCTGACGGATGATTTCAAGGCGAAGAACCCCGGTATCGACCTTGAATGGGTAACCCTGGAAGAAAACGTGCTGCGCCAGAAGGTCACGACCGATATCGCGACCAAGGGCGGCCAGTACGACGTTCTGACGATCGGCACCTATGAAGTTCCGATCTGGGCAAAACAGGACTGGTTGCTGCCGCTCGACAATCTCGGCGCCAATTACGACGTCGACGACTTGCTGCCGGCAATTCGCAGCGGCCTGACTGTGGACGGCAAGCTCTATGCTTCGCCGTTCTATGGTGAAAGCTCGATGGTCATGTACCGTAAGGACCTGTTCGAAGCTGCCGGCCTGAAAATGCCCGACGCGCCGACCTGGGACTTCGTTGCCGACGCTGCCCGCAAGATCACCAACAAGGACAAGGAAATCTACGGCATCTGCCTTCGCGGCAAGGCCGGCTGGGGCGAGAACATGGCCTTCTTGACGGCCATGTCCAATTCCTTCGGCGCACGCTGGTTTGACGAGAAGTGGAAGCCGCAGTTCGATCAGCCGGAATGGAAGGACACGCTCGACTTCTACGTCAAGCTGATGAAGGACGCCGGCCCTCCGGGCGCCTCCTCCAACGGCTTCAACGAGAACCTGGCGCTCTTCCAGACCGGTAAGTGCGGCATGTGGATCGATGCAACGGTTGCCGCTTCCTTCGTCGCCGATCCGAAGCAGTCGCAGGTCGCCGACAAGGTCGGCTTCGCGCTCGCCCCGGACAAGGGCCTCGGCAAGCGCGGCAACTGGCTCTGGGCCTGGAGCCTCGCCATCCCGGCAGGGACCCAGAAGGCCGAAGCTGCTGAGAAGTTCGTTGCCTGGGCAACCAGCAAGGAATACAGCAACCTCGTCGCCGAGAAGGAAGGTTGGCTGAACGCACCTCCGGGCACCCGCAAATCGCTCTATGCGAATGCGGACTACCAGAAGGCGGCTTCGTTCGCCAAGATGACGCTCGACTCGATCGAGTCGGCCGATCCGACCAAGCCGACCGTCAAGCCGGTTCCCTATGTCGGCGTCCAGTTCGTGGCGATCCCGGAATTCCAGGGCATCGGCACGGCGGTGGGCCAGCAGTTCTCCGCAGCTCTTGCCGGCCAGCTCTCGGTCGACCAGGCCCTGCAGGCAGCGCAGCAACTGACCACTCGCGAAATGACCAAGGCCGGCTACATAAAATAAAACCTCCTGAGCAAGAGGCGGATCCTTGACAATCCGCCTCTCTGGGCCGCCGATTGCCCGAACTGCATCGGCGGCCGCTTTTTTCCAGACAAAGCTGCCTTGCGGCCGCTCCCCGCTTCAGTCCAGATCGGTGATTGCCATGGCAACGTTACACACCCGCTCCTCCGCGCGCCTGATGATCGCGCCCTCCGTGCTGCTGCTTTTTGCGTGGATGATCGTCCCGCTGGCGATGACGATCTATTTCTCGCTGCTGAACTACAATCTGCTCAGCCCCGGCATGGAGAGCTTCGTCGGTTTCCTGAACTACGAATATTTCCTGTCGGATCCGGCCTTCTTCGCCGCGCTGATCAACACGCTGCTGCTTGTTGCCGGCGTGTTGCTGATCACCGTCATCGGCGGCATCGCCTTTGCGCTGCTGCTCGACCAGCCGATGTACGGCCAGGGCATCGTGCGCATCCTGGTGATTGCACCGTTCTTCGTCATGCCGACGGTGGCAGCACTGGTCTGGAAGAATATGTTCATGAACCCGGTCAACGGGTTGTTTGCGCATCTTGCCAAGGCGCTCGGCCTGCAGCCGATCGACTGGCTGGCGAATGCGCCGCTGTTTTCCGTCATTCTGATCGTCGCCTGGCAATGGCTGCCGTTTGCCACCCTCATCATGCTGACGGCGCTGCAGTCGCTCGACGAGGAGCAGAAGGAAGCCTCCGAGATGGACGGCGCCGGACCGATCTCGAAGTTCATCTACATCATCCTTCCGCACATGGCGCGCGCCATCACCGTGGTGATCCTGATCCAGACGATCTTCCTGCTTTCGGTCTTTGCCGAAATCCTCGTCACCACCAATGGCGGGCCGGGCACCGACAGCACCAACCTCACCTATCTCGTCTATGCCCAGGCGCTGCTGCAGTTCGATATCGGTGGGGCATCGGCCGGTGGTATCGTGGCTGTTATCCTCGCCAATATCGTCGCGATCTTCCTCGTGCGCCTCGTCGGCAAGAATCTGGAGGCTTGAGATGGCCAGAAAAGTCACAACCAAGCGCAAGCTCATCGTCACCGCGATCGCCTGGACGCTCGGCATCCTGATCTTCTTCCCGATTCTCTGGACGTTTCTCACCAGCTTCAAGTCGGAAGCCGATGCCATCGCCTCGCCGCCGCAGTTCCTGTTCTTCCACTGGACGACGGAGAACTACGCGGAGGTGCAGAGCCGGTCGAACTATCTCAGCCACTTCATGAACTCGGTGATCATCTCCTTCGGCTCGACGCTGATCGGCCTGATCATCGCCATTCCGGCCGCCTGGGCGATGGCGTTTTCGCCGACCAAGCGGACCAAGGACGTGCTGATGTGGATGCTGTCGACCAAGATGATGCCGCCGGTCGGCGCGCTGATCCCGATCTATCTGATGTTCCGCAATTTTGGCCTACTCGACACGCGCACCGGCCTGGTGATCGTGCTGACGCTGATCAACCTGCCGATTATCGTCTGGATGCTCTACACCTACTTCAAGGAAATCCCCGGCGAGATCCTCGAGGCGGCGCGTATGGATGGGGCGTCGCTGATGAAGGAGATCGTCTACGTGCTGACGCCGATGGCCGTGCCCGGCATTGCCTCGACACTGCTTTTGAACATCATCCTTGCCTGGAACGAGGCGTTCTGGACGCTCAATCTCACCGCCTCGAAGGCGGCGCCGCTGACGGCCTTCATCGCTTCCTATTCCAGCCCCGAGGGTCTGTTTTACGCCAAGCTCTCGGCGGCATCGACGATGGCGATCGCGCCGATCCTGATCCTTGGCTGGTTCAGTCAGAAACAACTCGTCCGCGGCCTGACCTTCGGCGCTGTGAAATAACATAAAAGGGAGAGAAACATGGGCAGCATTACCCTTCAGAAGGTTTCCAAGGTCTTCGGCGAAGCCAAGGTCATCCCTTCGATCGATCTCGACATCAAGGACGGCGAGTTCGTCGTCTTCGTCGGTCCGTCGGGCTGCGGCAAGTCCACGCTGCTCAGGCTGATCGCCGGGCTCGAGGACGTCTCCGGCGGCAAGATCGTCATCGACGGCAGGGACGCCACCGAAAAGGCGCCGTCCGAGCGCGGCCTTGCCATGGTGTTCCAGTCCTATGCGCTTTATCCGCATATGAGCGTGCGCAACAACATCGCTTTCCCGCTGAAGATGGCGGGCATCGACAAGGCGGAGATCGACCGCAAGGTCAGCGATGCCGCCCGGGTGCTTAACCTCACCGACTATCTCGAGCGCAAGCCGCGCCAGCTGTCGGGCGGCCAGCGCCAGCGCGTGGCGATCGGCCGCGCCATCGTGCGCCAACCTTCGGCCTTCCTGTTCGACGAACCGCTGTCGAACCTCGATGCGGCGCTACGCGTCAACATGCGCCTCGAAATCAGCGAGTTACATCAGCAGCTGAAGACGACGATGGTCTACGTCACCCACGACCAGGTCGAGGCGATGACCATGGCCGACAAGATCGTCGTCCTGAACCGGGGCAATATCGAGCAGGTCGGATCGCCGCTCGAACTCTACAGCCGTCCCCTGAACCTCTTCGTCGCCGGCTTCATCGGATCGCCGAAGATGAACTTCATCACCGGCCAAAACGCCGCCGCGCTCAATGCTCATACCATCGGCGTCCGGCCCGAACATGTGCTGCTGTCGATGGAAAGCGGCGACTGGAAGGGCAGGGTCGTGGTCGCCGAACATCTTGGTTCCGACACTTTCCTGCATATCGATGCCGATGGCATCGGCATGCTGACGGCGCGCGGCAGCGGCGATTTCGCCGCCAAAGCGGGCGATACGGTCTTCCTGACGCCGGACCGTTCGCGTATTCATAAATTCAACGAAGGCGGTCTTGCCATCTGAGGCAGCCGGCCGGGCCGGAGGGCAGGCATGCGAGCCGGACGATGGCGCCCGGCCGTCTCGGCAAGACCTTCAAGAGGACTGAAACATGACGTGCAAACTATCGCTGGCAACGCTTTCGGATGTGGCGCGCACTGCTGCCATCCCTGGATATGACAGGGCGTCGCTGAAGGCCGGCATCGTGCACTTCGGCGTCGGCAATTTCCACCGTGCCCATCAGGCGATCTATCTCGACGATCTCTTCAACGCGGGCACGGATCACGACTGGGCGATCGTCGGCGCCGGCGTGCTGCCGTCGGATGCGGCGATGCGCGAAAAGCTTGCGGCGCAGGATTTCCTGACGACGGTGGTCGAACAGGACAACAACAAGACGGCGGCGCGCGTCACCGCACCGATGATCGACATCCTGCCGGTCGGCGATGCCGCTGCGATCATCGCCAGGCTTGCCGATCCCGAAATCCGCATCGTTTCGATGACGATTACCGAGGGCGGTTATTTCATCGATGCCTCAGGCACGTTCAATCCGGCCCATCCGGCCATTGCCGCAGACGGAGAGAACCCCAACGCGCCGAAGACGGTGTTCGGCCTGATCGTCGCCGGCCTGAAGGCGCGCAAGGACAAGGGCATCGGACCTTTCACCGTCATGTCCTGCGACAACATTCCCCATAATGGCATCGTCACCGCCAATGCCGTCGTCGGCACGGCGGCACTTTCGGATCCTGCCTTTGCCGACTGGATCCGGGCGAATGTCGCCTTCCCGAACGCCATGGTCGACCGAATCACGCCGGCGACCAGCCAGCGCGAGATCGATTTCCTCAGGGACAATTTCCAGATCGAGGACAGTTGGCCGGTTTATTGCGAGGAATTCAAGCAATGGGTGCTCGAGGATAAGTTCACCGCCGGCCGGCCGGCGCTGGAAAAGGTCGGCGTCACCTTCGTTGCCGATGTCACGCCTTACGAGCATATGAAGATCCGCATCCTCAACGGCGGGCATGCCGCGATCGCCTATCCGGCGGCGCTGATGGACATTCACTTCGTGCATGATTCCATGGAAGACCCGCTGATCCGCGCCTTCCTCGCCAAACTCGAGAAAGACGAGATCATTCCGATCGTGCCGCCGGTGCCGAACACGTCGCTGACGGATTATTTCGCGCTGATCGAACATCGCCTGCTCAATCCGAAGATTGCCGACACCATTCCGCGGCTGGCGCAGGACGGCTCGAACCGCCAACCGAAATTCATCCTGCCGTCGACGCTCGACAATTTGAGTCAGGGCAGGGACGTCGTCGGTCTGGCGCTGGTTTCGGCACTCTGGTGCCGTTATTTCGCCGGCAAGACCGACAGCGGCAAGGATATCGTCTTCAACGACGCGAGCGCAGAGCGCCTGCATGCGGCAGCGCTGAAAGCCAAGGACGATCCATCGGCCTTCCTCGTCTTCGACGATATTTTCGGCGAAGTGGCAAAATCCGAACTTTTCCGCAAGCGTTTTGCCCATGCTCTCAAAACCCTGTGGGAAAAGGGCACGCGGGAGACGCTGCAGCTCTATCTCGACGGCAAGCTCGCAGTGTAAGAAATTCGGTGGCGGTCTCTACTGCCGCCATTCATCCGGCCTTGCGAGTGAAGCGGGACGGTAACGCGTCCGAATTGAACTCAGGTTGGGTCTTGCATGGCTGATGCTGAAACACGGCTGGTGATCTTCGATTGCGATGGCGTACTCGTCGACAGCGAGCCGATCTCGATCAGCGTGCTCGTCGGGGCAATGAACGATCTCGGCGTCTCGATCACCGAGGACCAGGCCTATGAGCGTTTTCTCGGCCGCAGCCTGTCGACCCTCATCGATACGCTGGAAACCGAATTCAACGTCCATGCCGACGAGGAATTCCTCGAGCGTATCCGCATCGAACTCTACGCTCGTTTTCGCACGGAACTGAAGCCGATCGACGGTATCGCCGCGGCGATCGACAGGCTGGGCGTTCGCTGCTGCGTTGCCTCCTCCAGCCAGATGGAGCGAATCCGGTTGTCGCTGTCGGTGACCGGGCTTCTCGACAGGCTGCCCGACATCTTCAGCGCAACGATGGTCAAGCGCGGCAAGCCGGCGCCCGATCTCTTCCTGCATGCGGCGCGTGAAATGCAGGTCGAGCCGGCTCATTGCCTTGTCGTCGAAGACAGCCCGGCCGGCATTGCCGCCGCCAAGGCAGCAGGCATGACGGTCTTTGCCTTCACCGGCGGATCACACGCCAATTTCACCGGATATCGTGCCGAACTCGACCGCCTTTCGCCTGATGTGGTGTTTGACGCCATGCCGGATTTGATACACCTTGTCCGCAACCATAAGCTGGACGGGACCAAGACTTGATGCGTGATCATGTGGTTGCGGTGGATATCGGCACGGGCAGCGCGCGCGCCGGCGTCTTCGATGTACGCGGCCGTCTGCTCGCCAAGGCCGAGCATCCGATCGTGATGAACCGGCCACGCGAAAACCATGCCGAGCATGATTCCGAAGACATCTGGTCGGCCGCCTGCACGGCAGTGCGCAGGGCGGTGGAGCAATCCGGCATCGCCGCCGCCTCGGTCGGAGCGATTGGCTTCGACGCCACCTGCTCGCTCGTCGTCCGTGACATCGAGGGCCGGCAGCTCAGCGTTTCCACAGGCGGCGACCGGCGTTTCGACACGATCGTCTGGCTCGATCACCGGGCGCTGAAGGAAGCCGATTTCTGCACGGCGACGGAGCACAGGGTGCTCGAACATTCCGGCCACGTGATGTCGCCGGAAATGGAAATGCCGAAGCTGATGTGGCTGAAGAAAAAGCTGCCCGCCACATGGGAAAAGGCCGGCTACTTCTTCGATCTCGCCGATTTCATGACGTGGAAATCGACCGGATCGGCCGCCCGTTCGCGCTGCACGCTGACGGCGAAATGGAACTATCTCGCCCATCTCGAAAAGGGCTGGCAGCAGGATTTCCTGGAGCGGATCGGCCTCGAGGACCTTCAGGCGCGCGGCCACCTGCCGGATGAGACCACGCCTGTCGGAGACAGCGTCGGCCGGCTGACTGAGGAAGCGGCAGAAGCGCTGGGGCTGACTGTGGACTGCCGTGTCGCTGCCGGGATGATCGACGCCTATGCCGGCGCACTCGGCGCGCTCGGCGGCTATGCCGCTGATCCTGTCAAACGCGAGCACCAGCTGGCGCTGATTGCCGGCACATCGAGCTGCATCGTTACCTTCTCGCGGGAGCGCAAGCCGAGCCATGGCATGTGGGGTCCCTATTACGAGGCTGTCTTCCCGCAATCCTGGCTGGTGGAGGCCGGGCAATCGGCGACCGGCGCGCTGCTCGACCACATCGTGCGCATGCATGCGGCCGGCGGCGAGCCGACGGCGGCGCTGCATCAGAGGATCGTCGCGCGGATCGCCGAATTGCGGGCCGAGGAGGGCGATGCCTTCGGTGCGCGGATCTTCGTGCTGCCGGATTTCCATGGCAACCGCTCGCCGCTCGCCGATCCGCATGCGGTCGGCGTCGTCAGTGGACTGACGCTCGATACGTCCTTCGACGGGCTCTGCGCGCTTTATTGGCGCTCTGCGGTGGGCATTGCGCTCGGCATCCGCCATATTCTGGAAATGATGAAGCAATACGGTTACATGACCGATACGCTGCATATCGCCGGTGGGCATGTGAAGAACCCGGTGCTGATGGAGCTTTATAGCGATGCGACCGGCTGCAAGGTCGTGGTGCCGAAGATGAACGAGGCAGTGCTGCTCGGCACGGCGATCGCAGCATCCGTCGCCTGCGGCCTGTACAAGGATCTGGCGGCGGCCGGCGAGGCGATGTATCCGGGCGCTGACGAACGGCTTCCCGACAAGGCGAAGCAGGCGCTCTACGACCGCGACTACCGCCGACTTCTCGCCATGCACCGGCACCGCGCCGAATTGGAAACGATGCAATAGAGCGCCGCGCGGCGCTCCATCACTTTGAATCTGCGCATGATCCTTTTAAAATTAGTGGTTCGCCGTCTCGCCGAGCACGGTCGCGAACTCCATCATGCGGCGGCGGCGAAGTGCCGCCTCTTCTCCGACTTGGAGGATGACGGATTCCGACAGGCAATCGAGCAGCGCGATCAGCGGCGGAAGATTGTCGAGATCGGGTGCACGAGCGGGCGGCAGAGGCAGCATGACGTTCGACTGGTCCGCCATCCAGTCCGCTTGCTGCGGCGAAATCAGCACGACCTTATAGCCGTAGCGCCGCGCCGTTCTGGCAAGCAGCCGCGCCTTGGCGAAGCGGCGACAATCGATGATGACGAGCAGTGCGTCGTCGACCGCCAGCCGGGCGAAGAGTTCCGCAAAACGGTTGTCGGCGGCGTCGAGCGTGCGCACGCCGTCGCGGGCTTGTGTCAGCCGCTGGCAGAAATGATTGGCCAGGCTTGCGAGCCGCGCATGCGTGGCGATCGACACTTCGCGGGCAGTGCTGATCAAGCCGACGGCTTCCGACCAGTGCGGCTGCGCCGTCAGATGATAGATATGATGGAGGGCCTGGATCTGTTCGGCAACCAGCACGGCCAGCGGTTTGCCCTCCGCGGCGTCGGCATGCAGCTCGCTCATGGCGCTCTGTAATTGCGCCGGCGATGTCGTCACGGTCTCGCGAATCTCCACCTTGACGCTGTCCAATCCCTGATAACCGAGCGAGCGCAGGAAGCGCCCGACGGTCATCGGCGAGAGATCCAGCCTGTCGGCAACGGACGCAGCCGTCTCGAATGGCAGGTCGTTCAGATGTTCGGTGAAATATTTCGCGATACGGCGCTCGGCGGGTGTGCCGGTTTTTGCGTATTGCCTGAGTTTTTGCACAAAGTCTTCCACGGCAGCCTCCCCATCTTCCTCAGAGGCGTTCCGTGGATGCGCTGTTGCGACCCCTTGTCTTTGCAACTATTTCGGAAGCTGCTTCTCAGGCCCGTGCGTATTTCATGTATGCCACAATATTATATTAGTATTTGGTTTTCGACAAGTTTTCTATTACTGAATGCAATTTTATTCTCTCTTGTCGGTGGCCCGCATCTTCCCTACATCTTCGGCGCAACCGGAGACGCCTGAGACATGATTCTTGACGCCGCTCGACTTTCGCTCGCCAATCTGTTCGCATCGGAAACACGCTCTGTCTTCTGGAAGGTGCTCGGCCTGACGGTTCTCGTGCTTGTCGGCCTCTGGTTCGCGCTGCGCGGGGCCTTCATGGCCTTTCTCTTTCCCTGGCTCACGAGCTTCTTTCCCGATATGCCGGATTGGGCGGGGTGGTTCGCTCTCATCTTCGCAATTTTTGCCGGAATCGGCCTTGCTCTCATGCTGGCGCTGCTGCTGTCGCCGGTGACGGCGCTGATTGCCGGCCTGTTTCTCGACGACGTCGCCGAGGTCATCGAAAAGCGCGACTATCCCAAGGACGCGCCGGGCACCGCCATGCCGCTCGGTCCGGCGATGGTAAGCTCGATCAAGTTTCTAGGTGTGGTGATTCTCGGCAATATCCTGGCATTGCTGCTGCTGTTCATACCCGGCGTCAATCTGGTCGCGTTCTTTCTGGTGAACGGCTATCTGCTCGGACGGGAATTCTTCGAATTCGCCGCCATGCGCTTCCGTTCGCCGGATGAGGCGCGGCTCTTCCGCGCCAAGCATGCCTCCACCGTCTTTCTCGGCGGGCTGATGATCGCCCTTTTCCTGGCGATCCCGATCGTCAATCTTCTGACGCCGCTTTTTGCCGCCGGTATGATGGTGCATCTGCACAAGTTGGTTTCCGCTAAGGACACCGGTTTGCGTGCCTAAGACTCAAGCGGGCAGGGCGGAGGTGTCGTACATCGCCGCGAATTCGGCGCTCGGCGGGATCGGCTTGATGATGTCGATCAGCACGCCGTTCGGATCGGCGGTGATGAAATGCCGCTGGCCGAAATCCTCGTCGCGGATTTCTCTCAGAATTGGCAGGCCGGCGCTCCGGCAGGCTGCATAGATCGCATCGACATCGCCGACCTCGAAATTGAGGAGAAGGCCGGACACCCTGCCGCGGGCTATGGCCGGGATGGTCTCGTGGCTGCCGTCAAGGATGGCAAGCGCGATATGCTCCTCCTCTGCCGATTGCAGGTGAACATACCAGTCGCTTTCGAACAGAGCTTTGAAGCCGAAATGCGTGCAATAGAAGCTGGCGGTGCCGGCAACGTCGTCGGTCATCATGACAGGATAATAGCTCGTCGATTTCATCTCGTTTTCCTCCTTTTTTACATACAATCTGTATGTTTTTGTCTATTAATATACATTCTGTTTGTATGTAAAGAGGTGTGCATGGGCCGCAGCAATCGCGAGAGAACGGAGCAGACGAGACAGGCACTGATCGATGCCGGTCGACGTCTCTTCGTCGAGAAAGGTTATGCCGAAACCGCGACGCCGGAGATCGTCGCGGCGGCGGGAGTGACGCGTGGTGCGCTCTACCATCATTTTGAAGACAAGAAGGCGCTTTTTAGGGCGGTTATCGAATGCGAGGCGAAAGCGGTGACCGCGGCGATCGAGGCGTGTTCGGCGTCCTACGACGCGCCGCGTGCCATGCTGATCGCCGGTGCCTCGGCCTATTTCGATGCGATGATGGGGCAAGGGCGCACGCAGCTGCTGCTGATCGAGGCACCTGCCGTTCTCGGCCCGCTGGCGAGTGCGGCGATCGATGCAGAGAATGCGGAAGCGACGCTGCGGGCAGGGCTTGCAGCGATGCTTCCAGAGGCCGGCGCCATGCTCGAACCGCTGACGTCGCTGCTATCGGCGGCCTTCGATCGCGCGGCGATCGCGATCGAGTCGGGCGCTGAAAGGCGGCATTACGAGCAGGCGATCGCAGTCCTACTCGACGGCCTCGCCGATCACCTGCGGCGGTAGCTCGACCAGCGGCGCCGGCACATCCCAACTCTTCTCCGGCGATTTGCAGAGGTCGGCGATGATACAGCGCTCGCATTCGGGGCGGCGCGCCTTGCAGGTATAGCGACCGTGCAGGATCAGCCAGTGATGGGCGTGATAGAGGTAATGGCTCGGGATCACCTTCATCAGCCGCGCCTCGACCTCGTCTGGTGTCTTGCCGGGGGCAAGCCTGGTGCGATTGGCGATGCGGAAGATGTGTGTGTCGACGGCCATCGTCGCCTGGCCGAAGGCCATGGAAAGCACGACATTGGCGGTCTTGCGGCCGACGCCCGGCAACCTCACCAGTTCGTCGCGCGTTTCCGGCACCTTGCCGCCGAATTGGTCGATCAGCATCTGCGAGAGCGCGATGACGTTTTTCGCCTTGTTGCGGTAGAGGCCGATCGTCCTGATGTAATCGCGCAGCCGCTCCTCGCCGAGATCGAGCATCTTTTCCGGCGTATCGGCAACCTTGAAGAGCGCGCGCGTCGCCTTGTTGACGCCAACATCGGTCGCTTGCGCCGAAAGCGCGACGGCAACGACGAGCGTGAAGGGGTTGGTGTGCTCGAGCTCGCCCCTCGGTTCCGGCCGCTGCACCGAGAAGCGGCGGAATATCTCCTCGCGTTCGGTCAGCGAATAGGCCGTGCGCACCGCTGCCGCCGGTTTGCGGCGGGCAATCACATTCGTGCCCTGCGGCGTCTTGGTAACGGATTTGAGTTTCGGATTCGCCATGGAAACTCTATACTCAGCAGCCATGATGGAAAGCAACGCCGACAGCTTCAATGAGCAGCCTGTTTTCGCTGCCGAGCTCTTTCCCCACCGGTCGCTCGGCCGCCGGGGCTTCAAGGTGCTGCTTGCCCTATCCGGTGCCGTCTGCTTGCTTTACGGCACGCTCTTCATCGCGACGGGGGCCTGGCCGATCGGCTTCTTCTTCGGACTGGATTTCCTGCTTCTCTACGGCGCTTTCTGGCTGAATTACCGCTCCGGGAAAGCGCACGAACAGGTGACGGTGTCACGTACGGACGTGTCGGTGCGCAAGTTTGCGCCATCAGGACGGATGGTGGAGCATCATTTCAATCCGTTCTGGGCACGCTTCCTCGTTCGCCGGCACCAGGAGATCGGCATCCTTTCCATGCATATCTTCGGCGAGGGCCGGCGCACGGATATCGGCTCCTTCCTCAATCCCGACGATCGCGAAAGCTTCGCCAAAGCCTTCAAGGGAGCACTGGCGACGGTCAAGCAGCGGATCTGAACCTATCCGGCGGATGCGCAAGAATCGGGTGGTTTGCTCACCGCCTATTGACTATCTCCTGGTTACAAGGAGAAAGACGATGAATATGATTGCCAACCTGCAGACAGACATCACGCCTGACGGCCCTGATTATGACATTGTCCGTCGGGTGATCGAACTGATCACCGAGGATTACCGCGACCAGCCTTCGCTGGAGGCGATCGCGGCGCGGCTCAACCAGTCGCCGACCCAGCTGCAGAAGACCTTCACCCGCTGGGCCGGGCTCTCGCCCAAGGGCTTCCTGCAGGCGGTGACGCTCGACCACGCCAAGCGGCTGCTGCGCAAAGAAGACATGCCGCTGCTCGAGACCTCGATCGAGGTCGGCCTCTCCGGGCCGAGCCGCCTGCACGACCTTTTCGTCACCCATGAGGCGATGTCGCCCGGCGAATGGAAGGCCAAGGGCGGCGGCCTCACCATCCGCTATGGCTTCCACATCTGCCCCTTCGGCATCGCGCTGATCATGGTAACCGACCGCGGCCTTGCCGGCCTTGCCTTCAGCGATTCCGGCGACGAGAGGGCCTGCCTCGAGGATATGACCTGCCGCTGGCCGAACGCCGAATATGTCGAAGACCTGCAGGCGACGGTCCCCTATGCCGCCCGGATCTTCGAGCCCGGCAAATGGTCCTCGGACCAGCCGCTGCGTGTCGTGCTGATCGGCACGGACTTCCAGGTACGCGTCTGGCAGAGCCTGCTGAAGATCCCGTTCGGCAAGGCCGTCACCTATTCCGATATCGCCAACGATATCGGCAGCCCGACGGCGCAGCGCGCCGTGGGTGCGGCGGTCGGGGCAAACCCGATCTCCTTCGTGGTGCCCTGCCATCGGGCGCTCGGCAAGAACGGCGCACTGACGGGCTACCATTGGGGCCTCACCCGCAAGCGGGCGATGCTCGGCTGGGAATCGGCGCACGCCTGAGGGGCCTGCCGCAATTAGTCGAAGTCAAAATTGTTGATCCGGGCGATAATGTCGTCGTCCAGATTCAATAGGGCTTCGGCGATGTCGATGTGACCTTTCGCGACTGCTTGGGCTGCGCCTGCCGAGAGGAGCGTCGATCTGCTCCAGGTTTCATGGCGGTGCAAGCTGACGCAGTCAGTCATCGATGTGATCGCGTGGTGGTAGGCCTCTTCCAGATCAGCGGGTATTTCCGGTCCCCGCCCGGTCATCCGGGCAATTTCGATGCTTGCCGGCAGTTGGTAGAAAGAGAAGTCGATCGGTGCCGTCGTCGCAAGCCCGATCCTGACGATATGAGGGACCGCCGCGTATGAAGCAGTGTAGACGTCGCCTTGATGACAGAGGCTTGACCATAGGCTGAACCAAGGTTCCGCATCGGGAGACAAGTCCGGTCCGGCCGGCAAGTCCAATGCTCTCAGCAGTGCCGGAGTATCGGCTGCCGGGCCATAGCAATGGCTCAACTCACCCCAACGCTTGTTGTCAAGTGGGAGCATGTGTTTCTATTCCGCCAATTCCAGCAATGCCCGGGCAGCACTTTCATCGGTGATCAGCGTGTTGCAGCCGATGCGCTTGATCGTCGCACGGATCGCCACGGCCCGATGGGCGCCACCGGAGGAGAGCACGATGTGCTTTGCCTCCTTCAGCGTGTCGAGATCGACGGACATGACGCGCTGATTGATCGAGTGGTCGACCGAATTGCCGTCCTTGTCGAGGAAGTTGAACATCGTGTCACAGACGCAGCCGGCATCGATCAACTCTTGCAGCTCGGCCTTCGAGATCCAGCCCTCCGACAGCGAGGTCGAATGCGGGCCGATATCGCCGCAGCTGACGATCGCCAGATCGAGGTTCTCGGCGAGGCGGTAGATCGTGTCCAGCCCGCATTTCTCGATCAGATTACGTTTGGTCTCGATGGAATCGACGAGAAGCGGCGCCAGGAACATGTAGCATTCGGCGCCAAGCTGGTTTGCCAGCCGCCATGTGTAATCAATCGGGTTCGTCTGATGCACGGCAACGATGCCGCCGAGCAGCGAGACGACCTTGCAATTGGCGCGGCGCGGCGGCCGGAAGCTCGACAGCGAGGCGGTCATGGTGCGGCCCCAGCCGACGCCGATGGTATAGTCGTCGGGGATGGCTTCGGAGAGGAACTGGCCAAGCGCCAGACCGACATTTCTCGCCAGCGAATTGACGTCGCCATTGACCGGCGCAGGGACGACGATCGCCTCGTCGAGGCCATAGGCACGCTCCAGCTTCACCGAAAGTTCAACGCAGTCGCCAATCGAATCGTTGATCCAGATCTGGACTTCGCTGCGTTTCATCGCCTCGTCGAGCAGGCGGATCACCGTGGTGCGGCTGATGCCGAGCTGTTCGGCGACGTCCTTCTGGGTCAGGCCCTCGTTGTAATAGAGCCATGCCGCCCTGAGCCGCAGCGAGGATGCCTCCGAATAGGCCGTGTGCGTGCCGCGTTTGAGCTTGACCACATCTCCTCCGCACGATTTCCTGCCCTAGATCCCTCATGGGATGAAGGCCTTAGCGACACTTTTGTTGCCGGGGATAATGACGGGTGTGACACTTATGTCAATTGAAATGCACAAATGTCCTTGACTTTTCGCAAGGCGAATGGCGATAGTCCGGGTGACACACGTCGTTCTTGTCCGTCCGAGGAGGACATAGTGCGGGCATGCCGAAAGTCACGACCGGCCTTCCAGCCGCAAGCGGTATCGTTTGCGTGCGAGCAGCCGTTCGTTCGCGGCCGGAACACGGCCACTGTCCTTCACGTTTATGAATCATCCGTGACGGATGCGCGCATTTTCGCCTGCAGCATGCAAACAACCTGTCGGTAGATCACCTTTGCCCGGCGGAACTCGCGCCGGTCGCAGCCCAAGTTCAACAAGGATTATTGACCATGACATCCAAGCTTGACCAACTTCGCGAGATTACCACCGTGGTCGCCGATACCGGCGACATCGAAGCCGTCGCCCGCCTGAAGCCGGTCGATTGCACGACGAACCCGAGCATCGTGCTCAAGGCTCTCGGCACGCCGATGTTTGCCGACGCCATCAAGGAAGCCGTCGCCTGGGGCAAGAAGCAGGGCGGCAATCCCGAAGCCGTTTCTTCCGCCGTCGCCGATCGCCTCGCCATCTCCGTCGGTGCAGCCCTGGTGAAACTCGTCCCGGGCCGCGTCTCGACCGAAGTCGACGCCGATCTTTCCTTCGATACCGAGGCTTCGCTAGCCAAGGCGCGGGCCATCATCGCCGCCTACAAGGATCGCGGTATCGGCCAGGACCGCATCCTCATCAAGCTCGCTTCCACCTGGGAAGGCATCCGCGCCGCCGAAGTGCTGCAGAAGGAAGGCATCGATTGCAACCTGACGCTTCTCTTCAGCAAGGCCCAGGCGATCGCTTGCGCCGACGCCAAAGTGTTCCTGATCTCGCCCTTCGTCGGCCGCATCCTCGACTGGTACAAGAAGTCGACCGGCAAGGACTACACTGCCGAGGAAGATCCGGGCGTCATCTCCGTCCGTGAAATCTACAACTACTACAAGGCGAACGACATCAAGACGATCGTCATGGGCGCCTCCTTCCGCAGCGCCGGCGAAATCGAAGCCCTTGCCGGCTGCGACCGCCTGACCATCAGCCCGAACCTGCTCGACGAGCTCGCCAAGGATGAAGGCAAGCTGGAGCGCAAGCTCTCGCCGGAGAGCCGCAAGCCGGATCCGAAGGTCTCCGTCGACGAGAAGACCTTCCGCTGGATGATGAACGAAGACGCGATGGCGACGGAAAAACTCGCCGAAGGCATCCGCGCCTTCGCCAAGGATCTCGGAACGCTGCGCACCATGGTGCAGAAGGAACTGCAGCTCGCCGCCGCCTGATAAGGCTCGGCCACAATCGGAGGCGCGGCTGCCGGCTGGCAGGCGCGCCTTTTTCATGCTGTTATCAAGGGCATATGCTGTCGGAGACCGATATGGCGGATGAGGAACGGGCAAATTCGCTTGCAGCATTTGCCTACAAGCATGCGAGCTTCATCTTTGCCGTTGTTGCCGGACTGGTGGTCTTCTTGGCGCTGACCTCACGCGACGTCAGCGCCGGCAATATCCTGTTCGGCTGGAATGTCAGCGCCGGCGTTTTTGTCGCGCTCAGCTGGCGCAAGATGCTGCGGGCGACGGTCGAAAGCATCCGGAAACGTTCGGAGGATCTCGATTTCTCCGACACCGTCCTCTTGGCTCTGTCGATCGGTGCCGCCCTTGCCAGCATTGCCGGGATCGGCCTCGAGCTTCATTCGATCAAGGAGGCGGCACCTGACGTCGCGCTGGCGCGGGCAGGTGTTGCGGTTCTGACGATCCTGATTTCCTGGATCTTCCTGCATACACTCTTCACCATCCACTATGCCCATTATTTCTATGGCGGGGCGGACGAGGAGGGTGGGCTGAAGTTTCCGGACGGGATCGAAGAGCCCGGCTACTGGGATTTTCTCTATTTCTCCTTCACCATCGGCGTTGCCGCACAGACGGCGGATGTCGCGGTCAGTTCGACCAGCATGCGCAAGCTGACGCTGCTGCATGCCGTGCTGTCGTTCCTGTTCAATACGACGATCCTGGCGCTTGCGATCAACGTCGGGGCTAGCCTGCTATAATGCATCTTGCCAGAGTGGCTGCGAGGATCTGAGGAGCTGTAAAGAGCCATCAGGTCCAGCGGCAGCATAGGATCTGAGCGCACGAGCGGGCGGGCGGACCGCCTGCTCTTCAAATTGGAGGGTGTGATGGAAAGCGCCTCAAGCCGGCCCCGACTGGCCGATCTCATTCTTCTTCTCGGCAGGCTTCTGCTGTCGCTGATCTTCCTGCACGAAGCTTGGTCACTCGCGGCAGATATCACCGCGACTTTCGACATTTTCGCGAAACTGGGGCTGTCGGCGCCGGTCGCGCTTGCCACCATTGCCCTTCAGATCGGCGCCGGCCTTTCCGTTGCGACAGGCTTCTTCAGCCGGCTTGGCGCATCGGCATTGGCGCTCTTTTGCCTGGCGACCGCCTTGCTCTTCCACACGAATTTTGCCAGCCAGAACGAACTGCTGCATTTCGAGAAGGACCTGGCGATTGCCGGCGGCATGTTCGTGCTGGCGGCTTCGGGTGCGGGATCGATATCGATCGACAAGCTGCTGAGAAAGCGGGCCGGGATGCATCCCTGGCTCAAGGCGGTGTTGTCCTAAATATTTACCGAGGACGGCCATCTTGGGCTGAATTTCTCGAGCGCTCGCGGGCGCAATAAAACCAAATAAAACCGAATAAATAGAAGCGTCGATGCGGGCTACACTTTTGGCGACAGGTCAGGAGTGTGCCAGTGATGTCTTCCGCGCAAAGCAACCAGCAAAAACCAATTCTCGTCTTTCTCGGAAAAGATGCTGCCTGCGATATCGTCTCGAAGCTGAATGAGAACGGATATGCCGCGACGGCGGTGTCCTCAATACCGGAGCTCTTCGACGCCTTGCGTTCGGATCGATATTTTCTGGCCGTAACGATGCGGGCGGACATCGATATGGTCCGAAACATCAAGCCGATACCGGTCATCAATCTCGAGGTGTTTTTCCATGCCGTCCAGCCGGCCACGAAGGCGGTTCACTCCTCGAAGGAATTCGATAGCGATGCATTTCTGAGAAGGATCTCGGCCCTTACCGAGTCAAGGACAGGCAGAATTGCTGCAGTCCAGAGAGCCCCTGCTGCGAACGAGACGGTGATTGCAGGCACGGCGAAGGCATCCCGGTGGCGTGCCGCCACATCCCTTCTTTTAAGCCGCCGCGCTGCGCCCAGCGCAGAACGAGCCGATTAGAGGTGACCGAATTCCCGTCGCCGACGGACCGGTCTTCGCGTGATTCAGATCCCGATGACCCGGCCCCGTCTCTCCGGCCGGCCACGCTGCGCCTCGTTCCGGACGATTCCTATGAGCATATTTCTACCGGGTTTCGGCGGCTTGAAAACGTCATTCCGAGACCGGAGCTTTTTACGTGGTGCGGATGTCTTCTCATGTTTCAGTTGCTCGGTGCAGCATCGGCAAGCGGATATATCATCACGGCATTGTTCCTGCTGGTGGCGATCGGTCGTCTCGCCAGACGCGCTCTCGATAAGCTCACCGCAGGGCTCCCGAAGCGCTCGGCGTTGAAATTTTATACGACGGCGGTCGTCTCTCTGGTGTTCTTTTGCCTGCTGGTCGTCCGGATGTGTTTCATCGCCACGGTCATCATTGACAGCGCCATCCTAGGTGACAAGGTGGAAATCAGCGGCGATCTCGAAAGGCAGTTTTGACGCCGGACCCCGTGTCGAAAATCCTGCAACATATCTCAACATTATCGAATATAGCATTGCACGACACTTGATATCCTGAAGGCGGAGACCGCGTCGACGCGGCGACAGATATCGCTTGGTATCTGAAGACCGGGAGATAATCACCGCGGTTGTCAGTCGACGAGGCCGCCTGACCTAGACACGGTGAAACGTGGTAATTTCGCGTCGGGAGACATCTCCCGGCAAGAGAACGAATGACGATGGCATAAGAAATGGCAGCTCCCAATCAGGTTCATATCCTCATCGTCGAAGACGATCCCGCAATCGCAGATATGCTGGTGGACCTTGTTCGAAGCAGCGGCTTCGAGGCCTCGTCGGTGGACAGCGGCGCGGCTATGGATCGAATGATGGCGCGACAGCAATACGATCTCATCGTTCTCGATGCGATGTTGCCGGGCGAGGACGGCTTCAGCATCTGCAGACGGCTTCGTGCAGCGTGCTCGGTGCCAATCCTGATGCTGACGGCGCTGCAGGAGGATATCGACCGCATTCTCGGCCTGGAGCTCGGAGCCGACGACTATGTCACGAAACCATTCAACTCCCGCGAGCTGTTGGCCCGGATCAAGAGTATTCTCCGCAGAGCGTCATATGCTCATCATCAGGAGGAAGCACTTGGACCGATGATGTTCTCGGGATGGCGCATCGATCCCAAAAGCCGCCAGCTCCACGACGCGGATGGAGCGCAGGTTTCCATGACAACCGCGGAGTTCGATATCCTCCTGGCCTTCTGCTGCAATCCCAACAAGGTCTTGACGCGCGAACAGCTGTTGTCGATGACACATGCCGGATCGGCGGGGCCGGTCGAGCGCAGCATCGACGCCCATATCAGCCGGGTCAGGCAAAAGATCGAACCAAATCTGAAAGATCCGACGTTCATAAAGACGGTGCGGCTGGGGGGATATCTCTTCGCATCCACGGTAGAGCGTCTCTCTTGAGAAATTTCCGGCGCGCTTCGATCCAAAGCCAGATCCTCATATTGGCGACCTTGCTTGTCGTGCTCGTTTCCGTGGTGGCGACCGCCATGGAGCCTTATATCTACGGCCGTCATGACCGCGGGTTTCAAAACGGCCTGTTTGCTGCCAGAGCGGCAATGGTCGCGGAGCAATTTTCCCAGGCAAGTTCAGCGCAAGATGAAGTCGCCGTTCTCAAGAGAGCAGCGGCACTCGGTGTTGGGGTCGAAAAATTGTCCCTGGATCGGCCGCTTGCCGGCCAACAGCAGATGGTATCTCCAAGCGAGTTGGTGGCGCGTATCAACGCAATGCTCGCCGATAATATTTTCGCGGCATTTCATCGCTTCGTCATCGGTCAATCGCACCCTGATATCCTGACCGTCGGAATCGACGACAAGCGTGCCCTTGTCTTTCAGCTACCGGTTTTTCCCAGCTACGTCTGGTTCGTTCCAGCCGCCGCCAGCGGGTTTCTGAAAATCGTCATCCCATTGGTGCTGCTTGCATATTTCAGCAGTCGGCTCATCACCGAACCTCTGAGGCACTTTGCCGCCGCCGCAAAACGAGTAAGCATGGAGGGCAGTTGGGAAAAGCCTTTCGAAGCGGACGGCACAGCCGAGATTCGAAGCCTGGCGGAATCACTGAACGTCATGAGCGATCGAATCCAGAGCATGGCGGAGGATCGAACAAGAATGCTGAGCGGCGTGGGCCATGATCTCAGGACACCTCTGACGAGATTGCGGATGCGTGCCGAGCGTTCCGGCGAGCCCGAGCTTCGCAGCCTGATGCTGGCCGATATCGCCACCTTGAGTTTCATGATCGACGAGTGCCTGGCCTATTTCAAAGATGCGTCCACTGCGGAGACTGATCGAAAGGTCGATATCTCAAGCCTGCTGCAGACGATTGCGACAGACTTCTCCGACGTGGGCGTCGATGTAAGCTTCACCGGTTCGCGGCGGCTGGCGTTTGTCTGCAAACCTCAGGCCCTGACTCGGGCAATCACGAATCTGGTCGACAATGCGTCTCGTTATGCAAAGCAAGTCGAAATCGATCTGCAAGAGAGCGACGATGGCGGGATCAAAATATCGGTGGGCGACAACGGCCCTGGTTTGACCGATGAGGCCAAGGCGAAAGTTCTGGAGCCGTTCTTCAAAGTGGATAAATCCCGCCAGATCGGTGCCCAGGGCGGTTCCGGGCTTGGGCTCGGCCTTCCGATCGCCAAAGGAATTGTCACCAAAGCGCACAATGGACAATTGTCGTTGCTGGACAGGGAGCCAACCGGCCTGGTCGTCGTGATCGATCTTCCCGCCCCTCAGGCGATCCAGCCCGAAGGCGCGCCGCCGATCCCTTCATCACAATGACTATTGCCCGGCCGTCGCGTCATCACGCGTCGCGCTGCTTCGGAGCGAACACGGCTCACGAACATTTCCGCATATCATAGCAAACACAGCAACATTCGAATTCCATAAAACCGCTGCCAGCAGATGCCATTCGGCATTTCCAAAGCTGGAGCCAAGTCATTGATAAAAAATTTGAAAGTCGGCGCCGCACTGATACTCGCCTGTTCGAGCGTTGCCGCATGCACGACCCCTGACCCCACGGTCTATTCCGGACTTGCTTCGGCATCACAGCTCCAGCCGAACACTGAGGATAAAACCGGCCGCGTGCCGTATCGCTATCAGACGAAAGTCAACTGGAGCCAGTACAACCGGATCATCGTCGATCCCGTAACCGTCTATAACGGTCCTGACAGTCAGTTTGGCAAGCTTCCGGAAAAAGACAGGATCTTCCTGGCCAATTACATGCAGACTCAATTCACCGAAAGATTGAAGACGCGCTTTGCGGTCGTCAGCGCAGTCGCTCCGGCAACTCTCAGATTGCATCTGACGCTGACGGGCGCCAAGGCAACGACTGCGGTCCTCGGAACGGTCACGCGCATCGACGTTGCAGGCGGATTGTACAACACCGTCCAGGCCGCTCGCGGCCGGGAAGGCTCGATGACCGGCTCGGTGAATTATGCCGTGGAGATCTATGATGCATCGAGCAATCGTCTCCTGTCTTCCTATGTCACCAAGCAATATCCCAATGCGATGAATATCGGCGCAAGCTTTACGGCGATGGATGCCTCCATGGTGGGCGTCCGTAAAGGTGCCGACGCTCTGCTCGCCGAGTTGAAATAGGATCAAGAGCAAAGGGGTTGTGGCGACAACAGACGGCGAGGGCCGCAAGCGCAAGACGCAGCGGCCCCGCGCCCGCTCACAGGATGGCCTGGCCGGCCATCAGCGCAAGGACAAGGAAGATCAGGAAGATCACCAGCGCAATGCCGAAGAGAACGCGGGCGATCGTCGCGGTAGCGGCGGAGACACCCGAGAAACCGAAGAAGCCGGCGATGATCGAAATCACGAAAAATATCAGAGCCCATTTCAGCATGACATCATCCTTTGCGTTTGCCTGGGAAAGACGCAGCAACCGGGAAAATGTTCCAGGTCGCTTGAATGGAATGGCGATCAGTGTGGAGCACCCTCCCAGTGCTACCGATGGGCATTGCGTTGAATTTCGTAGCCTTGCCTTTCCCGGCGATCAGCCGTGATTGATCATCACGTGGCGTACGGCGGTGTAGTCTTCCAGCGCGTAGACCGACATGTCCTTGCCGTAGCCGGACTGCTTGAGGCCGCCATGCGGCATCTCATTGACAAGCATGAAATGGGTGTTGATCCAGGTGCAGCCATATTGCAGTCGGGCAGCGGTCTTCATGCCGCGGCCGATATCCTTGGTCCAGACGGAGGAGGCGAGGCCATAATCGCTGTCATTCGCCCAGGCGACGGCATCCTCGGCATCGGAAAAGCGGGTGACCGACACGACCGGACCGAAGACCTCGCGGCGGACGATCTCGTCGTCCTGCGTGGCGCCAGCAATGACGGTCGGGGTGAAGAAGAAGCCCTTGTCGCCGGAGACCTTGCCGCCGGCGGTGATTTCCATGTGCTTGTGCTCGGAAGCACGGGCGACGAAGCTTTCGACGCGGTCGCGCTGACGCTTGGAAATCAGCGGGCCGATCTCGTTTTCGGTATCGTCGGCCTGGTTGAAGCGGATGCTCGAGACGGCTGAGGAGAGGTCGGCGACGAAATTGTCGTAAACCTTGGCATCGGCATAGATGCGGCAGGCGGCAGTGCAGTCCTGGCCGGCATTGTAATAGCCGAAGGTGCGGATGCCCGCGACGACGGCGTCGATATCGGCATCGTCGAAGATGATGACCGGGGCTTTGCCGCCGAGTTCGAGATGGGTGCGCTTGACCGTCTTGGCGGCGGCCTGCAATACCTTCTTGCCGGTCGCGACATCGCCGGTGATCGAGATCATGCCGATCTTCGGATGGTTGATCAGCGCATTGCCGACGCTTTCGCCGCGGCCGAGGATGACGTTGACGACGCCCTCGGGAAGGATTTCGGAAAGCAGTTTCGCCATTTTCAGCGCCGTCAGCGGCGTCTGCTCCGAGGGCTTGAAGACGACGGTGTTGCCGCCGGCAATCGCCGGCGCCAGCTTCCAGGCCATCATCATCAGCGGATAGTTCCAGGGTGCGATCGAGCCGACGATGCCGATCGGGTCGCGGCGGATCATCGAGGTATGGCCGGGGAGATATTCGCCGGCGGCCGGTCCATGCAGGTTGCGCACGGCGCCCGCGAAGAAGCGATAACAATCGACGATCGCCGGGATTTCGTCGTTCAGCACGGCATTGATCGGTTTGCCACAGTTCAGCGCCTCCAGCGTCGCGAAGCCGACGGCATCCTTCTCGATCGCATCGGCGATCTTCAGCAGGTAGCCGGAGCGCTCGCCGGGCGTCGTCTGCGACCAGCTCTTGAAGGCCTTTTCGGCGGCGTCGACGGCTGCGTCCACCTGGGAAAGCGAGGCTTCGGCAAGATCCAGCACCGTCTCGCCCGTCTTCGGGTTCAGGATGTGCTCTTCCGTTTCCGTGCCTTTTTCAAAGCGGGAACCGATCAGCATTTGGATATCCATGATGTTCTCCCTGTTATTTGCCGGCGCCGGCGATCTGATCGCCGTCACGGGTGAGGTAGTAGGCTGCCAGGATCGGCAGGAAGGTGACGAGCACGACGACCATGGCGACCACATTGGTGACGGGACGCTGGCGCGGGCGGATGAGCTCTTCGAGCATCCAGATCGGCAAGGTCGATTGCTGGCCGCCGGTGAAGGTGGTGACGATGACCTCGTCGAAGGAAAGCGCGAAGGCGAGCATGCCGCCGGCGAGAAGGGCAGTGCCGATATTCGGCAGGATGACATGGCGGAAGGTCTGGAAGCCGTCGGCGCCGAGATCCATCGAGGCCTCGATCAGCGAGCCGGAGGTGCGGCGGAAGCGAGCGACCGCATTGTTGTAGACGACCACGACGCAGAAGGTGGCGTGGCCGAGCACGATGGTCCAGACCGAAAACGGGATGTCGAACAGGCTGAAAGCGGAGCGCAGCGCAATGCCGGTGATGATGCCGGGAAGCGCAATCGGCAGGATGACGAGCAGCGAGATCGCTTCGCGGCCGAAGAATTTCGTCTGACTGACGGCTGCCGCGCAGAGCGTGCCGAGCACCAACGCGATCGCCGTGGCGATGACGGCGACCTGCACGGAAAGCCCGAGGGCCGACCAGACATCAGGCCGGTTCCAGGCGATGGCGAACCATTGCAGCGTCAGGCCGGGCGGCGGCCATTGATAGCTCTTCTCCTCCGTCGTGAAGGCATAGACGAAGATCAACAGGATCGGCAGATGCAGGAAAAGCAGCCCGCCGGCTGCGGCGATCTTCAGTGGAAGCGGTGATGTCTTCTGGTCAGAGCGCATCGAAGGCTCCCTGTTTCTTGGCGAGCCAGAGATAGAGCGCCATGATGACGATCGGCACGACGGAGAAGGCGGCCGCCAGCGGCACATTGCCGGCCGTTCCCTGCTGGGTATAGACCGCCTGGCCGATGAAGAGCCTGGACGAACCGATGATCTGCGGGATGATGTAATCGCCCAATGTCAGCGAGAAGGTGAAGATCGAACCGGCAACGATGCCAGGCAATGCCAGCGGCAGCAGTACGGTGCGGAAAGTCTGGCGCGGCGTGGCACCGAGATCCGACGAGGCTTCGATCAGGTTGCCGGGCACGCGCTCGAGGGCTGCCTGTGTCGGCAGGATCATATAAGGCAGCCAGATATAGACGAAGACGATGAAGGTGCCGAGGTAGCTCACCGAGAGCGAATTGCCGCCGATGACCGGCAGGTTCAGGATGCCGTCGAGCAGCCAGGAGAGATGCAGCTTCTCGAAGATCCAAGTGAGGATGCCTTCCTTGGCGAGGATCAGCTTCCAGGCGTAGATCTTGACGAGATAGCTCGACCAGAGCGGCAGCATGATGCCGAGATAGAAAAGCGCCTTCCATTTGCCTTGCGCATAACGCGCTGTGTAGTAGGCGATCGGGAAGGCGATCAAGGCGGAAGCGATGGTCACCAGCGCTGCCATGACGAAAGTGCGGATGATGATGTCGAAATTCGTCGGGTTCAGAAGCTGCGCATAGGTCGAAAGCGTGAATTCGTAATTCACCAGGCCTGAAAAATCGTCGATCGAGAAGAAACTCTGCAGAAGCAGGGCGAGCAGCGAACCGATATAGATGATGCCGAGCCAGAGCAGCGGCGGCGCCAGCATGAGGAAAAGCAGCAACTTCGGGCGTCGCCAGAAGGCATCCGACAGGCGGCCGAAGAAGCCGCCGCGACCTGGCAGGATCGATGTTTGCCCGTTGATGATGGCGAGCGCCGTCATGCCGCGTCATCCATGTAGTGGATATCGGCGGGCTGCCAGGCGAGGTGGATGCCGGCGCCGATATCCGGTACATCAGCCCCCGCCGGCAGCATCACATGCAGCCGCGCGCCGCTGAGGCCAACGGTAAGGCGCGTGGCTGCGCCGAGAAAGCTCGCATTGTCGACCTGCGCCTCGACGCCGTCGCCTGCCAGCCGGATCGCTTCGGGGCGGAGGCTCGCCCAGCGTCTTTCGCCGCCGAGCGAGGCCATGAGATCAGGCGCGATGACGTTCGACGAGCCGACGAAATCGGCGACGAAGCGGTTCTTCGGGCGGCGGTAGATATCCTGCGGTGTGCCCTCCTGGACGATGTTGCCATCGTTGAAGACGGCGACGCGGTCGGCCATGGACAGGGCCTCGCCCTGATCATGGGTGACGAAGACGAAGGTGATGCCGAGCGCGCGCTGCAGGCTCTTCAACTCTTCCTGCATCTGTTCGCGCAGCTTCAGGTCCAGTGCGCCGAGCGGCTCGTCGAGCAGCAGCACCTTCGGCTTGTTGACGAGTGCGCGGGCGAGTGCCACGCGCTGGCGCTGGCCACCGGACAGCTGGCCGGGGCGGCGGGCGCCGTAGCCCGGCAGCTTGACGAGCTCGAGGGCGTCGCCCGCAGCCTTCATCCGTTCCGCCTTGCCGACGCCCTTGACCATCAGCCCATAGGCGACATTGTCGAGGATGTTCAGATGCGGGAACAGCGCGTAGTCCTGGAACACGGTGTTGACGTTGCGGCGATAGGGCGGAACGCCCTCGGCCGTCTCGCCGAAGATCTGGATATGGCCCGATGTCGGCTGTTCGAAGCCGGCTATCAATCGCAGGCACGTCGTCTTGCCCGAGCCGGAGGGGCCGAGCATCGCGAAGAACTCGCCCGGCGCGATCTCGAGATCGACGCCGTCGACGGCGCGAACCTGGCCGAAATGGCGCGATACCTGCTGGAAACGGACGGCGGGTGTCATTTGGGGGCTCCGGCTTCTTTGCTTTTAGGGAGGCTGAGGTCTTGGTTTATAAGACCCCGCCCCAAACCCCTCCCCACAAGGGGGAGGGGCTTAACCTGCCGTACCCTTTTGCAAATACCTTGGTGTTTCGGCAGGATTCGGCGATGCCACTCAGAGAGCCCTCCCCCCTTGTGGGGAGGGAGGGGGTCTTTACCCCACGAACGGGCCGGGTTTACCGCCCGCCGATCACGCCGATATAATCCGACACCCAG
Source organism: Rhizobium sp. CRRU65 (assembly GCF_048551595.1). Classification (NCBI taxonomy): domain Bacteria; kingdom Pseudomonadati; phylum Pseudomonadota; class Alphaproteobacteria; order Hyphomicrobiales; family Rhizobiaceae; genus Rhizobium; species Rhizobium sp. CRRU65. The sequence goes on along the minus strand of NZ_JBLYZH010000010.1, from coordinate 207,840 downwards.
CGATGGTACGGCACGCATTCGCTCTGCGTGGTGCATTTGGCGACCGGGGTCTTCCAGAACTTGATCTTGTCGAAGTGATCGAAGCCGTTGGTGGCGCAGCCGGCATCGCCCATCAGTTCGTTGCCCTTGCAGGCGGTGGGAACGGAGGGAACAGCGCCGAACCAGGCGGCGGCGTCACCCTGGACCTTGGCCTTCAGCGAATGTTCCATCCACATATAGGCGCAGTTCGGATGTTCGCTGTCGGCGTGCAGCATGGTGGTGTCGGCCCAGCCGGTGACGCCTTCATCCGGGAAGGTGGAGGCGATCTTCTGCTTGTCTGCCTGCAGCAGGTTCACCTGGAAAGGCCAGGAGCCGGAGGCGACGACACCTTCGTTCTTGAAATCGTCGATCTGGATCATCGCATCGTGCCAGTAGCGGGAGACGAGCTTGCGCTGGCCGCGCAACAGGTCGAGGGCGGCCTTGTACTGGTCCTCGTTCAGCTCGTAGGGATCCTTGATGCCGAGATCCGGCTTATGGGCCATCAGATATATGGCGGCATCGGCGATGTAGATAGCGCCGTCATAGGCCTGGACGCGGCCCTTGTTGGACTTGCCGTCGGGCAGTGTCTGCTCCTCGAAGACGACGTTCCAGCTGGTCGGCGCCTTGTCCTTGAAGGCATCGGTATTGTACATCAGCACGTTCGGCCCCCAGAGATAGGGCACGCCGTAATGCACGCCGCCGACCGTATACCACGGTCCGTTCTGCAGACGCTCGTCGACGGTCTTGAAGCTCGGGATCAGATCGGTGTTGATCGGCTGGACACGCTTGCCGGCAATAAGGCGGAGCGAGGCGTCGCCCGATGCCGTGACGAGATCGAAGCCGCCTTCGTTCATCAGCGACACCATTTCATCCGAGGTGGCGGCGGTCTTGACGGAAACCTTGCAGCCGGTCTCCTTTTCGAAATCGGTGACCCAGTCGTAGTTCTTGTCGGTTTCGCCGCGTTCGATATAGCCGGCCCAGGCAACGATGCTGACCGCACCTTCGCCCTTGCCCAAGGCCTTCAGCGGTTCGGCGGCGATCACCTGCGTCGCGAAGCTCACGCAGGCGAGCGCTGCCGTGCAGGATTTCAACAGATTCGTCATCATCCGTCTCCCGGTTTGCCACTTCCGTGGCGGTTTGTTCCCGGATGAAAAGGTGACGCGAAAAAGCCGCTTTCGCAAATTCATTTATCAGAAAGGCGATATCGGAAATTCCGATATCAGCGGATGCGACCGGATCTTAAGCTCTCGGCGATACCGACGAAATCGCGCGCCGCCTGCGGGAGGCTGGAGCCTTTGCGCCAGACCATGCCGACCTGGACGACCGGCAGCGATCCGGAGACGTCGCGGCTCTCGATGCGGTCGCCTTCCAGCGACCATGGTCGGTAGACAAGATCGGGAAGCAGGGCCACGCCGGCTCCCGTTGCAACCAAGCTGCGCACAGCCTCCACCGAGCGGGTGCGGAAGGCGACATGCGGGCGGGCGCCGAGGGCTGAGAGCAGCTTGCCGGTGTTCTCCTCGATTTCGTCGACCGTCAGCATGATCAGCGGTTCGCGGGCGATGTCGGCGACCGAGATGATGTCGGCCGAAACCAGCGGATGGCCCATCGGCAGCCATAGTCGATAGGGCGAGGTTTCCAGGATCTCCGCCTGCAGCGCCATGCGGTCGCGCAGGTTTGATATCACCATGACGGCGACATCCAATTCGCCGCCGACCAGGAGATGTTCGAGATAACCGCCATTGTCCTCGGTGGCGCTGACCTCGATGCCTGGACAGGCGCGCCTGTATCGCGCCAGCAGGTCGGAAAGCACGTAGCCGGCGACAAGTGAGGTGACGCCGATGTTCAGCGTGCCGGAGAGGGCGCTTTGCTGGCCGGAAAAGCTGGTCCGCGCATCGGAGACGGAGGCCAGGATCTTCGTCGCGTGACGCAGGAACTGGTGGCCGTTATGGGTGATGGTCAGGCCGCGCGGATGGCGCTCGAAGAGCGCGACGCCGAGGTCGGTTTCGAGCTCCTTCAGCGCTTCCGTCACCGAGGATTGAGAGATCGAAAGATTCTGTGCGGCGCGCGTCACCGAACCCTGTTCGGCGACGGCGACGAAATATTGAACCTGGCGAAGCGTGAAGGCCATGGGCGTTTAGAGCATGGCGGAACAGGCCGTGGCAAGCGGCCCGGAAAGCGGACCTTTTTTGGTGTTTTCTCAAAATGGCGCAGGCTTCACACGCCCACTTAAACTTTCGGAAACGTCATTTCTTTAGCGTTCTCAGCACTTGTCCTGCGTTGGAGTTTCAGATGGCGGAGCAGTTGGCGTGAAGGCCTTACTGCGCATCTTCCGGCCCTCCCGGAAATTGGCAATCATCATCGGTGGAGTCGCTCTTCTCATGGGCGTTTCCGGCGGCGCGGCGGTGTATGTCGGCAAGGACAGGCTGATCGGTGCAACTGGTGGTGGCTACGGGCTCGAATGCAGCGACGTTAACCTGGTGACGATCAGGAAGCAGGACCACGTCTGGGTGCGCAAATACATCAAGACCGAACCGACCGACGGGATGACGCGCGTCAAGACCGCGCTTCGTGTCGCTCAGGCCGTTTATGCCGCGCAGAAGCCGGATCTGGTCCAGGTGGTGGTGCTTGACGAAAACGGACCGACACTGCGCGCCGATATTCGCGGCCGGGCGATCGGCGCTGATGTCGTCTATATCCCGCATCCCGACAAGACCGTTCCGGGACTCGACGACAAGTCTTATACAGCGCGCTACTACGACGGCAAGGCCAGTGAAAACGGGCTGTTCTTCGGCGAGCGGATAGAGATGCCGTTCGACGAGATCGCCATGATCAGCGCCGCTTTCAAGGATCCCGAGGATTGCGTCGACCCAGTCGCGGTTGCTTCCACAAAGAGTGAGGGCAAGGCAGCCGCCGGCGGACACGGCGCAGCGCCGGAGACCAAGGAACCGTCTGCTCAGGAGCAGGCTGCCAAGGATGCTGCCACTCCAGCAGAAGCCGCTCCCGCAGAAGAACCGCCGGCCAAGAGCGGGCACTAAACCCAAAAAGCATCAGGCGGCAGGCCTGATATTTCCCCTTATCAGCGAGGCGTCGCGCGCCGGTGGCTGGCCGAAGAAGCGTGCATATTCCCTGGTGAATTGCGAAGCGCTTTCGTAGCCCACGGAATAGGCGACCGAGGATGCATTTCCGGATTGGGAAATCAGAAGCTGGCGGGCCTGCAGCAGGCGGATACGCTTCTGGAACTGGATCGGGCTCATCGCGGTCACAGACTTGAAATGGCGATGAAAAGCCGAGACGCTCATGGAGGTGAGGGCGGCAAGTTTTTCGACCTCGACCGCTTCGGCATAGTGCTCGCGAACCCAGCGGATGGCGAGCCGTATCCGCGACAGGGCGCTATCGGGTGCTGCGATATCGCGTAGCATCCAGCCCTGCGGCCCCTGCAGCACGCGATAGAGGATTTCGCGTTCGTAGGCCGGGGCAAGGGCAGGGATATCCTGCGGGCGCTCCATGAGTTGCAGCATCCGCAGCCAGGCACCCAGAAGTTCCGGCGTCATGCGACAGACGGAATAGCCGCCGCTTTGTCCCTCCTGATAGGATTGCGGCGGAAGATCCAGGAGAAGCACTGCGACCTTTGCCGGATCGAGCGATAGGCTGACGCCGATATAGGGCCGGTCGGGACCTGCCTGCTGCACCATGCCCGTCGCCGGCACATCGATCGATATCACGAAGTAGCTCGCTGGATCGTAATAATAGTCCTGCCCGGCGATCGTCAGCGTCTTGCTGCCATCGAGGATCAGGTTGACCATCGGCTCATACACGGCGCCGAGCTTGTGTTCGGGGATCTCCCCCTTGACCATCAGGATGCCGGGGATGCCGGTTTCCGTCGGGCGGTTTTCAGCGTGGGCCGTCAAGCGGCGCATCTCTTCGAGCATTGTTTGCATGGTGAAATCCTGACCCAGCAAGTGTCACGGCGCAAGGTAAAAGCAGGAATAGGCAAGAACGAGGCAGTTTCCGGCGGAGTGCAGGCCGGCTGTTTCCCATAGCTTCCGGCCATCGAAGCAAAGGAGACAGAAATGAAAATCGCAATCATTACCGGCGGCAGCCGTGGCATTGGTCAATCGGCAGCGCAGGAATGCGCAAGGCGCGGCATGGGTGTCATCCTCACCTATAACAGCCACAAGCCAGGTGCGGATGACGTCATCGCCGCGATCAAGGCAGACGGTGGTCAGGCCGTTGCGCTTGCCCTCGATGTCGGGGATGCCGACAGCTTTCCGGCCTTCGTGGCGGAGGTGAAACGGCTGCTTTCCACTTATTGGGGCCGGAATACGTTCGATTGCCTCGTCAACAATGCCGGTTTCGGCATGTTCAATCTCATGGAGACGGTGACGACGGGCCAGTTCGACGCTCTGATGAATGTCCACCTGAAAGGGCCGTTCTTCCTGACGCAGGCTTTGCTGCCGCTAATGGTCGATGGCGGCGTGATCCTCAATGTAACGAGCGCTTCCGTTCGCGTCGCAACAGCAGGCGTTGCGCCCTATGCAGCCCTCAAGTCCGGACTTGAGACGTTGACCCGCTATCAGGCGAAGGAGTTCGGCGATCGCAGGATCCGCGCCAATGCCATCTCGCCCGGTCCTATCCGTACCAATCTCGCCGACGCTGCGCTGGACAAGAACCCGGAGTTTGCCGCGTTGCTTGCCTCACAGACGGCTCTCGGCCGTATCGGCGAAGCCGAGGATGTCGGCCGCGTCATCGCCATGCTCGCGTCCGACGACGGCGCATGGATCAATGCGCAGACAATCGAGGTCGCCGGCGGCTACATGATCTGAGTGTAGTGACGAGCGCGATCATGACACAAGCCATCGAAATAACGTCATTCCGTGATCGACCAAACCACTGTGTCTTGGTCCATCGGCTGGGTCTCCACCAGTCTGCTTAAAACAAAACGGAGCGTCCTTTTGGGCGCTCCGTTTTTTCACTTTAAAGAATGTGGTTCTCAGTCGGCTTTGCTGCGGCGGGCCGGGAAGAGGATGACGTCGCGGATCGACGGCGCATTGGTCAGAAGCATGATGAGACGGTCGACGCCGATGCCAAGGCCGCCTGCCGGCGGCATGCCCTGGTCGATGGCGTCGAGGAATTCCTCGTCCAGCTGCTTTTCCTTTTCGCCGCGGGCATGCGCCTGTTCGAGCTGCTCGACCATACGGCGGCGCTGCTCTTCGGGATCGTTGAGTTCCGAGAAGGCGTTGCCGAGTTCCCAGGCGTTGCAATAGGTCTCGAAGCGCTCGACCAGGCGCGGCTCGCCCGGTACTTCCTTGGCGAAGGGCGAGATGTCCTTCGGGAAATGCGTGACATGCGACGGCTGGATCAGGGTGGATTCAACCTTTTCTTCGAAGATGAAGGCGAGGCATTCGCCCCAGGTCCAATCCTTCTCGACCGCGAAGCCGACAGCCTTGGCGGCAATGCGCGCCTCTTCATCGGTCTTGATGGCGAGGAAGTCGATGCCGGTCGCTTCCTTGACGGCGTCGGGCATCGGCACGCGCTTGAACGGACCCTTGAAGGACATGGTCTTGTCGCCGAAGGGGAATTCTGTCGCGCCATGAATGGAGAGTGCTAAGCTCTCGAACAGCCGCTCGACGAGGTCCATGATGTCCTCGTAGTCGGCATAGGCCCAGTAACACTCCATCATGGTGAATTCGGGATTGTGCCGGGTGGAGACGCCTTCGTTACGGAAGTTCCGGTTGATCTCGAAGACCTTGTCGGTCAGCCCCGAGACCAGCGTGCGCTTGAGGAACAGTTCCGGCGCGATGCGCAGGTACATGTCAAGCTTCAGCGTGTTGTGATGCGTCTTGAACGGCTCGGCGGTGGCGCCGCCATAGACCGAATGCAGCATCGGCGTCTCGACTTCCATGAAGCCGTCATTTTCCATGAAGCGGCGGATGCCGGAGAGGATCTTCGAGCGCTGCTGGAAGCGGAGCTTCGAATCCTCGTTGGTCATGATGTCGAGATGGCGCTTGCGATAGCGCAACTCGATGTCGGAGAGGCCGTGCCACTTTTCCGGCATCGGCAGCAGCGACTTCGTCAGCATGGTGATTGTCTGCGCGTTGATCGTCAGCTCGCCGCGCTTGGTGCGGCGCACGATGCCGGTGACGCCGATGATGTCGCCGATGTCGATCATCGGCAGCAGGGCGCGGGCTTCTTCCGGGGTCGTGTCCTTGTGACTGAAAATCTGGGTCTTGCCGCCGGCATCGTGGATGTCCATGAACATGCCGGAGTTGCGCGACGAGTAGACGCGGCCGGCGACGGTGACGACATCCTGTGTCTCGACGTCAGGTTCCAGGTTCTCATATTTCGCGATGAGCTCGGCATTGGTCATCGTGCGGTGGAAATGCGCCGGATAGACCTCGCCGATCTGCTCGCGCAGCAGCTTCAGCTTCTGGGCGCGCACTTCCGTCGCGTCGGAGGAAAGGGTGTTTTCGGTCTTGTTGTCAGCCATTGTCGAAATCCTCTGACTGTTCTTACTTCGAGCCGACGAGGGCGGCGACCGCCTGCGAGGCGAGCTTCAGGCGCTGACGCACAACGGACCGGCCGAGGATCGCCATGGAATCGAAGAGCGGCAGCGAGCGCGACGAGCCGGACACGGCGACGAAGAGCGGCGAGACCACGACCTTCAGCTTCTTGCCCATGCGGTCGGCGATCGCGCGCAGCTCCGCCTCGATCGTCTCGACATTCCATTCCAAGATCTTTTCGAGATCCGGCTGAACGGTGTTGAGGATCTCCAGGATCTCTTCCGGCGGCGACTTGATCTTGGCGAAGTCGGAAGGCTGCAGGCCGAGATCGGACTTCAGCAGGAAGCCGGCAAGATCGGGCAACTCACCGAGCTTGGAAATGCGTGTCTGCGACAGGCGCAGACCTTCCTTCAGGCGGTCGTTTTCCATCGCCCAAGTCAGCACACGCGCCTGGAATTCCTCCTCGGAGAGCTTCTCGCGGATCCAGCGGCCGTTCAGCCAGTCGAGCTTCTGAATGTCGAAGATCGCACCGGCCTTGGAGAGGTTTGCCGGGTCGAACTTCTCGGAGAGCTCGTCCATACCAAGGAGCTCTTCGCCCTCGGCGATCTGGATGAAGAACAGGCCGAGGAAGTTCATCAGCGCTTCCGGGATATAGCCGAGCGCGGAGTAATACGAGATCGAGGTCGGGTTCTTGCGCTTCGACAGCTTCGACTTGTCGGCATTGCGCATTAGCGACAGATGCATGAAGACCGGCTGATCCCAGTCGAAATAGCGATAAAGCAGGATGTGCTTCGGCACCGAAGCCAGCCATTCCTCGCCGCGTGCCACATGGGTGATCTTCATCAGATGGTCGTCGATGACGTTGGCCATGTGATAGGTCGGCATGCCATCGGCCTTGACGAGCACCTGCATGTCGACCGAATCCCACGGAATGGAGACATCGCCGTAGACGCCGTCCGTGAAGTCGCATGAGCCTTCGGCCGGAATCTTCATGCGGATGACGGTCGTCTCGCCGGCGGCCATGCGCGAGGTGACTTCCTCGGCGGCAAGATTCAGGCAGAGGCCGTCATATTTTGGTGGCTTGCCGGCGGCGCGCTGGGTTTCGCGCATCTGCTCCAGCCGCGCGGGTGTGCAGAAACAGCGGAAGGCATGGCCTTTGTCCAGCAATTCCTGCCCGTAAGGCTGGTACATTTCCTTGCGGTCGGACTGGCGATAGGGGCCGTAGGGGCCGCCGATATCAGGGCCTTCCTTCCATTCCAGCCCGCACCATTTCAGGGCGTCCAACACCTTCGTTTCGAATTCCGGGGTCGAGCGTGTCGCATCGGTATCCTCGATGCGCAGGATGAACTCGCCGCCATGCTTCTTGGCGAAAAGGTAGTTGAAAAGAGCGATGTAAGCGGTGCCGACATGCGGCTCGCCGGTCGGCGAGGGAGCGATGCGGACGCGGACGCCGGTAGCTGTCCCGGAAACTGTCATTGTGTGTGCCCGTCAATGAATGCCGGACGGCTTTCATGGGAAAGCGACGTACGGCCGGAAGGATGCAGATAGCTTCATCGGCAAACCGGCCGGAAAAGGGCATACGCCCGCACTATCCGCCGATCGTCCGTTCGGCTGGCCTTAGGCCATATTCAACCGGGCGCGTCAAGAAAAACACGCCAGGAACGGCCTGATGGCAATGCGTGAGGGCGCGCCGGTTCCGCCGCGCCCTCCTGCCCAAGCCTCAATGCGCGGCGTCGCGTTTTCGCTTGCGGGCGTTGCGCGCGAACATGTTCAGCACCTCGACCAGCGCCGAGAAGGCCATGGCGGCGTAGACGTAGCCCTTCGGCACATGGAAGCCCATGCCTTCGGCGATCAGCGTCGTGCCGATCATCAGCAGGAAGGCGAGCGCCAGCATGACGATCGTCGGGTTCCTCTCGATGAAGTTGGCAAGCGGGGTCGCGGCAACAAGCATGACGGTGACGGCGGCGACGACGGCGACCACCATGATCGGCAGATGCGGCGTCATACCGACGGCGGTGATGATGCTGTCGACGGAGAAGACGAGGTCGAGCAGCAGGATCTGGCCGATGGCCGATGCAAAGCCTGTCGTGGCCGAACTTGCGATGAAGTCCTCGCCGTGATCTTCCGGATCGACGCTGTGGTGGATTTCCTTGGTGGCCTTCCAGACGAGGAACAGACCGCCGGCAATCAGGATCAGATCCTTCCAGGAGAAACCGTGGCCGAAGGCTTCAAACAGCGGTTCGGTCAGCTGTACGATCCAGGCGATGGTGCCGAGCAGGGCGAGACGCATGACGAGCGCAAGACCGATGCCGATCTTGCGGGCCTTCTCCCGGTGCTCGGGCGGCAGTTTGTTGGTGAGAATGGAAATGAAGATCAGGTTGTCGATCCCGAGAACGACTTCCATCACCACCAGCGTGATGAGCGCCACCCAGGCGGCCGGATCCTGAATGAGCGTCATGATTTCCTGCATCAGCATATATCCCTCTTGCGTCACATAAGTAATGACGCTCGCAATGTAATGTCGCCGGCCTGCCAGGCAAGCGCCGCAAGGGGGTATACGAAACCGATGTGACTTTTATTCCCTAGAACAGGATTTAAGGCCCGGTCGGCCTTAAATTTGAATCCTGCTCTCAATTAAAGAGGTAGAGCAGGATGTCGTCCGAAAACCGCTCGCACTTTTCGGCATCATGCTCTGATCGGCAACCAGATTTCGGTGACGCCTATGCCGGTATAGGGGTCGAAGCGCTCGTCGTAGCGTTCGAACATGTCGGGTGTCTCGCCGTGCTCCAGGCCCGAGGTCGGCCACCATGCGCCAAATATCCGGTTCATGGTCGCCGGGATGCCGGAGACGTGGCCGCGATGAGCAAAGACGACGTAGCGCTGGCCTGGAAGCTTGAGCGTTGCAAAATCCGCCGGCAGATCGCCGGCATCGGAGATCTCGACCGCGGCCATATAGCGGAATTTCTCCGCTTCGCCGTCGATATGCGTACAGATGCCGTAGGCGACGCTGCCTTTCTGGCCGGAGATATGTCCGAAATGGGCATTGAATTTCTGCCAGAGAGAGGGGATGGCGGCATTGCCGCCATGGGGGTAGATCTCCTGCAGGCCGGCAAACAGCATCGGTTGGAGGGTTTCGAAGCGGGGCGGTTCGAGGTCGTTGAGGTGGGCGGGGTCCATTCTGATCGGCTCCAACAAGACAAGGTTACGGGCGTGCCCCTGTCTGCGCACCGCATCCGGCGTCATGCCGAACTGGTCGCGGAAGGCACGGGTGAAGGCCTCGTGCGAGCCGTAGCCCGCGCAAAGCGCAACCTCGAGAATGGTGGATGAGCTGCCGACCAACGCCGGCACGGCACGGCTGAGGCGCCGCCCTCTTATATAACTGCTGATCGAGTGGCCGGTGATGAGCCCGAAGACGCGTGACAGGTGGTAGCGCGACAATCCGGCTGCTTCCGATATCTCTTCCAGCGATATATCGCTTTCGAAATGGCTCTCGATGAACCAGATCGCCCGTCCGACGGCGCTCATCCTTATTCTCCTACAGCGCCGCGCGTCTTTTCCAGACGCGCAAAGGACGCTGTAACACTTTGAAGTGCTGCATAATTTTATCCTTAAATCGATTCCGATTTAAGGAATTATGCAGTGTTGCGACTCTTCCTTAAAGAAAAGTCGGCAGCCGGATTTGATCGCTATTGCGGGATTTTGGCCGATGCAGCGCCGCGGTCAAGGGTGTGGTCAGGCGGTCTCGTGCCGGCGCGCGCCGTAGGCGGCCATGAAGACCCGGATCGCGCCGCGGATGACGCGCTCAATTTCATCGCGAGACGGCGGCTCTTCCATGCTTCCGAACAGGCGGAGCTTGAAGAAACTACCGCTGGCGAGATCGAGGAACTGGCCGGCGGCCAGATCGATGTCGTCGATCTCAAACCTGCCTTCGGCGATGTGGCGTTCCAGGAAGTCGCGCATGATAGTGCGCAGGTTTTCCGGACCCTTGAAGAAGCGTTGACAGAGCACCGGCATGCGGTCGCGAACGCCGAGAACGGTGCGCATCGCGCTGATGACCTTTTCATCGGTCATATGGGTGACGAAGCTTATCCCGAATTCGTACAGGCCGGCTTCGGGATCGTCATGTTCGGCAAGCGCCGTGCGCACGGCCGCCACGAAGGCGGCGCGCTCGGTCTCGATCATCGCCGAAAACAGCTCTTCCTTGTTGGTGAAATAGACGTAGAGCGTTCCCTTGGAGACGCCGGCCTCACGCGTCACGTCGTTCATGCTGGCGGCGTCGAAACCCATCTTCATGAAGACACGCTTGGCGCCGGCGAGAATCTGCTGGCGCTTGGCCGGATCTTCGCCTGCGGCAAATCGGCCTCCGGCAGCGGGAGGACTGAATACGGCGGCGTGGTCGGGTTTCAGCGTCATGTCCTCTTAACCGTGTTGACGGTTTCGCATTTTCTTTAAAGAAATCGAACCGATTGGTTCTATACATCTTGATATGACGATAAAACAGGTTTAAGTCAACTGAACCGAACCGTTCAGTTCGATTATTTACTCCAAGATCGGTAAAGTGGCCATGTCGAGCAACCAGAAGAGCAACGTCGCGCGGATCGTCAGCGAAAACGCCGGGACCGAAGAGGCACAGGCCGAGGTCGCGACCGTTGCAGAGGCTCCGATGGCGGAAGCCCGCGAAGTGCCGTCTGCCCCCGCGCAGTCGGCGCCGGCTTCGGTCGCCGCACCCGCGGCTGCGAAGAAGCGCCGCAGCCCGGTGCTGCCGATCGTCGTGCTCGCCCTTCTCGCAGGCGGCGGCTGGTATGGTTACGAATGGTGGACGAACGGCCGCTTCATGGTGTCGACCGACGACGCCTATATCGAAGGCGATATCGCAACGATTTCGCCGAAGGTCACGGGCTACGTCGCGAAGGTGAACGTTGTCGCCAACCAGGAAGTCAAAGCGGGCGACGTGCTTGCCACGCTTGATAACGGCGACTATCAGAACGCCCTCGATTTGGCCCAGGCCCAGATCGTCACCGAACAGCTTTCGCTGCAGCGTATCGACGCGCAGATCGAAGGCGCGAATGCGAGCCTGGTGCAGGCGCAGGCGCAGAAGGTGGCACTCGAAGCGGCCGTTCGTGGTGCCGAGATTACTCAGAAGCGCCAGAGCGACCTTCAGGCGAAGTCGGTCGGCACCGCCGCCGATCTCGACAACGCCAATATCGCCCTCGACCAGGCCAAGGCCAATCTTGCCGGCGGCGATGCCAACATCACCGCTGCACAGGCCAACATCACCATTCTCCAGGCCCAGCGCAAGGAAGCCGAAGGCTCGGTCCGTTCGCTTGAGATCTCGCGCGACAAGGCCGTCCGCGACCTTTCCTTCACCGTGCTCAAGGCGCCTTATGACGGCATTGTCGGCAACCGCTCCGTCCAGGAAGGCGACCTCGTCTCTCCCGGCCAGCGCCTGATGGCACTCGTTCCGGTGCGCCAGCTCTACATCGACGCCAATTTCAAGGAAACGCAGATCCAGCATCTGGTGCCGGGCTCGAAGGTCAACGTCCAGGTCGATGCCTATAGCGATCATCCGATCGTGGGCACCGTCGAATCGATCTCACCGGCTTCCGGCTCGGTCTTTTCGATGCTGCCGCCGGAAAACGCCACGGGCAATTTCACCAAGGTGATCCAGCGCGTGCCTGTGCGCATCGCGCTGCCGCAGGAAGCGCTCGACAGCGGGCGGCTGCGCGCGGGCCTGAGCGTCGTCGTCGACGTCGACACCCGTACGGCGCCGAGCAAGTAAGCCTTCAGGAAAGGCGGAGGTGGTCTGATGGCCGGGAGCGCGACAGCAACAGCGGGGACGATTCCGGCGGCACCCGCCCATGCCGACGAACGCATGGATCCGAAGAAGCTTATCGCCTTCTTCGCGATGGTGCTCGGCATGTTCATGTCGATCCTCGACATCCAGATCGTCTCGGCTTCTCTTGCCGAAATCCAGGCCGGCCTTTCGGCAGGCAGCGACGAGGTCGGCTGGGTGCAGACGGCCTATCTGATCGCCGAAGTGATCATGATCCCACTTTCGGGCACGTTGGCGCGCATCATCTCGACGCGTTATCTCTTCGCAATCTCGGCTGCCGGCTTCACCATGGCGAGCGCGCTGGCGGCGACGGCCACCAATATCGATCAGATGATCGTTTACCGCGTCATCCAGGGCTTCATCGGTGGCGGCATGATTCCGTCGGTCTTCGCGGCCGCCTTCACCATCTTCCCGCCGTCGAAGCGCAGCATCGTCTCGCCGATCATCGGCCTAATCGCGACGCTGGCGCCGACCATCGGCCCGACCGTCGGCGGTTATCTCAGCCATGCCTTTTCCTGGCACTGGCTGTTCCTCGTCAACATCGTTCCCGGTATCATCGTCACCATCGTCACCTGGAACTTCATCGATTTCGACAAGCCGGAACTGTCGCTCTTCAAGAAGTTCGACTGGTGGGGTCTGATCTCGATGGGCGTCTTCCTCGGCGCGCTGGAATATGTGCTCGAAGAGGGCAATTCGAACGACTGGTTCAACGACAGCTCGATCGCCATCGCAGCGGTTGCCTCCGGCGTTGCGGCCATCGTCTTTTTCTATCGCGCCTTCACGGTGGATTTCCCGGTCGTCGACCTCAAGGCCTTTTCGAACCGGAATTTCTCCTTCGGCTCGGTGTTTTCCTTCGTCATGGGCATCGGCCTCTATGGCCTCACCTATATCTATCCTGTTTATCTCGGGCGCATCCGCGGCTATGATTCATTGATGATCGGCGAGACGATGTTCGTCTCCGGGCTGGCGATGTTCTTCACCGCGCCGATCGCTGGGCGGCTGTCGACCAAGATGGACCTGCGGTTGATGATGGTGATCGGCTTCGTCAGCTTCGCCGCCGGCACCTTCATCATGATGCATCTGACGGCGGATTGGGATTTCTACGAACTCTTCATCCCGCAGATCCTGCGCGGCTTCGGGCTGATGATGTGCATGGTGCCGATCAACAACATCGCGCTCGGCACGATGCCGCCCTCGCGCATCCGCGGCGCGTCCGGCCTGTTTAACCTGACCCGAAACCTCGGCGGCGCCGTCGGCCTTGCCGTCATCAATACCGTGCTCACCAACCGGCAGGACGTGCATTATGAGCGGCTGCGGGAGAATATGGATTGGGGCAACCCGGCGGCGATCGACCAGATGAACAACATGGCCGCCAATTTCAACACCTATGGCATGGATGGCGCCTCGGTTGCGATCAAGCAGATGGTCGGGCTTGCCACCAAACAGGCGATCATCCTTTCCTTCAGCGACGTGTTCCTGATCCTGACCGCGCTTTTCCTCGCGATGATCCTCGGTGTCGCCATGATCAAGAAACCCGCGCCGCAAGGCGGGGGAGGCGGTGGCGGCCACTGACCTCCGGCCTGCCGCCCCTTGAAAAGGCCCTCTTCGGAGGGCCTTTTTGTTGCCGTCTTCCGGCCGCTGTGGCATCAGGCGGATGACTGTGGGCCGGGTCGGAAAACCGACGTGGAAACCGGCCTGTCAGATTTTTTGATTTACGTACATCAAAATTGGCGCTAATGGTCTCGTCAGGAGGAATGATGAGGCCAACCGTTCACGATATCGCCGCTGCCGCCGGTGTCAGTCTCGCGACTGTCGACCGGGTTCTCAACCAGCGGCCCGGTGTGCGCCACGTCACGCGGGAAAAGGTCGAGACCGCGATCCGCGAGCTCGGTTATGTCAGAGACGTCGCCGCCGCCAATCTTGCCAAGGGGCGCACCTATCCGCTGGTCTTCATCCTTCCGGCCAGCGATAATTCCTTCATGCACGGGCTCAATGCCGAGATCCGTCAGGCGATCCTCCGCTCGTCGGCCGAGCGTACCGATATCCGCACCATCGAGGTGCCGGCCTTCGATCCCGCCGCCCTCGTCGCCGTGCTTGAAGGGCTTTCCCGGGAAAAGCCCTGCGGCATTGCGCTGGTTGCGACCGATGCGCCTGACGTGCGCGCCGCCGTCGACAGGCTGGTGCGCGAGCGGTTTCCCATCGTCACCCTGGTTTCCGATCTCACGGGGTCGCTGCGCCATCACTATGCCGGCGTCGACAATATCGCAGCCGGCCGCACGGCCGCGCGCCTGCTCGGACGATTCCTTGGGCCGCGAAAGGGCGAAATCGCCGTGCTCGCCGGCTCTATGCTGGTGCGCGACCATCGCGAGCGGCTGGAGGGCTTCACCGCTGTCATGGCCGAGGAATTTCCCGATCTTGCGATCCTTCCGGTTCTCGAAGGCCGCGACGATCCCGAGGTCGCCCATAGGCTCGTTGCCGACGCGCTCGGGAATGCCGGCATCATCGGCGTCTACAGCCTTGGCGCCGGCAATCGCGGCCTGATCCGGGCGTTGAAGGAGAAGGCCGTCGATCGCGTACTGACCGTGATTGCCCACGAACTGACCGCCCATACGCGCGCAGCACTGATCGACAATACGATCGATGCGATCCTCAATCAGGATGCCGGCCATGAGGTGCGTAGCGCGATCCGCGTGCTGAAAGCCAAGGCGGACGGGCTTGCCGTCATCGAAGCGCAGGAGCGCATCCGCCTCGACATATTCCTGAAAGACAATCTGCCGTAACGGCAAAGGGAGAAATACCACATGTATCTGGGTCTCGATCTCGGAACCTCCGGCGTCAAGGCGATGCTGATCGACGGTGATCAGAAGATCGTCGGCTCGGCCAATGGTTCGCTCGACGTCTCGCGTCCGCATTCCGGCTGGTCGGAGCAGGAGCCGGCCCACTGGGTGCGCGCCACGGAAGAGGCTGTCGCCGGCCTCAAGGCAAAACATCCGAAGGAGTTGGCGGCGGTCAAGGGCATCGGCCTTTCCGGCCAGATGCATGGCGCAACGCTCATCGATGCCACTGATAAGGTGCTGCGCCCCTGCATCCTCTGGAACGACACGCGCAGCTACGTCGAGGCCGCCGCACTCGATGCCGATCCGCGCTTTCGCGCGCTCACCGGCAACATCGTCTTCCCCGGCTTTACGGCGCCGAAGCTCGCCTGGATCGAGAAGCATGAGCCCGATGTCTTCGCCAAGATCGCCAAGGTGCTCTTGCCGAAGGACTATCTGCGTCTTTGGCTGACTGGCGAATATATCTCGGAAATGTCGGATTCGGCCGGCACCTCCTGGCTCGACACCGGCAAACGCGCCTGGTCCTCCGAACTGCTCGCCGCCACCAAGCTTTCCGAGGAGCAGATGCCGGCGCTTGTCGAAGGCACCGAGCAGGCCGGCAAGCTGCGGTCCGAACTGGCGGCGCAATGGGGCATATCAGGCGATGTCGTCGTGGCCGGCGGTGCCGGCGACAATGCGGCCTCGGCCTGCGGCATGGGCACGGTCAGCGATGGCGCCGCCTTCGTCTCGCTCGGCACATCAGGCGTGCTTTTTGCTGCCAACGCTTCCTATTTGCCGAAGCCGGAAAGCGCCGTTCATGCCTTCTGCCATGCACTGCCGAACACCTGGCACCAGATGGGCGTCATCCTGTCGGCCACCGATGCACTGAACTGGCATTCTGGTGTGACTGGGAAGTCGGCCGCAGATCTCACCGGCGAACTCGGGGAGACGCTGAAGGCTCCCACCGGCGTCACCTTCCTGCCCTATCTCTCCGGCGAGCGCACGCCGCACAATGATGCCGTCATCCGCGGCGCCTTCATCGGCCTCGAACACGAAAGCAGCCGTGTCGTTCTCACCCAGGCGGTGCTCGAAGGTGTCGCCTTCGCCATTCGCGACAATCTCGAAGCGCTGCGTTCGGCCGGCACCGGCATATCCCGGGTCACGGCAATCGGCGGCGGTTCGCGCTCGCGTTACTGGCTGGCGTCGATCGCGACTGCGCTTGACGTTCCGGTCGACCTGCCGGCTGACGGCGATTTCGGCGCGGCCTTCGGGGCAGCCCGCCTCGGCCTGATCGCAGCAACGGGCGTCGATCCGGTCTCCGTCTGCACGCCGCCGGTGACGGCAGGCACGATCGAGCCTGTAGCGGCGCTAAGCGACGCTTATGAGGATGCTTACAAGCGCTACCGTGCGCTCTACCCGGCGATCAAGTCGCTGGCGTAGGCCAACAATTCAGAACTTCGAAAAGATACGAACCCAAGGAGAACCAACATGAGCACCGGATTTTTCGGCGATATCCAGAAAGTAAAATACGAAGGCCCCGACAGCACCAATCCGCTGGCCTTCCGCCATTACCAGCCGGACGAGATCGTCATGGGCAAGCGCATGGAAGACCATCTGCGCTTTGCGGTGGCCTATTGGCACACCTTCACCTGGCCGGGCGGCGATCCCTTCGGCGGGCAGACCTTCCTGCGTCCCTGGTTCGAGGACACGATGAAGGCCGCCAAGCTCAAGGCCGACGTCGCCTTCGAATTCTTCTCGCTGCTCGGCTCGCCCTACTATTGCTTCCATGACGCCGACGTGCGTCCGGAAGGCAAGAGTTTTGCCGAGAACACTAAAAACCTCAACGAGATCGTCGATTATTTCGCCGAGAAGCAGGCCGCAACCGGCACCAAGCTGCTCTGGGGCACGGCGAACCTCTTCTCCCACCGCCGCTATATGTCGGGCGCTGCGACCAATCCGGATCCTGACGTCTTCGCTTTTGCAGCCGCGACGGTAAAGACCTGCATCGATGCCACGCAGAAGCTCGGCGGCGAAAACTACGTGCTGTGGGGCGGGCGCGAAGGTTACGAGACGCTGCTCAACACCGATATCGGCCGCGAGCTCGACCAGCTCGGCCGCTTCCTCAACCTCGTCGTCGAATACAAGCACAAGATCGGCTACAAGGGCACGATCCTGATCGAGCCGAAGCCGCAGGAGCCAACCAAGCATCAGTATGACTACGACGTCGCAACCGTCTATGGCTTCCTCAAAAGGCACGGCCTTGAAAACGAGGTGAAGCTCAATATCGAGCAGGGCCACGCGATCCTTGCCGGCCACTCCTTCGAGCACGAGCTGGCGCTTGCCAATGCGCTCGGCATCTTCGGCTCGATCGACATGAACCGCAACGACTACCAGTCCGGCTGGGATACCGATCAGTTCCCGAACAATGTTCCCGAAATGGCGCTCGCCTACTACCATGTTCTGGCAGGCGGCGGCTTCAAGACCGGCGGCACCAACTTCGACTCGAAGCTTCGCCGTCAGTCTCTCGACCCGGCGGATCTGCTGATCGGCCATATCGGCGGCATGGATTGCTGCGCCCGCGGCCTGAAGGCCGCTGCCAAGATGATCGAGGACAAGGCTCTGTCGCAGCCGCTCGCCGATCGTTATGCTGGCTGGGAATCCGCCGAGGCGCAGAAACTCTTCCGCGGCGAGTATTCGCTGGGTGAGATCACCCATTATGTCGAGAGCCACGACGTGAACCCGCAGCCGAGGTCGGGCAAGCAGGAATTGCTTGAGAACGTCGTCAATCGTTACGTTTGATAAAGCGCGCCGGCGGCCATTGGTCGCCGGCGAATTTGCCGGCTAGAGCATGATGCCGAAAAGTGTGCGCGGTTTTCGGAAGATAGCATGCTCTAACTCTTTGATTTAGATCAGGATTCAGATTTTAGGCCGATCGGGCCTAAAATCATCCTGATCTAAATGTGCCTTAAGTGCTTAGTGATACGGGTTCAACGTTTCGACCAGTTGCGCGACGGCGCCGAGACGGAGTTTCGAACCACGAGATCCGGCCGCAGCAGGATTTCCGTTTCGGTCGGCCGGCCATCGGACAGGAGTTCCAGCAGCAGCGCCATCGCCTGCTTGCCGATCGCCGTTCTCGGCTGGCGGATCGTGGTCAGCGGTGGGGATATGAAGACGGCCTGCGGCACGTCGTCGAAACCGGTCACCGAGAAATCCCGCGGAATATCATAACCTCGTGCGCCGAGCCCGACCATGACGCCGATCGCCGTCTGGTCGTTGACGCACATGAAGGCGGTTGGAAGCGTGTCGCGCATGAAAAGCTGTTCGACCGCATGCCGCCCGCTTTCGATCGTGCCGTCACCTTCCAGCACGATCCTGGTGTCGGGCGGGATGCCTGCGGCATCGAGACCGGCATCGTAACCCATGCGGCGTCTCGTATAGGCAAGCCGGGTGCGTGAATCGCCGATGAAGGCGATCTTGCGATGCCCTTCAGCCAGCAGCAGGTCCACCGCTTTCCGAGCGCCTTCGGTATCGTCGACGCCGACATAGGGAATGCCGCCGTTGAAGACGGGCTCGAAAACGCCGACGCTCGGCGGCAGCCGCGCGGTCATCGTCTGATGCCCGAAGGGCAGGATGCCGGTGAAGAGGATCAATCCAGCCGCCTGGTTGGAATTGAAGAATTTCAGATATTCCAGGCCGCGCTGGGCATCGTTCTGGGTGTGGCCAATCAGGATGCCGTAGCCGTGCGCGCGCGCTTCGTTCTCCAGCCCGACGAGAATATTGGAGAAATTGGGATCGCCAATATCGGGCGCCACGACAAGGATCATATTGGAGCGGCCGAGCCTCAGGCTGCGCGCCATGGCATTGGTGGTATAGCCGGTGATGGCGATCGCCTGGTTGACCTTGAGGCGGGTGGAGTTGGCGACCTTCTCCGGCATGTGGATTGCCCGGGAAACCGTCGCGATAGAGACCTCGGCGATCCGGGCGACGTCTTCGATGGTTGCGGGCGTGGAATTCGACACTGAGCTCTGCCTTGGGCTGTCTTCGCCGCGACACTACACAGACTTGTCGAGAGGTCAAAGGCAGGCTTCAACTGATCTGTGTAAATCAACGATGTAAACCTTTACACGATGTATGTAAAGGTTTACATAAGGCTTCTGAGTGGACGGAGAGCCGCTTTGGGGAGGACCAGATGACCGTGGAGACCGCCGACACCGCACCCGTGGTGCTGTCCGCCAGGCGCATATGCAAATCCTTCAGTGGAGTGCAGGTCCTTTTCAGCGTGAACTTCGATCTCCGCGCCGGCGAAATCCATGCGCTGATGGGTGAAAACGGCGCCGGCAAATCCACGCTTGTCAAGGTATTGTCGGGTTTCGAGCAGCCCAGTTCCGGCGAAATCCTGCTTGATGGCAAGCCCGTCGTCCTGCCGCCCAACGGCGACGCCGAGGCGCTCGGCATCGTCATCATTCACCAGGAATTCAACCTCGCAGAACATCTGACCGTGACGGAGAGCCTCTTCCTCGGGCGCGAAGTCACGCATTTCGGCATGCTCGACCGTAAATATATGCGGTCGGAGACACGCAAGGTTCTCGACGTGCTCGGTTCGCATGTCGATGAGAATGCGCTGATCAGCACGCTTTCCATCGCCGACAAGCAGATGGTCGAAATCGCCAAGGCGATCAGCCGCGATGCGCGGGTGGTGTTCATGGACGAGCCGACCGCGGTGCTGTCGCGGGAAGAGACCAATATGCTGTTCAAACAGGTTCGCAAGCTTCGCGACCAGGGGACCAGCTTCGTCTTCGTGTCCCACAAACTCGACGAGGTGATGGAGTTGACCGATCGTGTCACGGTGCTGCGCGACGGCCAGTGGATCAAGACTTCGCCGACGTCCGTTCTGGACGGGGAATCGATCGCTCAGCTGATGGTCGGCCGCGAACTCTCCAGCCTCTATCCCGCCAAGGTCGAGCCTGATGTCGACGAGGAGGTCGTCCTCAGAGTCGCTTCGGTGTCGACGGGTTATGTGAAGGACGCGAGCTTCGAGGTGCGCAAGGGCGAGATCATCGGGTTTTCCGGCATGATCGGCTCCGGCCGCACCGAACTGATGGAAGCGATCGCCGGGTTGCGGACCCGTCTCGATGGCGAGGTGGTCATCAAGGGGGAAACGGTTCCCTCCGGCGACGTGCATGCCGCCAATCGCTGCGGGCTCGCCTACATGACCAAGGACCGCAAGTCGAAAGGCCTGCTGCTGCGCTCCGGCATGGTGACCAATCTGACACTGCAATCGCTCGGAAGGCACGCTCGTCACGGCTATCTCAGCCCGGGCAGCGAGGCGGCCGCGATGGCAAAGGCCAAGCGCCGCTTCGATATCAGGGTTCGTGACGGCAATATCGTCGCCGGCCGGATGTCGGGGGGGAACCAGCAGAAGCTGCTGCTCGCCAAGGTCATGGAGACCGAACCTCAGATCATCATCATCGACGAGCCGACGCGCGGCATCGATGTCGGCACCAAGCAGCAGATCTATCATTTCATCTCGGCCCTCGCCCGGGACGGCCGGTCCATCATCGTCGTGTCCTCGGAGATGCCGGAGGTCATCGGCCTCTGCACCAGAGTGGCGGTGATGCGCGAAGGGCGTATCGTCGGCGTGCTCGAGGGAGACGAGATTTCCGAGCAGGAGATCATGCGTTACGCCGCCGGGCTCAAGAGGAAGGCGGCCGCCTGAAGGCTGAAGCAGGGCTTTGCCGATCAGGACGACAGATAAAATGCCCAGAAAATATGGGACGGGAGGTTGATTTTGGAAATGAGTGTCAACGAGGAGACCAGGGAAATCCGGCGCCGATCCTGGCGGGATGTCGACCTGCGTGCGGTCGCTCCCTTCGTCGCCCTGGCGCTGCTGCTGATCGTCGGAGCCTTGGTCAATCCCAATTTCATCGGCATCACCAACCTTGCCAATGTCGCGACGCGCAGCGCTTTCATCGCCATCATCGCGGTCGGTGCGACCTTCGTGATATCAGCAGGCGATCTCGACTTGTCTGTCGGCTCGATGGTGGCCTTCGTCGCCAGCCTGATGATCCTGCTGATGAATTCGGGCGCCATCGAAAACCCGGCTTTGATGCTGACGGTCGCCGCCGTCTTCACGATCGTCGCCGGCGCGCTTTGCGGCCTGGCGAACGGCCTGATCACGACGGTCGGCAGGATCGAGCCCTTCATTGCGACGCTCGGCACGATGGGCATCTATCGCGGCCTGACGACCTGGCTGTCGCAGGGCGGTGCGATCACGCTTCGCTCAGCCGATATCCAGACGCTCTATCGCCCTGCTTATTTCGGCAATGTCGCCGGCATACCCGTGCCGATCGTGGTGATCCTGGCAGTGACGGCGGTTGCGGCCTTCATCCTCTATCGCACCCGCTACGGGCGCCACGTTGTTGCGGTTGGATCAAACAGCGATGTCGCCCGCTATTCCGGTATCGCGGTCAACCGTGTGCGGACGATCGCCTTCGTCATCCAGGGATTGTGCGTCGCCATTGCCGTGCTGCTCTATGTTCCCCGTCTCGGCTCGACGTCGGCGACGACGGGCATCCTATGGGAGTTGCAGGCGATCACGGCCGTCGTCGTCGGCGGCACGGCCCTCAAAGGCGGCGCGGGCAGGGTCTGGGGCACGATCTGCGGCGCCTTCATTCTCGAACTGGTCGGCAACATCATGCTGCTTTCGAATTTCATCAGCGAGTATCTGATCGGCGCCATCCAGGGTGCGATCATCATCATCGCCATGTTCGTCCAGCGCTCGCTGGTGCGCAAATCATGACTTGATCGGGCTTACAGGGCGTCCGGTCCCGTATGGAAAAGTCCCTGAAGTTATTGGGAGGAAATAGCATGCGTAAATTGATGTTGGGCCTGGCGGTTGCGGCGGTGACGTTCGCCGGCGCCGCTCACGCCCAGGACAAGAAATTCACGATCGGCGTGTCCATTCCGGCCGCCGACCACGGTTGGACATCGGGCGTGGTGTTCCATGCCGAACGCGTCGCCAAGCTGCTGATGGCCGAACATCCCGGTCTCAACGTCATCGTCAAGACCTCGCCGGACGCCGCCAGCCAGGCCAACGCCGTGCAGGATCTCGATACGCAGGGCATCGACGCCCTCGTCATCCTGCCGTCGGATCCGGATCCGCTCGTCAACGCCATCAAGGAAGTCAAGGGCAAGGGCAAGTTCGTCGCTCTCGTCGACCGCGCGCCGAGCAACAACGACAATTCCGTGCGCGACCTGTATGTCGCCGGCAACAACCCGGCTCTCGGCGAAGTCGCCGGCAAGTACATCAAGGACACCACGCCGGACGCCGAAGTGGTCATCATCCGCGGTCTGCCGATCCCGATCGACCAGCAGCGCCAGGACGGTTTCGACAAGGGCATTGCCGGCTCGAACGTCAAGGTTCTTGACCGCCAGTACGGCAACTGGAACCGCGACGATGCCTTCAAGGTCATGCAGGACTACCTGACCAAGTACCAGAAGATCGACGTCGTATGGTGCCAGGACGACGACATGGCTGTTGGCGTTCTGCAGGCGATCGAGCAAGCCAAGCGCACCGACATCAAGTATGTCGTTGCCGGCGCCGGTTCCAAGGACATGGTCAAGAAGGTCATGGACGGCGACAAGCTGATCCCGGTCGACGTTCTCTATCCGCCGGCAATGGTCGGCACGGCGATGGAGCTGACGGCGGCGGCACTTTATGATCAGGTTCCGGTTCACGGCAGCTACATCCTCGACGCGACGCTCGTCACCAAGGACAATGCCAAGGACTTCTACTTCCCGGATTCTCCGTTCTGATCGATTGACTGGAGACATGCGCCCATTCGAGAGGATGGGCGCATTTTTTATGCCCTGCTTCGGGCGTGTCTGCGAAAATGCGGCACGTACCTCTTGCCGACCAAAGCCGGTCATGATTAGGTCGCAGCCATACCGCATCTGGCCTCGCGCCAGATCCGACGGCAAGGGCGAGGAGGCGTCTTGCTCCCGCCAAAATGCGTGCTACAACACTTCAGAAACGTTTACGGTCGATATTCAGGGAGGAATCTGACATGAAGACGATCAAGGGCCCCGGCCTTTTCCTTGGCCAGTTCGCGGGCGATACTGCTCCTTTCAACTCGTGGGACGCGATTACCAAATGGGCGGCCGACATCGGTTACAAGGGCGTCCAGGTGCCGACCTGGGCCAGCCAACTGATCGATCTGAAGAAGGCTGCCACGTCCAAGGATTATTGCGACGAATTCGCCGGCAATGCGCGTGAAAACGGCATCGAGATCACCGAACTCTCCACTCATCTGCAAGGACAGCTCGTCGCCGTTCACCCGGCCTATGACGAAGCCTTCGACGGGTTTGCTGCACCGGAGGTGCGCGGCAATCCGAAGGCGCGCCAGGAATGGGCGGTCGAGCAGGTCAAGATGGCGCTGACGGCATCCAAAAACCTCGGACTCAAGGCGCATGCGACCTTCTCCGGCGCGCTTGCCTGGCCCTTCATCTATCCCTGGCCGCAGCGTCCTGCCGGTCTGGTCGAAACTGCCTTCGACGAACTCGCCCGCCGCTGGACGCCGATCCTCAACCATGCGGACGAGAACGGTATTGACGTCTGCTACGAGATCCACCCGGGCGAAGACCTCCATGACGGCATCACCTTCGAGATGTTCCTGGAGCGGGTGAAGAACCATCCGCGCGCCAACATGCTCTACGATCCCTCGCACTACGTCCTGCAGTGCCTCGATTATCTCGACAATATCGACATCTACAAAGACCGCATCAAGATGTTCCACGTCAAGGATGCTGAGTTCAATCCAACCGGGCGCCAAGGCGTCTACGGTGGCTATCAGGGCTGGGTCGAACGCGCCGGCCGGTTCCGTTCGCTCGGCGACGGCCAGGTCGATTTCGGCGCGGTGTTCTCGAAGATGACGGCGAATAATTTCGACGGCTGGGCCGTGGTCGAATGGGAATGCGCGCTGAAGCATCCGGAGGACGGCGCCCGCGAAGGCGCCGAATTCGTTGCCGCCCATATTATTCGCGTGACCGAGAAAGCCTTCGACGATTTCGCCGGCAGCGGCACGGACCAGGCGGCGAACCGGCGGATGTTGGGGCTCTAGGTTTCTATTCCCTTCTCCCCAGCGGGGAGAAGATGCCCGTCAGGGCAGATGAGGGGGATGAGGAGCGATAGCGACGAATGCCTTGAGCGACAAGCGAAAGGCAATATCAGTCGCCAGGCCCCCTCATCCGACCCTCCGGGCCATCGACCGGGGTTGAGCCACGGGGCTCAACCCGTCCTTCGAACCCCCCAGGGGAGAAGGGAAGAAAAATTGAGGAGGAATCAATGGCAATCGAAGCATCATCCGAACAGACACGCGAGCCGCGCATCCGGCTCGGCATGGTGGGCGGCGGCGCGGGCGCGTTTATCGGCGCGGTGCACCGTATCGCGGCACGCATCGACGATCAGTACGATCTCATCGCTGGCGCGCTGTCGGCTTCGCCCGAAAAGGCGATCGCATCCGGCCGCGACCTCGGCCTCGATCCGTCGCGGACCTATTCCAGCTATCGCGAGATGGCGATCCGCGAGGCGAAGTTGAAGAATGGCATCGAGGCGGTGGCGATCGTCACGCCGAACCATGTTCACTACGATGCAGCCAAGGAATTCCTGAAGCGCGGCATTCATGTGATCTGCGACAAGCCGCTGACATCCAACCTTGCCGATGCGAAGAAGCTGAAGAAGATCGCCGACGAGAGCGGGGCACTCTTCGTGCTGACGCATAATTACACCGGCTATCCGATGGTCCGCCAGGCGCGCGAGATGATCGCGAATGGCGAACTCGGCGACATCCGCGTCGTCCAGGCCGAATATCCGCAGGACTGGCTGACGGAAGCGGTCGAGCAAACTGGCCAGAAACAGGCTGCCTGGCGCACCGATCCGGCGCAGTCCGGCGTCGGCGGCTCGACCGGCGATATCGGCACGCATGCCTATAATCTCGCCGCCTTCATCACTGGCCTGGAGCTCGACAGCCTCGCCGCCGATCTCGACAGTTTCGTTCCCGGCCGCCGGCTGGACGATAATGCGCATGTCATGCTGCGCTTCAAGGCGAAGGGCTCGGAGAAGCCGGCCAAGGGCATGCTCTGGTGCAGCCAGGTGGCGCCCGGCCATGAAAACGGCCTGATGGTGCGTGTCTACGGCACCAAGGGCGGGCTGGAATGGACCCAGAAGGACCCGAACTACTTGTGGTACACGCCTTTCGGCGAGCCGAAGCGGCTGATCACCCGGGGCGGCGCCGGTTCAGGCGCGGCTGCCGGCCGTGTCACGCGCGTGCCATCAGGGCATCCGGAAGGTTATCTCGAAGCCTTTGCGACGATCTATACGGCAGCCGCGCATGCGATTAACGCCCGCAAGAAGGGCAAGGCCGTCGACAAGGCGGTGGTCTATCCCACCGTCGATGACGGCGTGAAGGGTGTGGCTTTCGTCGAAGCCTGCGTCGCGTCTTCGAAGAGGAACGGCGCCTGGATCAAGCTCTGAATTTAACGATCTCGGTTGCCCCATGAAAAACGCCGAGGCGATCTACTGCATAATTCCTTAAATCGGAATCGATTTAAGGACAAAATTATGCAGTAATTCTAAGCGCTACAGCGCCTTTGCGCGTCTGAAAAGACGCGCGGCGCTGTAGAGTCGCCTCGGCGTTTTGTTTTATTTTGATCAGACCGCAGCAGTGCGGCCACGCTTCAGCAGGTTGTCGACGCTCAACGGTCCGGCACCTGCCGCTACCAGATAAAGAAACACGAAGCAGAACAGGATCGCCGCGACGCCGCCGTTCTGGGCGGGGTAGATGCCCTTCGATGCATGTGCGATGAAATAGGCGACGGCCATCAGGCCGGAGAGCACGAAGGCGGCGATACGGGTCTGGAATCCGACAAGCACCAGGAACCCGAAGGTGAGTTCGAGCAGGCCGGCAATCCAGGGCAGCGAGCCTGCGGGCGGCACGCTTGCCGCAGCCGGAAAATGCAGGATCTTCTGTGTTCCATAGCTGAAAAGTACAAGTGACGAGACAATGCGCAACAGGCTCAGCAGATGAGGCTGCAGCGAATGGACCGAAGAGAGCATTGGATCCCTTTCATATTTGTGATGCCATTTCCCGTGTAAGGATCGCGGTCTCAACGGCCAAATCACGACTGCTGACATTGCCGTTATGAGGGCGGCAGCGCGGCGAGGGAGCGGCGCTGCAGCTGTTCTGTTTTTCCTCCTGCAACGTTGCAGTTTTTCTTCGGGCCAGCCTGTACTTTGCCTTCAGGCTTGGCTAAATCCGGCGCAAACGGCTCAACCTGAGAGATAGGATTTCCAGATGATCGATCCGAAGAAACTCGCGGAGCGCTTTCCCGGCGACTTCATTTTCGGCGTTGCCACCGCTGCCTTCCAGATCGAAGGCGCCAGCAAAGCCGATGGCCGCAAGCCATCCATCTGGGATGCTTTCTGCAATATGCCTGGCCGCGTCCATAATCGCGATAACGGCGATGTTGCCTGCGATCACTACAATCGCCTGGAACAGGACCTCGATCTCATCAAGGAGATGGGTGTCGAAGCCTACCGGTTCTCGATTGCCTGGCCGCGCATTATCCCGGACGGCACGGGTCCGGTGAACGAGGCCGGCCTCGATTTCTACGACCGGCTGGTCGACGGCTGCAAGGCGCGCGGTATCAAGACCTTCGCGACGCTCTACCACTGGGATCTGCCTCTGTTGCTCGCCGGCGAGGGCGGGTGGACCGCGCGCTCGACCGCCTATGCGTTTCAGCGCTATGCCAAGACGGTGATGAACCGCCTTGGCGATCGGCTCGACCGGGTCGCGACCTTCAACGAACCCTGGTGCATCATCTGGCTCAGCCACCTCTACGGCATCCATGCTCCGGGCGAGCGCAACATGCAGGCCGCCCTTCACGCCATGCATCACATGAACCTTGCCCACGGTCTCGGCGTCGAGGCGATCCGCTCGGAAGCGCCCAATGTGCCGGTCGGCCTCGTGCTCAATGCCGCCTCGATCATTCCCGGCTCCGACAGCCCGGCCGACCTTGCCGCCGGCGAGCGGGCGCATCAGTTCCACAACGGCGCTTTCTTCGATCCCGTCTTCAAGGGTGAATATCCGAAGGAATTCGTCGCGGCGCTCGGCGACCGCATGCCTGTCATCGAGGATGGCGACCTGAAGCTCATCAGCCAGAAACTCGATTGGTGGGGCCTGAACTATTATAAGCCCGAACGCGTCACCGACGATGCCGAACGCAAAGGCGATTTCCCCTGGACGGTGGAGGCGCCGCCGGCTAGCGACGTCAAGACCGATATCGGCTGGGAAATCTATGCGCCGGGCCTGAAGCTCTCGATCGAGGATCTCTACCGCCGCTACGAACTGCCGGAATGCTACATCACCGAGAACGGCGCCTGCGACAACACCGATGTCATCGACGGCGAGGTCGACGATACGATGCGCCTCGACTATGTCGGAGATCACCTCGAAATCGTTGCCGGCCTCATCAAGGACGGCTATCCCCTACGCGGCTATTTCGCCTGGAGCCTGATGGACAATTTCGAATGGGCGGAAGGCTACCGTATGCGCTTCGGTCTCGTCCATGTCGATTATGAAACCCAGCTGCGCACGGTGAAGAAGAGCGGCAAGTGGTATCGCCAACTCGCGGCGCAATTCCCGAAGGGCAATCACAAGGCGGTTTAGCGCAACTGCCTCGCGGGCACTTGACGCTTATCGCGAGCCATCTGGGGGCGCGGACTTCCGGCCGGCATGGCAAGCTGACGTTGCTTGCCAGCATTTTCGCGACGACCGGCGGCAGGCAGAAAAATAGATCGCGAGAGGCCTGCAACAGGCGGTTGCTTAAACGTTTTTGAACCCTTGACTGGCAAAGTCCAACGGTCAGGGAGTCGTAATGCAGACAGCCGGAAAGTCGCAGAGCAAAGGATCGGGAATAAGCCGTCACATCACCGTCACCGGCGTGCTTTTCTCGTTCGCAGTCATCGTCGCGGTCGTCACCATCATGGTGCTGACGGCGCTTGAACGCGTGGCCGAAAATTCCAATGTTCTCGATGACGAGCGCTCGCGCGAAACGACGATCGGCGCGTTGAAGACCTTCGAGGATCAGCTTGGTGCGACGCTCGACGATTACGCCGCCTGGGATGACGCTGCCGTCAACGTCTACGCAGCCGACGGTATGGCCTGGACGGTGAGCAACTACGGCGAGATGTCGGTCAACAGCTCGCTGTTCGACATGGCGATCGTCATCGATGGCGAGAAGAAGGCGATCATGGCCTATCGCGACGGCAAACCGATGGAGGAGCCGCTCACAGATTTCTTCGCGCCTTCGCTCTGGACCCTCTTCGACACGGTAAAGGCGGCCGGCCCGGCCGATCGTCCTCAGGCGATCGGTTTCGTCACCACCAAGCGGGGCATTGCCGCCGTCGGTGTGGCATTGGTGCGGAAAAAGTCCGGTGCGCTGGATGTGCCCGCCGGCCAGCAGCGCTATCTCGTTTTCGCCCGCCATCTTGACGACGACAGGGTGACCGCTCTCGGCCAGACCTATGTCATCGGCGGGCTGAGGCTGGCGCCGCCGAGTTTTGCGGCCGACTATCTTGTGCCGATCGTCGATCCGACGGGGGCAACGCTCGGCAAGCTGGTTTGGATCTCGCGTTCACCCGGCGATATCGGCTATGCACAGGTGCGGCCGATGGTCATCCAGGCGCTCGGCCTCGTCGGGTTGTTCTTCGTCGTGCTGCTGGTCATCGGCTGGCTTGCCGGCCGCCGCCTGAAGGCGGAGGAAAACAGCGCTCGCGAGGAGGCGCTGCGCGACAGGCTGAGCGGGCTTTCCAATCGTGATGGCCTCGGGCTGGCCGTCGATCGTTTTGTCGTCGAGGCACGCCAGACCAAGCGCAACGTGCTCCTCCTCTATCTCGACCTCGATGGCTTCAAGGAAGTCAATGACAGCTATGGCCATGGCACCGGCGACCAGTTGATCCGTGCGGTCGCGGCCGGGCTCGCTGTGCTCATTCCGCAGGGTGCCGTTCTCGCCCGCATCGGCGGCGATGAATTTGCCATCGCCTTTCTCTCCGACAGTGAGAATGCCGCCGCACTACAGCTTGCCGAGCAGATTCTCGATTTTCTTGTCGAGCCGCTGGAGATCGGTCGCCGTGTCGTTGTCGTCGGGGCAAGCATCGGCATTGCCATGTCGCCTTCCGGGACGATCGGGCGTGAGGAGCTGGTGCGCCGTTCCGACCTTGCCATGTACAAGGCGAAGGAAGCCGGCCGCGCGCGCATGACCCTCTACGATCCGTCGATGGACACCGATCGAGAGCAGCGCAACGCGCTGGAGCTCGATCTCCGGATCGCCATCGAAAGCGGCGACCTGACGCTCGCCTACCAGCCGCTGATCGATGCGGCGACGCATGCGATGACCGGCGTCGAAGCACTGGTGCGCTGGAACCGTCCGGGCCATGGCCCTGTTTCGCCCGAGCTGTTCATCCCGATCGCCGAGACCAGCGGCCTCATCGAATCGCTCGGTCTGTTCGTACTGCGCAAGGCCTGTGAGACGGCCAAACAATGGCCGGAACTCAACGTCTCGGTTAACGTCTCGCCCGGCCAGTTCCGCAATCCTGCCTTTACCGACTATGTGCGCTACGTACTGAAACAGACGGAGATCGAGGCCGGCCGCATCACGCTCGAGATCACCGAAGGCTACATGATTCAGAATCCGCAGCGCACCCGCCAGTCGATCGAACGGCTGAAGGGGCTGGGGGTCAAGGTGGCGCTCGACGATTTCGGTTCCGGCTTCTCGTCGATCGGTTATCTCAGGCAGTTCGGCTTCGACCGCATCAAGATCGACCGCTCGCTGGTCATGGGCGTCAACGACAAACGCCAGCGCGAGATGCTGCAGGCGACGGTGGCGCTCGCCCGCTCGCTCGACATTCCGGTGACGGCCGAAGGCATCGAGACCGAGGAGCAGGCGATAGCCATGCGCCTCTTCGGCTGCGACTGCCTGCAGGGCTATTTGTTCGGCAAGCCCGTGATATCAGAGCTTATCACCGAGATGCTGCACGAGCGACGTGAAGCGGAGCCGGCAGCCCGGCGTCGCATCGACGCAGCCTGATCTTCAGAAAGCAAAGTTGATCCACACAGAAATCTGGCTCAGCTACCGATATGTCGTTGGCCGCGCCTTCTTGCGAGCGCGATCTGGTGCTGACGCTGACGGTAACGCAGCCGGTCTTCTTCCGTGCGGGTGTGGTAGCAGTGGCTGCAGGAAACGCCTTCCTCGTAGAGCGGCGAGGTCATTTCCTCGGCGGTGATCGGGTTGCGGCAAGCGTGGCAGAGCCGGTGTTCGCCTTGCTTCAGCCCGTGCTCGACGGATACACGCTCGTCGAAGACGAAGCAGGCGCCATCCCAGAGACTCTCCTCCTGCGGCACTTCCTCCAGATATTTCAGGATGCCGCCCTTCAGATGATAGACCTCGTCGAAGCCCTCAGCCTTCATGAAGGCGGTGGCCTTCTCGCAGCGTATGCCGCCGGTGCAGTACATGGCGACCTTCGGCTTGTTGTGCAGACCGGGATTTGCGCGCACCCAATCGGGAAATTCGCGGAACGTCTTGGTCTTTGGGTCGAGCGCGCCGCGAAAAGTGCCGATTGCCGTCTCGTAGTCATTGCGGGTGTCGATGACGATCGTATCGGGATCGGAAATCAGCGCGTTCCAGTCCTTGGCCGCCACATAGGTGCCGACCACCTTGTTGGGGTCGATATCTTCGACGCCCATGGTGACGATTTCCTTCTTCAGCTTCACCTTCATGCGCAGGAAGGGCATTTTCGAGGCGTGGCTTTCCTTGTGCTCGAGGCCCGAAAATTCCGGCTGGGCGCGCAGGAGGGCAAGCACGGCGTGAATGCCGGCATCCGGGCCAGCGATCGTGCCGTTGATGCCTTCATGCGCCAGAAGCAGCGTTCCCTTGACGCCGTTCTCCTCGCAAAGCGTCTGCAACGGCGCCTGCAGGTCGGCAAAGCGCGGCACAGAAACGAAATGATAGAGTGCGGCCACGAGGAACGGGCTGGTGTGTGTCGGGCTGTCGGTCATGGGGCGGAAATACAGAAAATCGGCGGGCCGCGCAATTGCCTTCGCCGGCGGCGGCCTTCTCTCAGTTTCCGGCCATCAGCCAGAGAAGCTCGATGCGCTGGGCTTCCTCGTCGGCATCATCGGCGAAGACGGCTTCGGCTTTGATCAGCGCTTGCCGCCGGTCCTCCTGCTGGCGGAAGATGATGATGTCGAGCAGATGCGCCAGGTCGTCATTGCGGGTGAAGAGCTGTGGTTCGGCCTCGACCAGTTCGGAGAGTACGGTCAGATCGTGAATGTGGCCGAGATCCTCGACGAGTTCCTTGGCCGCATCGCGCTTGGCCTTCATCGCGCCCGGCCAGACGTCGCGCAGAAGGGCATGGTAGAGCCGATAGTCGTAGGTGCGTTTGCGCAGATCGTGGAAATCGTCGGCCGATGCCCCGCCGTGGCAGGCCGCAAGCGCCGCCTTGGCCTTCCGTGCGGTGCGGCGCCAGCTTTTTGCCAGCATGCGGGCATTCTTGCGGTGTCCGCCATCAAAGGAGACGGCGTCCAAGGCGGCGATCGCCTGCTTCAGAACGCCGGAGGTTTCCGCCAGCCGCTGTTCCAGGCCGCTTTCGGCTTCCGCCATCCAGTCACGGCGCCCTTCGAGAATGGTGACGATGCGGCCGAGCGCCTCGCTCTCCTCGTTCTCGCGGGCTGCATGCTGCAGATATTGGGCGGTGCCGATAAGGGCGGCAGCGTCGCGGATCGCCGAAAGCGAGCGTGCGGCATCGCGCAGCCTTGCGTTTTCGCGGCGCTGGAAATCCGGCACGTCGCGGGCCACGAGACGGTAGAGCGAGCGTAGTCGTTTCAGATTCTTGCGGAATGAATGGATCGCCTCATGCGCGCCATCCGGGCGTTCATCGAGGATGGTGACGGCGTGTTCCAGCTGCTTGGTCGCGACGCTACGGAACGCCTCGGTGAAATCGGCGTCAGGCCGAATGCGATAGGCCATGCCTGTCGTGCCCGTATTCTGTGGCAAGGGCCTGGTTAGAGTAACGGAAATCTCCGGTCACTTCGCGTCCGAGCCAGGTGGGCAGGGCGGGATCATCGGTTTCCGACGTCATTTCCACCTCGGCGATCACCAGTCCCCGATGCTCGCCGGTAAACACGTCGACTTCCCAAACGAAGTCCTCATGCGGAACGCGGTAGCGCGTTTTCTCGATGACGACGCCGATCGCGTTGCGCAACAGCTCTTCGGCATCGGCGATCGGGATGTCGTATTCGAATTCGTCACGGGTGATGGTGCTGCGGCCGATCTTGATCGTCAGTCTCGCCTTCCTGCCGTCGAGTATGCGCACTCGCACGGAACGGTCGTCCATCGAGGCGATGTAACCCTGCCGGAGGACGGACTTCGTCTCGACAGCGGCACGCCATCCATCGCTGCGTACAAGGAACTTCCGCTCGATCTCTTTCGCCATACCGGTGAACCTTTTGTGACGATTGCGGCACGGTAGCCCAATTTCCACCCATTTCATACCCTTCTCGGCATGTGGTCCGGTTTTATCTCGACAAGGTTCCGCGAGGGCGTTATTCGGGGTCCGAATTCAATCGTTTTAAGGAGGTCGCGCGACCATGGGCGAGAAAACAGAGAAGCTCCTTTCCATCCTGAAACTCCAGCCTGTCGTTCCGGTCTTGATCGTCGACGATGCGAAATCGGCGGTTCTGCTGGCCCGGGCGCTCGTCGCGGGCGGCCTGAAGGCGATCGAGATCACCATGCGCACGCCGGCGGCACTCGAGGCCGTGCGCGCCGTCGCCGCCGAGGTCGAAGGAGCCGAAGTCGGCGCCGGCACGATCCTCAATGTCGCCCATTGGGAAGCCGCCGTCGAGGCTGGGTCGAAGTTCATCGTCAGCCCGGGCACGACGCAGGAACTGCTCGATGCCGCCGCCGATTCCGACGTGCCGCTGCTTCCGGGGGCCGCGACCGCCAGTGAAGTCATGGCGCTGCGCGAGGAAGGCTACCAGGTGCTGAAATTCTTCCCGGCG
Source organism: Rhizobium sp. CRRU65 (assembly GCF_048551595.1). Classification (NCBI taxonomy): domain Bacteria; kingdom Pseudomonadati; phylum Pseudomonadota; class Alphaproteobacteria; order Hyphomicrobiales; family Rhizobiaceae; genus Rhizobium; species Rhizobium sp. CRRU65. Next base: position 174,563 of record NZ_JBLYZH010000010.1, on the reverse strand, counting down.
GAGCAGGCCGGCGGCGCCGCTTATCTCAAGGCGCTGTCCTCGCCACTTGCTGGCACCTTGTTCTGCCCGACCGGCGGCATCTCGCTGAAGAACGCCAATGATTATCTCTCGCTGCCGAACGTCATCTGCGTCGGCGGTTCGTGGGTGGCGCCGAAGGAACTGGTCGCGGCCGGCGACTGGGCTGGCATCACCAGGCTCGCGGCAGAGGCTGCCGCATTGAAGGCCTGAGTTTCGGCAGGGGCGGGTGAGCCTGACGGCTCAATCCCGCTCCCCATATTTGTATTTCAGCCGTCGCAAACCTATGTTCCCTCCAGCTTCAACAGGGAGATGACGAGGAATGTTCGACGCAAAAAAGCTTCTCGACCAGTTCTTGGGTTCGCAGGTGCCGGGTCTCGGCGGTTCGGTCCGCGACAGGGCGGGCGATGCCGTGCAGACGGCCAGGAATAATCCGATGAAGACCGGCGCGATTGCCGCCGCGCTGCTCGGCACCAAGACCGGTCGTGGTATTGCCGGTAATGCACTGGCGATCGGCGGTCTTGCCGCGATTGCCGGCCTCGGCTACCAGGCCTACAAGAATTATCAGGCCGGGCAGGCGCCCGCTGCCCCTTCCGATGCACCGTCCGCCAATAATCCGGTGCTCCTGCCGCCGCCCGTCGAATCCGGTTTCGGACCAGCGTCGCCCGCCGGCAGCAATGAATTCGTGCTGGTGCTGATCCGCGCGATGATCGCCGCCGCCAAGGCCGACGGCCACATCGACGATGCCGAACGCGCCCTCATCATGGATAAGGTCAAGGCCGCCGATGTCAGCGGCGAGGCCGCGGCCTTCATCGAGCATGAACTCGCTTCGCCGACGGATATCGATGCGCTCGTTGCCGCCGCGACGACGGAAGAACAACGCGTCGAGCTTTACACCGCCTCGCGGCTCACCATCGACCCGGATTCGCGCGCCGAGCGCGGTTATCTCGATCTGCTTGCCGGCCGCCTCGGCCTTGCCGACCAGCTGGTCGACCATATCGAGGCGACGGTGTCCTCCGCCAAGGTGACCTTGTCACAGTGACATCTAAAGCATGTCGCGCAAAAGTGTGCAGCGGTTTTGCGACAACGACATGCGTGGAAATAAGGGCCTAAAGCGCGACGCGCTTTAGGCCGGTTGCCTTTGTCGGGCGGCTGGCCTATCCACTCTTCCGAAAAGGGGAGTGACCATGCGCGATCTTGCAAATTTCAAGGGCTGCCCGGCGCCGAAGCCGGTCACGCTGAAGGGCCGTTTCGTTACCGTAGAGCCCTATCGGCGCGCCGAACATCTCGAGGCGCTGTGGGACGGGCTCGGCGGCATGGGCATCAATCCCCTGCTTCTCTATTTCGCCCAGGACGATTTCTCCGGTATCGACGATTTCGCCAACTGGCTGGAAACCGTCTACACCAAGTCCGGCTGGCTTACCCACATCTTTCGCGACAACGCCACCGGCAAGATTGTCGGCATGGCGAATTACATGCGCGCCGACCCGGCAAACGGCGTCGTCGAGATCGGCGGGGTGGCGCACGGGGCCGAGATGAAGCGGTCGCCGCTGTCGACCGAGGTGCACTACCTGATGGCCAAGCATGTCTTCGAGGATCTCGGCTACCGCCGCTACGAATGGAAATGCGACAATAATAACGAGGCAAGCAAGACGACGGCTGCGCGTTACGGCTTCAGCTTCGAAGGGGTCTTCCGCCAGCACATGATCTCCAAGCATCGCAACCGCGATACCGCCTGGTTCTCGATGATCGATGCCGAATGGCCGATGATCAACGATGCCTTCGAAGCCTGGCTTTCGCCGGAGAATTTCGACGCCGAGGGCAACCAGATCCGCCGCCTGCAGGATATCCGCACCGATCTTGAAAAGGAAAGACTCGCGTGAGCCCGGAAAGCCGCTCGCAGGCGACCGCCGCCGGCATCATCCTGCTTAGCGCCGCCCTCGTCATCTATTTCCTGCCGACCATCGTGCTGTGGATCGGCAATTTCTCGCCGACGCTGGCGATTGTCGTCGGCGTCTGCCTGATCATGGCGTTTTTCGCAGTCTTCTGGCTGCGGGCGCGCTACCAGCGCCGCCGGGGAAAATAATTTTATCCCTGCAGCGAGGCCCCGAGCAGCAGGGCGCCCATCAGCATGACGAGCACGGCGCCGAGGATTTCGATGGCGTTGCCGACCCAGATCGAGGTGGTCGAGCCGCGTCCGGAGAGGCGGACGGCCGCGCTCTTGGCAGTAACGGCAAGTGTGGCAAGCAGGGAAACGGTGATCGCCGTGCCGAGCGACATGGCGGCGACCGAAAGCACGCCGCCGAGATAGAGCCCGTTCAGCAGTGAGAAGGTCATGACCAGCAATGCGCCGGAACAGGGGCGCAGACCGACGGCTACGATCGCCGACCAGGCCTCGCTGGCGCTGAACCTGTCGCCGCCGAGCAGGGCCGGATCGGGCACATGGGCATTGCCGCAGGTCTCGCAGACCATGCCGGGAACGAAGGTATGGCCGGCTTCGACAGGCTGCGCCTTGCCGTTGAAGGCATAGGCTTGGCGTTCGGCCGCATTGTCCTTCCAGTCGAGCATCATGCTGACCGGACCGGCAGGCGTCGCCATCAGCCGGCGGCGCGGCATGTTGCCCACCAGCGAGCGCAGTTTGCGGAACAGCAGCCAGCCGCCGAAAAGGATGACCATGACGAAGCTTGCGATCTCCATTGCGTGGGTCGCCGCCGTCAGCGTAATGCCGGTGCCGCGCAGCACCAGCCAGGCGCCGCCGACCAGCGCCACCGCCACCACGCCCTGAACGAAGGCAGAAATGAAGGAAATCACCACGCCGCGCTTCAGCTCGACCTCGTTGGCGATCATGTAGGAGGAGATGACCGCCTTGCCGTGTCCGGGGCCGGCGGCATGGAAGACGCCATAGGCGAAGGAGAGGCCGATCAGCGAAGCCAGCTGCCAGGGGTCTTGGCGCATCGCCTTCAAGGCGCCGGTCAGCGCCCGATAGAAAGCCTGCTGCTCGTAATTGACGTAGAGAAATAGCGGCGCAAACGGCCCGCCGGTCGGCTGGAAGCTTGGTTCCGCCGTGCCGATGCCGAGCGGCGATTGCGCATGGGCGAGGCTTGCCGCCGTCACCAGCGCGAGGACGGCGGCGGAAAAGATGAGGGGAAGGCGTTTCGTCAGCATGTGACCTCCAGCCGGGTGGCGAAGAGTTTGGACATGTTGGTGCCGGTGGGATCGTTGAAGAAGGCGTCCGTCAGCGACTGTTTGTTTTGCGAGATCACCTCGTCGGCATCCGGCCGCACCACCTGATGTTTGCAGGCCTTGAAGCCGTCTCCGACGATCGCCAGCTCGTTGTCGGTGGGAAAATCGATCGAGGTGTAGAGCGTCGGGTCGTAGACGCCGAAGGTGAGCCTGCCCTTCAGCGGCATCTTCTCCACCGGCTTCACCGCGAAGAACATCAGCAGCTGGCCATCCTTGTAGTCGACATGGATGATGTCGGGCTTCTGGACGGTGATGTTCTTCCCGTTGATCGTCAGGTTCATGTAGTAGTCGTAGTCAGCAAGAGACTTCTTGACCGTGTTGCCGACGTCGGTCAGCTCGTTCGGTTCCAGCTTCAGGTCGGTGTTCTTGTCGAAATCCATGACCACGGAGGAGGAAAAGACCTCGTCGAAGCGCCAGACATTGCGCAGTTCCTCGACACTGCCGTCCTTGCCGGCCACGACTTCGAGGCGGGCCTCGATGAAGATGTGCGGATGGGCAAAGGCGGCGGCCGGCGCCAGCGAAAGAAGCGCGGCCATCAGTATCGTTGAATGTTTCATCTATCCCGCTGCCCTGTTCGCTGCCCCAGACTTCTTGCCAGAAATTGGGACGGAATTGGGACCGGACTCCGTATCGGATTCGTGGGGCCACACGTTGAAGCGGGGCGGAATGTCGCATCGCTCCGCAGGTGCGCCGCCCTACGGATGCTTCTTGAACCAGTTGTGCAGGTAATCGACGAAGATCCTTACCTTGGCCGGCAGGTAGCGCCGGTGCGGGTAGACGGCATAGATGCCGCGGTCGGTCGGGGTGTAATCGTTGAACAGGGTCACCAGTTCGCCGCTCTCGATCGGCTTGCGGGCGATGAAATCCGGGATGAAGGCTACGCCGATGCCGGCAAGTGCCGCGCGCAATGTCGCATGCGGGCTGTTGACCTCTATCGGTCCGGAAACGGCGACGGCAAACGAGGTGTTGTCGGGTTTGTGGAAGCGGATGCTCGCCTGGGTGCGCGCATTGGTATCGACGATGAAGGGGACGCTGGAAAGGGCCGTTGGGTGATCGAGATCGGGATAACGCTCGAGAAATTCAGGGGTGGCGCAGATATGGATGCGGAAATCCGAGATCTTGCGGGCGATCATGCCGGAATCTTCGAGCTTGGTGATGCGGATCGCCACGTCGAAACCTTCTTCGATCAGGTCGACGAACCGGTCGTCGGCGGCGATCTCCAGCGAAAGGTCCGGGTTCTCCTTGGCGAAATCGATCAGCGACTGGCCGACATCGGCATCGACGAAGGTGCGCGGCACGGAAATGCGAAGCCGTCCTTTGAGCTGTGCATTGTTCTCACGCACGAGATCGGCGAGGTTGTCGATCTCCTTCAGGATATCGGAGGCGGTGCGGTAATAGGTGTGGCCGGCTTCGGTCATGGAGAACTGCCGGGTGGTGCGGTTGAGCAGCAGCGCGCCGATCTCATCCTCCAGTTCACGCACATATTTAGAGAGCAGCGCCTTTGAGCGGCCGGTGCGCCGTGCCGCGGCGGAGAAGCCTTCGGCCTCGACGACATCGATGAAGGCGCGTATGCGGGTCAACGTATCCATGGCACCCCTCAGCTGTTTCGGAATATTGAACAAATTGCTTCCTATTGTTCAATTATTTTTTTAGCCCGAGATCAAAAAATCGCTTGATTATGAAGGCGAATATTCTTATTTCCCACTCAGCCCAAAGTCGCACGTGCCCATGGGTGTCCGCCGAACCCTCGAATTGGTGAGGAAATCGGTAAGGTACCTGGAATTAACCCCTCCAGTCGCTATTCCGGCCAACCGGAAAATGCGAGGACGCCTGAAGCAACGACGGTGCGGGCCTTTTTGTTCTCTCCCTGCTTTCCATCAGCGGGGGTTACTGAAGAGGCACACCATCATTGCCGGAAGTGCGGTTGGGATTCTCCCTCCAATCCATGGCAGACAAAGCCGAACTTACACCGCACCGCGGCGTTGGTTCACGATCTGCGCATCGAGCGCTTGCTATGGTTCCGGGGTCTCCACCGGCTGGTTCCAATGCGAGCTATCGTATGCCCTTTGTCCTCCGGTTGAAACCGGAGCTCTGGAATTGGAAGAGGGAATCGATATGACCACCCAGCGCATCCGCGACTTTCTCGCAACCCGACGTCCCGATGGTCCCTGCCTCGTGGTTGACCTCGACGTCGTTCGCGACAATTTCCACGCCTTCCGTCACGCCATGCCGGACAGCGCCATCTACTACGCCGTCAAGGCCAACCCGGCCCCGGAAGTGCTGAAGCTGCTTGCAGGCCTCGGCTCCAATTTCGATTGCGCATCCGTTGCCGAAATCGAAATGGCGCTCGAAGCCGGTGCAACCGCCGCCCGCATCTCCTACGGCAACACGATCAAGAAGGAACGTGACGTTGCCCGCGCGCATGCGCTCGGCGTCAGCCTCTTTGCGGTCGACAGCCACGAGGAAGTCGAGAAGATCTCGCGCGCCGCTCCCGGCGCCCGTGTCTTCTGCCGCGTGCTGACCGATGGTGAAGGCGCTGAATGGCCGCTGTCGCGCAAGTTCGGCTGCGTTCCCCAGATGGCTGTCGACGTTCTCGTCTACGCCCATCAGCTTGGCCTGCAGTCCTATGGCGTCTCGTTCCATGTCGGTTCGCAGATGACCAAGGTCGATGCCTGGGATTCGGCACTCGCCGATGCCAAGCGCGTCTTCGTATCGCTTGCCAAGCAGGGCATCCACCTGCAGATGGTCAACATGGGCGGCGGCTTCCCGACCAAGTACCTGCGTGACGTTCCGTCCGCAGAAGCTTACGGCAAGTCGATCTACCAGGCGCTGCGCACGCATTTCGGCAACCAGATCCCGCAGACGATCATCGAGCCGGGCCGCGGCATGGTCGGCAATGCCGGTGTCATCAAGGCGGAAGTCGTTCTGATTTCGAAGAAGTCGGACAATGACGATGCCCGCTGGGTCTTCCTCGACATCGGCAAGTTCGGCGGTCTCGCCGAGACGATGGACGAAGCCATCCGCTATCCGATCCGCACGGAACACGATGGTGACGAGATGGAGCCCTGCGTCATTGCCGGTCCGACCTGCGATTCGGCCGACGTGCTCTACGAGAAGAACCTCTATCCGCTGCCGATCTCCCTTTCGATCGGCGACGAGGTCCTGATCGAAGGCACCGGCGCCTATACGACGACCTATTCGGCGGTCGCTTTCAACGGTTTCGACCCGTTGAAGGCCTACGTCATCTAAGGTCGTTTCCGCCGGCCCCGTAACCAGCCGGGGCGGCAACTTCACAATTTTCCTTCATCGCCGCTGATAACGGTATTGGGTACGGGAGGCCAAGATGGCCGCTGTTCTTGATTCTGTCCGCGCATTCTTTGCGCCTACCACTTTCGCCATCGACGCCGAAAATCCTTCGGATGTCGTTGCGCGTGAAAACCTGCTCGACCGCGTCATGGGACCAGATCGCCGCAAGAAGTCGTCGGAGAAGATCCGCCGCAGCCGCGTTCCGGCCGAGGGCCTTGCGCTCGTCGCGCGCGATCGCGACGGCCATGTCATCGGCACGGTGCGGCTTTGGAACATCGAGGCCGGCGTCAATGACGAAGGCACGCCGATCAATGCGCTGCTGCTCGGACCGCTCGCCATTGCGCCGCATCACGGCGGCAAGGGCATCGGCTCGGCGCTGATGCGCGCGGCGATCCTCGAAGCGAAGAAGCGCGGGCACGGTGCCGTCCTGCTCGTCGGCGATGCTGCCTATTACGAGCGCTTCGGCTTCTTTGCCGAAAAGGCTCGCCATCTTGTCATGCCCGGTCCGTTCGAACGCTCGCGCTTTCTGGCGCTCGAACTGACGGAAGGCTGGCTCGACGGCGCGGCCGGCATGATCGTCGCCTCGGGACGCATGCTGGCCGGTGCCCCGGTTCGCCGCGCAGCCTAGCGCATCGATTCTAAAAGACGCGCGGCGCTGTAAGGCTGCGCCGACCGGCCGGCCAGGTTGGGAACTTTTCCCCCGGCTGGTAATATCCGCGCCGTTTGACCACCCAGGCAGGCGGGCTTGGTGTGGTTGCGGCGCGGATTGTATTTCTGGCATCAAGTTTCGAGAAGGCGCCGGCGCACGCGGAAACACAATCGCGTGAAAAGTGGCGCCGGCATGCGAACATATCGCGGCGATATCCTATCTTGCGCCACATGATCCGCATTCTCTCCCTTCTGCTTCTCCTCTGCCTGCCGCTTGCCGCAACGGGGCCGGCTGCTGCCCAGAGCACGGCTTCCACCGTCGGCGGGCTTGGTCCGCGTCTCGATCGCGTGGCGAGCGACCCCGCGATGCGGCCTTTGAAGACGGTCATTGTCGCTCGCGACGGACGCGTGCTCAGCGAACGTGGGTTTCGTGGTCATTCGCCCTCGGAATCGACCAATATCAAATCCGCTTCGAAGTCGATCATCTCGGCGCTGGTCGGTATCGCCATCGACAAAGGCCTGCTCATTGGGCCGGATCAGAAGATCGCGCCGATCCTGAAGGCCGATCTCCCTGTAACGCCCGACCCGCGCATCAACGACATCACCATCGGCAATCTTCTCTCGATGCAGGCTGGGCTCGATCGCATGTCGGGGCCGAACTACGGCCGCTGGGTCTCCTCGCGCAACTGGGTGCGCTTTGCGCTGTCGCAGCCTTTCGTCGATCAGCCCGGTGGTGAGATGCTCTATTCCACCGCATCCACGCATCTGCTGTCTGCCATTCTCACCAAGGTCGGCCGGCGGCCGACGCTGGTGTTGGCGCGCGAATGGCTGAGTCCTGTCGACGGTTTCCGCATTGGCGCATGGGAGCGCGATCCGCAGGGCATCTATCTCGGCGGCAATCAGATGGCAATGAGCGCCCGGTCGCTGCTTGCCTTCGGCGAACTCTACCGTAACGGCGGCAAGACCGCCGACGGCCGCCAGATCGTCCCCGCCGACTGGATCGCCCAGTCGTGGCAGCAGCGCACCAACTCGCGCTTCTCAGGCGATGAATATGGCTATGGCTGGTTCACGCGGCAGATCGGCGGCGAGCAGGTGCATTTCGCCTGGGGTTATGGCGGGCAGATGCTCTACATCGTGCCGTCGCTCGATCTCACCGTCGTCATGACCTCGGAAGAGAGCGGTCCGTCTGCCCGAAACGGCTACAGGGACTTGCTGCACGGTCTGTTGGCGGACATCATCGGCTCGGTGCGGGCCGCTTGACGACAGCGCCGCGCGTCTTTGAGTTGCGCAAAGGGTCTGTCGCATTTTGAACTATGCAGCAGGGAAAAACCGGCGATCGTTAAATTCTTAGCGAAGGCTCCAATCAAACCGCAAAACGCTTCCTGTAAGTTCCGCGAGAATTTCGGGAAAGCGCCATGCTGCTGGATCTCAGGACAATCTATTTCATTGTTGCCGTGAGCTGTTTCGTGCTGGGCATTCTCCAGCTTGCAGCCTATGCGACCGGTCGCTTCGAGAGGTGGCCGCTCTGGTGGGGCTTGAGCAACCTTCTTGTCGGCGTCGGTTCGTTTCTCGTCGCGCTACGCAATCTCGTTCCCACCTCTGTCTCGATCGACGGCGGCAATATCGTCACCATCGCCGGCTACATGCTGATGTTCTTTGCCGTACGGGTGTTTTCGGGACGAGCGCTCGACCAGCGCACTTTCTGGCTTGCCATCTTCGTCGTCAGCGTTCCTGTCGCGCTGATTGTCCGCGATCCCTCGGCAGTCTCGGCGAGGCTCCTCTACGTCTCCGTCATCTGCTGCCTCTGCGATCTTGCCGTCGCAAGGGAGGCAATCATCATTGCCCGGTGCGAGAAGCTGTATTCGGCAGCCCTGCTTGTCGGCCTCTACGCCTGCACTGCCGCGATTTTTGCGGTTCGCAGCATTCTCGCGGCGACCGGTGAGATTGGCGGGCCGGATCCTTTCGGCGGCAGTGCAGTTCACAGCTGGATGGCGGTATCGGCGGTCGCGTTCATCATGCTGCGCAGCATGGCGATGGTGCTGATGGCCGCCGAGCGCAGCCGAAATCAGCTGACGGAACTCGCTCACCACGATCCGCTGACCGGCGCCCTCAATCGCGGCGGCCTTGCCCAGCATCTGCCGGCGCTCGGCTTCCAGCCGGTATCGCTGCTGATCATCGATATCGACCATTTCAAGCAGCTGAACGACAGGCATGGCCATGCCGCCGGCGACGATATCCTGCGGCTTTTCGCCAGTGTTTCGAGAAGCATCATGCGCTCCGACGACCTGCTCGCCCGTCAAGGTGGGGATGAGTTCCTGGCGGTGCTGAAAAATGCTTCCCGGCAGGATGCGGTGATTATTGCCGAACGCATCCGTCTCGCCTTCGCCGCTGCCGTCCTGCAGCGACCGGATCTGGCGATCTTTCCGACGCTGAGCATCGGCGTTGCCGCGCGCGCGGAAAGCGGCGGAGATTTTGAACGGCTGATGCAGAAGGCGGACGAGGCGCTCTATCGTTCGAAGCGTGAAGGCCGCAACCGCGTCGAGGTCTTCAGCGAAAATCAGCAAGCCGCCTAGGATCGGGCGAATTCCCTATTCAGGACAGCTCTAGATATTCTGATCCATCGTCTCGGCCGGGATTTCGTCGACGCGGTGGACGCGCACGAGCGTCGCCGGCACGCCGGCGACCGTGCAATGCGTGGGAACCGACTTGAGCACGACGCTGCCGGCGGCGACTTTGCTGAAGGCGCCGATTTCGATATTGCCGAGGATCTTGGCGCCCGCGCCGATCATCACGCCGTGGCGGATCTTCGGGTGGCGGTCGCCGGTCTCCTTGCCGGTACCGCCGAGCGTGACGTTCTGCAGGATCGACACTTCATCCTCGATGACCGCTGTTTCGCCGATGACGATGCCCGAACCGTGGTCGAGCATGATGGACGCGCCGATCCGCGCCGCCGGATGGATATCCGGGCCAAAGACCAGCGAAACGAGATTGGCGAGCCAACTGGCGATCTCCGGACGGCCGGCGGTCCAGAGCGCATGGGCGATGCGATGCGTCTGCAGCGCATGAAAGCCCTTGAGATTGAGAAGCGCGTGCAGAAATGTCGTGCAGGCCGGATCGCGCTCGCGCACGGCGATGAGATCGGCCTCGACCTTTCGCATGATATCGCCATCAAGTGTGGACAGGATGAGATCGAACAGATCACCCGTTTCCACCTGCGCCACGGAGAGCCGCGCGGCCAGCACGCGGGCGATGATCTCATCGTTGCCAGCGGTGTCCGTTACCTGAGCGGCAAGCAGCCGCCGCAATATCGGCTCGCGTGCGGCAAGCTCAACGGCCTCGGCGCGGATCACGGTCCAGACGGATGCGTCGCCCAAAGCCTGCGGCTGTTGTTCGGTCAAACCGAGGCCGGTCGATTTCGACATTCTCGTTTCCTCTATCAGCCAAGGTGGCGCGCAAAGCGCTTCCTGCTCGTGCTTCATGTTTCGCCCGGGCAAGGCGTTTGGCAAGCCCCGATATCCTATGGCCTTGGGTCCGATAGCATATTCTAGCCGGATGGCTGCAGGCGAGCAGTCAGCTCCGGAAGCAGGCGCCAATGATAGAGTACATCAGGCTCCCGTTCTTCGTTGTCGGCGCCATCGGTCTCCTCCTCGGCGATAAAACCGTGCCGTTCGTAGAAAGCGCGAGCGCCCGCATTGCGCTGAAACGTCCAGAGCCTGATCGCGTTCATCTCCTCCTTGGCGCAGCCAAGGAGGGAGGAGCCGATGCCCATGCCCTGGAACCCGGGGAGAACGTAAAGCTGCTCTATCCAGTTGTCGCCATAGGCGATGACACCTACGAGCCGGTTGCCCATGGCAGCGCCGAGGATCGAGCAATTCGGTAGCACATGCATGCGCCAATACTGCTCCTCTTCCTCGGGCGTATGGACATCCGGCAGCCAGGGCAGCCGCTGCCACAGGGCGACACGTCTGATTTCGGCCGCGGCTTGCATGTGATTGGCCGTGAGCGCCACGATTTCGGATTCCGTCAAGGCGTCGTCCATCGCCGGCAACGGGCCTCAAGCCGAAATATCGACGACGCCGCAGTCGCCGGCTTCCGAGCCGAAGGCGAGCAGCTTGCCGTTTTTGCTCCAGCTCATCGCCGTGACCGCACCCTTGCCGGGTCGGCGCAGCAGCGCCTCCTTGCTGTCGGCGATGCGCACGGCGAGGATCATGCCGTCGATGAAGCCGATGGCGAGGATGTCTTCGAGCGGATGGAACTTCACCGCGGTCGCCATTATATTGGCGCGGGTGCCGAGCTCCAGCGGCGCCTTGCCCATCGGCCCGTCCTTGCCCTGGAAGGGCCAGACGATTGCCGCAGGCGCGCCTGAAGACGCGAGCCACTTGCCCTTGACCGACCAGGAGAGTGATTTCACCTTGGAAGGGTAGCCGGTCATGCGCATGTGGCGGGCTTCGGTGCCGGGCTTGATGTCGAGCTTCCAGCCGTGCAGTGCGTTTTCCTGCATCGAGGTGACGAGGAAATTACCATCAGGCGAGAAGGTGACGCCGGTATGCGCACCCTTCCATTCCAGATCGACCGGCTTGGCGTTCATGCCGATCCAGTGCAGCGACACACCGTTGTAGCGCGCCGCGGCGATGCGCAGCCCCTTCGGCGCAAAGGCAAGCCCTTCGACGGTGCGCTCCTCGGGGAATTCCTTGGTCGTGCCGTCGGCAAGGCGCACCAGCGAACTCTTGCCGTAGGAATAGGCCACGGCACCCTGCGGGCCGGCTGCGACCTGCGAAATCCACTTGCGCGGCGCGGTCGCGATTTCGCTGACGCTGCCGTCGGCGGCAATGCGCAGCACCTTGCCGTCCTCGCCGCCCGAGATCAGGCTCTCGCTATGGGGATCGCGGATCGCGGTGAGCATGCCCTGGTGGGCTTCGGAAACCCTGTCGCCGCCGTCCAGCCGGTGGAATGTACCGTGTGCGCTTGCGAAGAAGGGAACATCACCTAAAAATTCGACGGCCAGAACGTGGCCGTCGAGATCAAGCGGTGCAACTGTCGGCATCAGGCGGCTGCCTCGCAGGCCTTGAAGGAGGCTTCGAGCTTCTCGCGGTCAAGTTCGCGGCCGATGAAGACGAGACGGCTCTCGTGCTTTTCGCCTTCCTTCCACGGCCGCTGGTGGTCGCCCTCGATGATCATGTGCACGCCCTGAACGACGTAACGCTCGGGATCGTCCTTGAAGGCGATGATGCCCTTAAGACGCAGGATATTTGGCCCCTGCGTCTGGGTGACCTTCTGGATCCAGGGGAAGAAGCGCTCCGGGTTCATCTCTGCGCCGCGCAGCGACACCGACTGCACCGTCACATCGTGGATCGCCGACATCGCGCCATGTTGATGGGCGCCATGGTGATGATGGTCGTGGCCGTGGTCACCATGCTGATGATCGTGATGATCATGGTCATGATGGTGGTGGTCGTGATCGCAATCGGGGCCGCAGACATGGTCGTCATGGCCCTGCTCGAGGAAATGCGGATCGTTTTCGAGCGCGCGCTCCAGGTTGAAGGCGCCCTGATCGAGCACGCGGGCGAGGTCGACGCCGGAGCGGCTGGTCTTGTAGACTCGGGCGGCCGGGTTGATGGCGCGGACGATATCCTCGATCACATCAAGTTCTTCCGGGGTCACCAGGTCGCTCTTGTTGATGATGACGACGTCGGCGAAGGCGATCTGGTCCTCGGCCTCCCGGCTGTCCTTCAGGCGCAGCGGCAGGTGCTTGGCATCGACGAGGGCGACGACGGCGTCGAGCTCGGTCTTGGCGCGCACATCGTCATCCATGAAGAAGGTCTGGGCGACTGGTACCGGATCGGCAAGGCCCGTCGTCTCGACGATGATGCCGTCGAAGCGGCCGGGGCGGCGCATCAGGCCTTCGACAACGCGGATCAGGTCGCCGCGCACCGTGCAGCAGACACAGCCATTGTTCATCTCGTAGATTTCTTCGTCCGACTCGACGATCAGGTCGTTGTCGATGCCGATTTCGCCGAATTCATTGACGATGACCGCATATTTCTTGCCGTGATTTTCGGAGAGAATGCGGTTGAGCAATGTCGTCTTGCCGGCGCCGAGATAACCGGTGAGCACGGTAACGGGAATGGGCTTCAGGGTGGAGATCGCGTCGGTCATGAGAACCTCTAGGATTTAGGCGTGCGGCCGAGCGGCTTGGGATCGGCTGCTTGAACGGTTGGTCTCATATAATGGCTTGAGCGTGGCAGTTCAAAGGGTTTTATAATGTTATAAGATCACGTCGTCTGACCGGTGCAGATGCCCCCATAGTCACCGCAGTTGCGCGACATCGAATGCATCGACGTCACTCAGCAATTCCACCAGTCCTTTTACCGCATGGGCAATCAGCGCCTCGCCTTTCTCTACTGTGGCGGCGGCGGCGTTTCCCGCCACGCCTTCAGCATTGAGGTCCGACATCTTCCAGCCGAAGGCGTGCGGCCCGTAGGCGCGCAGATGCTTGAAACGCTCGGCGAATTCCGTCTGCCGCGAGGAAAAGTTCGCCGCCTTCGCCATATCAACCTTGTCGGGATGAAGCGCCAGCATCACCGATGTCTCGATATCGCCGCCATGGATGCCGATCGCCTTTTCCTCCGGCGTGACCACGCCATCCGGCAGGCCGAAACGGGTCCAGCTCGTTGCCACCGCCAGCATGGCGAAGCGGAGCCGCGCCTCGGTCGCGACAATGGTCACGATCGGCGAATTGCCGCCATGGGCGTTCAGCATCACCAATTTGCGGATGCCCTGCTTTGCCAGCCCCTCGGCGATGCCGAGCCAGCGGTTTACCGCTTCGTCGAAGGCAAGCGTCTTCGTTCCTTCAACATCCATATGCTCTATGGAATAGCCGACAGATTCGGCGGGCAGGAAGGTGACCGGCAGGCCGGCAGGCAAGGCTATCTTCAATCGTCCGGCGATGCCTTCGGCAATCAGGGTGTCGGTTTCGAAGGGCAGGTGAGGGCCGTGCTGTTCATGGGCGCCGAGCGGCAGCACGGCGATCAGATGGCGCCCGTCAGGTGTAGAGGCCGGGTTGCTGTCCTCGAAGCGCGGCGAAGGTGTCATCATCCGGTCGTTGCCTCTTGTTTATGACGAGATCCTGAGCAATGTCATATCGCAGCGGCGTCGGGGCTTAAAGATCAAAGGGATGGCTATGGGAAAGAAGCACAAGGACGGCAAAAAGAACAAGTCCAAGAAGAAGGACCAGACCGAGTATACGCTCGTCGATCTCTCTCCGGCTCTGACCCAGGCGGCGCGTTCCATGCGGACGGTACTCTCGCGCAACCTGCTCGAAAGCGGCCTCTATGCCGGCCAGGACGGCGTCATCCTCTCGCTTGCCGAGAGCGACGGCATGACGGCCGGCGGCCTTGCCCAGAAGCTCGGCGTCAAAGCGCCGACGATGACGCGCACCATCGGCCGCATGGAAGCGCAGGGCTTTCTCGAGCGTAAGCCCGATGCGGAGGATGCGCGCCTCACCAAGGTCTATCTCACCGAACTCGGCCGCGGCAGCGTGCAAGGGATCGAGATGGCGGCCTCGGCCTGCGACAAGTTGGCGACGCAGGAGTTCTCCGAGAAGGAAATTCGCAATCTCGTCCGATTGCTGAAGGCGATCGATGCCAATCTGCAGGCCGAAGCCATTCATATCGAAGAACCGGACGAAGACTGAAATTTCCCCGAAAGACGAATTGCTTCCATCGATTAAATCTTTTAATTAAACATTTTAAGGGCCGCGCCGGTTTGACGGCGGGGTCTTGACTGCCTTGCGTGCTGCCTGGAGGAGGACACGTGGTTCAGAAGATCAAGCTTTCGACAATCGCCGAAACGCTCGGCATTTCTACGGCGACCGTATCGCTTGCCTTACGCGACAGTCCGCTCGTTGCCGGCAATACCCGGGAGAAGATCAAGGAACAGGCGCGCGCGCTCGGCTATATCTACAATCGCCGTGCCGCCAGCCTTCGGACCTCGCGCTCCGGCATCATCGGCGTCGTCGTGCACGACATCATGAACCCGTTCTATGGCGAGATCCTGAAGGCGATCGAAAGCGAGCTTGATCGCAGCCGCCACACCTTCATCCTTTCCAACCATTACGACAATGTCGAGAAGCAGCGCACCTTCATCGAGACGCTGCTGCAGCTCGGTGGCGACGGCGTCATCATGTCGCCGGCGATCGGTACTCCGCCTGAAGACGTGCAGCTGGCAGAAGACAACGGCATGCCGGCGATCCTCGTCGCCCGCTCGATGGAAGGGCAGGACCTGCCGACCTATCGCGGTGACGACAGCTACGGCATCTCGCTTGCCACCAACCACCTGATCGGCCTTGGTCATCGCTCGATCGCCATGATCGGCGGCACGGACCAGACATCCACCGGCCGCGACCGTTACCAGGGCTATGTCAATTCGCTGCGCAAGGCCGGCATCGAGGTCGATCCGAACTTGCGCATTCCCGGTCCGCGCTCGAAACAGGGCGGTTTCGAGGCGGCCGTGCATTTCCTTTCGCTGCCGCAGAAGCCGACCGCGGCCGTCTGCTGGAACGATCTCGTAGCGATCGGCCTGATGAACGGCATTGCGCGCGCGGGCCTGGTGCCGGGACGCGATATTTCCGTCACCGGCTACGACGATCTCGAGGAGGCCTCGATCGCTACGCCTGCGCTAACGACCGTCTGGAACGGTCAGGCCGAGGTCGGGCGCCTGGCCGCTCGGGCGCTGCTCGATCGCCTTGCCGGCAGCCATGAGCCTGATGGCATGCATCTGATCAAACCGGAAATGCGCATTCGCCAGTCCACCAGTCCCCATCGGCCGCGCGCCTGAACCGACCGCCATATCCAAGAGGAAAAGCCATGTCCCGCATCGCCATTCTCGTTCCTGGGAAGATACACGAGCGTGTTCTCGAAAGGTTGAAGGATCGGTTTGAGATTATCGCCGTCCCACGCGAGGAGAAGCTTGCGCTAGACGGCGAGACTGCCGGCCGTATCCGCGGCGTCGCCGTGTCCGGCTCCTTCCCAGGCGCCTGGATAGACCAGCTGCCGCATGCCGAAGTGATCGCCAATTTCGGTGTCGGTTATGACGGCGTCGATGTGAAACATGCCGCCGAAAAAGGCATTGTCGTCACCAATACGCCTGATGTGCTGAACGACGAGGTCGCCGATACGGCGATCGGCCTGCTGCTGAACACGGTTCGCGAGTTGCCGCGGGCCGAAGCGTGGCTGCGTGCCGGCAACTGGAAGCCGGGAACGGCCTATCCGCTGTCGCGCTTCTCGCTCAAGGGCCGCCATATCGGGCTTTACGGCCTTGGCCGCATCGGGCTCGAAATCGCCAAGCGGCTGGAGCCGTTCAAGGTGAAGATCAGTTATCACACACGTTCGCGCCACGCCGATGTGTCCTACGATTATCACCCGACGTTGAAGGGGCTGGCGGAAGCGGTGGATACGCTGATCGCCATCGTTCCGAAGACGCCGCAGACACACAAGACGATCGATGCGGATATTCTGGCAGCACTCGGCCCAAACGGCATTCTCGTCAACGTCGGCCGTGGCTGGACGGTGGACGAGGCGGCGCTGAGTGCCGCTCTTGCCTCCGGCGCGCTCGGTGCTGCCGGCCTCGACGTTTTCTATGAAGAGCCGACCGTGCCGGCCGACCTGCTGGGGCCGACCAACGCCGTGCTGCTGCCGCACGTCGCCTCCGCGTCCGTGCCGACACGCAATGCAATGGCCGATCTCGTTGCCGACAATCTCATCGCCTGGTTCGATAAGGGTGCGGCGCTGACGCCGGTGCCGGAGACGCCGCAGAAGGCCTAGGCGCGTCGGATAGAATTCTGCGCCTGGCTCAACCACGAACGCGACGACGATCACCGTTGATTGATGTTTCCACGCCCGGTGGGTCTGGTGGTCACGCGATCGCCTGCGCCGGGATGACCGGCCGCTTGGCGGCGGCATAGGCGCGGACGGCGTCGCCGAAAGCAGCGAACAGCTGGTTCGAAGACTTGTCGGTTTCAGCCCAATATTCCGGATGCCATTGCACGCCGACGGCGAAAGCCTTGGCGTCGATAACGGAAACGGCCTCCACCGTGCCGTCCTCGGCGATCGCTTCCACCTGCAGGCGTGGGGCGGTTCTGGCGATTGCCTGGCGATGCAGGGAATTCACGCGGATCTCGCCCGGACCGAGAATGGCTGCGATGCAGGAACCTTCCTTGACGTGGACGGTCTGGCGAATGGCGTACATGCCGTCCCGGTCGACGCCTTCTGGCCGGCGATGGTCCCAGATGCCGGGCTGCTCCTGAATCTCGCTTGCCAGCGAGCCGCCGAGGGCGACATTCAGCTCCTGGATGCCGCGGCAGATGGCGAGCAGCGGGATGGCGCGGTCGATGGCGCGGCGGATGAGCGGCAGGCTGGTGGCGTCGCGGGCGGGGTCGAAGGGGCCGTCCTTGTCATTCGCCTCGGCACCGTAGAGCAAGGGATGAACATTGCTGGCCGAACCGGAGACAAGCAGACCGTCGACGCGGTCGAGGATCGCGTCGGTATCGTAGCCCTCCTCGAAAGCGGGGATGATGAAGGCCATGACACCGGATGCGTTCAATGCGGCGCGCAGATATTGATGCTGCACGGCATGCCAGGTCGCGCCGTCGAAGCTACGGATATCGGCAGGAATGGCAACGATCGGTTTCGTCATATCAGCCCCGGTGAAAATCTTTATTCTCGTCGTTTCTTCCGCCTGAACGGCCGTCAAGTCAACGCTTGGCTGCATTAGGCGGCCAAATTGCGACGGAAGCGGCGCCCTGCCTTTCCGGTTTACCGCTAAGCCGCTGATTCTGATGGATACGTGCGCGTTGCCTTATTGCCGTCTTGATGCCAAAGGCTAATAGACTAAAGCTTGAATCGCGGCTTGCGCCATGCTTAGCTTTGCCCTTGCTGCGGGTAGGGGTGAGATTGGCCGCGCAGTGTCATCTATATGGGAGGTTTTTGATGGATCGTCGTTCGTTTTTCAAGAAGGCGGGAACCGCCGGCGCCGGTGCGGTTGCCGCAACGGCATTGGCAGCGCCTGCGATCGCGCAGGAGAATCCGAAGATCGCGTGGCGCATGACGTCGTCGTTTCCGAAGAGCTTGGATACGATCTATGGCGGCGCCGAGGATATCGCCAAGCATGTTGCCGCGGCGACGGATGGCAATTTCACGATCCAGCCCTTCGCGGCCGGTGAAATCGTGCCGGGCCTGCAGGCCGTCGATGCCGTTGCCGCCGGTACGGTCGAAGCAGCCCATACCACCTCCTATTATTTCGTCGGCAAGGACCCGACCTACGCCATCGGAACGGCCATTCCGTTCGGGCTGAACAGCCGTCTGACCAATGCCTGGTACTATGAAGGCAACGGCAACAAGCTGATGAACGAGTTTTATGCCACGCAGGGCATGTATGCGCTGCCGGCTGGCAATACCGGTGCGCAGATGGGCGGCTGGTTCCGCAAGGAAATCAATACGCTCGATGACCTCAAGGGCGTCAAGATGCGCATTGCCGGCCTTGCCGGTCGCGTCATGGAGAAGGTCGGCGTCATCCCGCAGCAGATCGCCGGCGGCGATATCTATCCGGCGTTGGAAAAAGGCACGATCGATGCGGCGGAATTCGTCGGCCCCTATGACGACCTGAAGCTCGGCTTCCACAAGGTGGCGAAGTACTACTATTATCCGGGCTGGTGGGAAGGTGGCCCGACGGTGCACGGGTTCTTCAATCTCGAAAAATGGAGCAGCCTGCCCAAGCATTATCAGGCAGCGCTGACCGACGCCTGCGCCTTCGCCAACACCAACATGCTGGCGAAGTACGACACGAAGAACCCGACCGCGCTGAAGCAGCTGGTCGCGGAAGGCGCGACGCTGCGCCCGTTCAGTCAGGAGATCATGGAAGCCTGCTTCCAGGCGGCGACGGGCATCTACAGCGAAATTTCGGGCACGAACCAGTATTTCAAGAAGATCTACGACGACCAGACCGCCTTCAAGCGGGATGCCTATCTGTGGATGCAGCTGTCGGAGTACACCTTCGATACGTTCATGATGATCCAGCAACGGGCCGGGAAGCTTTAAGGCTTTCCGCCGGCAGGCTCGGCGCTTTAGACGAATGCGATACCAGAACCCCGGATTTCCGTCCGGGGTTTTGTTTTTGCTGGACTATTTCGCCGGTGGCGGCGGTGCTCCCGGCAGGCCGTTCAGTGGCGGCAGGGTCAGGCCGGGGATCTGCGGTGAGCCATTGCCGCCGCCGCCCAGCGGTGGCAGGCCGAGCTGGCCGCCGAAGCCCGGGACTTCGATCTTGATCGAGTTCGGGTCGACCTTCGGGCCGTGATCCAGCCAATAGGTTACCGATTGCGGCCAGAAGATCACGATCGCCACCAGGATCAGCTGCATGCCGACCCAGGGGAGCGCGCCCATGTAGATATCCGAGGTCTTGACGTCCTTGCTGGCGATTGAGCGCAGATAGAAGAGCGCGAAGCCGAAGGGCGGATGCATGAAGCTCGTCTGCATGTTGACGCAGATCAGGACGCCGAACCAGATCAGGTCGATGCCGAGACTGGAGGCGACGGGTGCGAGCATCGGGATGACGATGAAGGCGATCTCGAAAAAATCGAGGAAGAAGGCGAGCACGAAGATGAAGATGTTGACGAAGATCAGGAAACCGACCGGCCCGCCGGGAATGCCCGACAGCATGTGCTCGATCCAGCGCGACCCGTCCATGCCCTGGAAGACCAGGCTGAAACAGGTGGAGCCGATCAGGATCATCACCACCATGGATGTAATGTGTGTGGTCGATGCCATTGCTTCGCGGATCAGCGGCCAGGTGAGGCGGCGATTCATGGCGGCAAGCACAATGGCGCCGACGACGCCGAGCGCGCCTGCTTCCGTCGGCGTTGCAAGACCCATGAAGATCGTGCCGAGCACGAGGAAGATCAGCACGATCGAGGGCACCATGCCCATCAGCACCTTCACGAGCAGAGCCCAATTGAAATCGCCGCGCACCTCTTTCGGCAGCGGCGGCATCGATTTCGGCCGAATAATCGACATCACCAGGATGAAGAGCACGAAGATCGTCACCTGCAGGATCGAGGGGCCGATCGCGCCGAGATACATGTCGCCGACCGACCTGCCGAGCTGATCGGCGAGAACGACGAGCACGAGCGAGGGCGGGATGACCTGGGTGATCGTGCCCGAGGCGGCGATGACGCCGGTGGCAAGGCGCGGATTGTAGCCATAGCGCAGCATGATCGGCAGCGAGATCATCCCCATGGTGATCACGGAAGCGGCCACCGTGCCGGTGATCGCTCCGAGCACGGCGCCGACGAGGATGACGGCATAGGCAAGCCCGCCGGGTATACCACCGAAGAGTTTGCCGGTGCCCTCGAGCAGGTCCTCGGCCAACCCGCAGCGCTCCAGCACCGCACCCATGAAGGTGAAGAAGGGAATGGCGAGCAGAAGGTCGTTGGAAAGGATGCCGAAGAAGCGCAGCGGCAGAGCCTGCAGAAAGACCTCGCCGAAATGGCCGGTGACGATGCCGATGATGGCGAAAAACAAGCCGACGGCGGCGAGCGAAAAGGCGACCGGAAAGCCGTAGAGCATGAAGATGATCATGCCCAGGAACATGGCCGGCGGGATGATGCCGAAATCAAACAAATCCGTTTCTCCCAGCCCGCGTTACTGCAGCGGCTTTTCGTATTTCGTATCGATGCTGATATGGCCGGTGAGGGCTGCGATCCGCTTGACCAGCTCGGAAACGCCCTGAAGGGAAAGCAGTGCGAAGCCGGCGACGAGGATCAGCTTGACGGGCCAACGGATCAGTCCGCCGGCGTTGCCCGATATTTCCCCCTGATGGTAGGAGAGCGTGAAGAAAGGCCAGCACAGCCAGGTGAGATAGAGGCATGCGGGAAGGAGGAAGACAATGAGGCCGACGATGTCGATCCAGATCTTCGCCCTGTCGGAAACCGAACCATAGATCAGGTCGACGCGGACATGCTCATTGTTGCGCAGCGCATGCGAGGCGCCGAGCATGACGACGAAGGCGAAGAGATACCACTGAATCTCCAGCCAGCCGTTCGAACTGTAGTTGAAGGCGTAGCGGACGATGGCGTTTCCGGCGCTGATCAGGCAGCAGAACAGCACCATATATTCGGAAAGTTTGCCCATGAACTGACTGATCGAGTCAATCAGCCGGCTTGCGGCCAGAAGTACCGACATTCGCCTCCCCTTGTTCTTGTTCCACCGGTTTTCCGGCAGTTTTTCCTCTTGCAATCGATGTAGACCACGGCCTTTGAAATTGGAAGGATAAATGCCTCGCGTTGGAGTATAGTCTTAGACGCATCGGCCCCGCCGTAGGGCCGTCAAATATTTCAACAACCCAGGCGTGGATAAATTATTTCGGTAATCTCGCCGGTAGGCTGCATTAACTCGCGTAAGCTGTGCGGTTCACCCTGTGGTTTTAGAAAATTTGACCAAATGTTTGATTCCATTGAAATCAATTTTTAAAAGGTTGGGCCTAGAATTCCCGCGCACAGGGAAAGTGTGGATGAAGCCAGATAACCCGAACAGGGTCCCTATAGATGTGTATCTGTCGTTTGTGAGTTCCCTTTCCGGGAACCGCATGACGCTGCTTGCTGGCGTGATCGTGCATGTCGCGACATGCCTTGCCGTTGCTGCCAAGACCCAGTCCTTCGTCTATATCCTGCTGGCGGCCGCCTTCCTCCTGGTCTTCTGCGTTCGCATGGTCATCTTCCGGCAGTTCGACCGCGTTGACAAGGAGAGCCTGTCGCACGCCGGAATCGAGCGTTGGGAGCGGATCCTGGTTGCGGGTGCTGCCTGCACCACCACCCTGCTTGGCATCGCCAGTGGCTACGCCATCTTCGTCGTCCATGATTCCTTTGCGGAACTTGCCTGCATTGCGGTTACCATGGCGACCATGGTTTCCGTTGTCGGCCGCAATTATGGTTCGCGCCTGGCGGTTGACCTCCAGACCTTTTCCTGCTGTCTGCCGATGATTGTCTGCAGCCTGTTGGCGCTCGATTTTTATCGTGGCTTGTTGTCGATCTTCCTCATTCCCTTCTGGCTGACGACGCGTGCCATGGCGAACGGCGTGCGCGAGTTCCTCTATGAGAATGTCATCGCGCGCCGGGAAATCACCATCATCGCCGACCGCTTCGATACGGCGCTCAACAACATGCCGCATGGCCTAGTCATGGTCGATGCCGAAAACCGCATCCAGGTCGTCAATCGCAAGGCCTGCGAGCTTTTGAAGATCGGTGCGCCGGATCGGTTGAAGGACCGCGATCTCGGCGCCGTGCTACGCTACGGCGCGCGCTACAGCTTCATGGACGCCTCGCAGCCGGAGCTCATCCTGCGCCAGCTCACCCAAGTCGCCGAAGGCAACCTGTCGCGCACGCTCATCCATTTCCCCGAGGGCCTGTCGCTCGAATTCTCCGCCAGCCGCAGGGCCGACGGCGGCGCCGTGCTGATCTTCGAGGACGTGTCGAGCCGGGTGAAGGCGGAGCAGAAGATCATGCACATGGTCCGCTTCGATGCGCTGACCGGCCTGCCGAACCGAGAATATTTCGGGCAGCTGGTGCAGGATTATCTCGCCAAACATCAAAGGAAGTCCGGGCCACTCGGCTTCATGGTTCTCGATATCGACGAGTTCAAACATGTCAACGACATGCGCGGCCACGTTACAGGCGACCACCTGCTTTGCGCCATCGCCGCCCGCATCAAGCAGGCCTCCGGCAACGCCATCCTCGGCCGGTTGATGGGAGACCAGTTCATCCTGTTCTTCCCGCATGCGAAGGAACAGGCCTCGCTCGACGTCGAGATCCGCCGCGTGCACGCCGCAATCCAGGGCAACTACGCAGTCGACGAGCTGACCTTCCTGGTTTCGCTCAGCGCCGGCTACGCGATCCTCGAGAGTGCTGCGTTTGCGATGGACGAATGGAGCGTCAAGGCGGATCTGGCGCTGTTCGAAAGCAAGTCGCGCTTCAAGGGCGGCATTTCCGGCTTCGAGCGGGAGATGGATGGCCGCTATATCGAGCAGCAGAAGCTGAAAGCGGATTTGCGCGACGCGGTCTCGGCGCAGGCGCTGCATCTTGCCTTCCAGCCGATGTTCCGGTCCGACGGCTCGCGGATCGAATGCGCCGAAGCGTTGGCGCGCTGGGTGCATCCGGAGAAGGGCTCGATCCCGCCCGACGTCTTCATCCGGCTCGCCGAAGATATGGGCATCATCTCCGACATCACCCGTTTCGTGTTGTTCAAGGCGTGCAGCGAATGCATGAACTGGCCGGAACATATCGCCGTCTCGGTGAACCTTTCGGCGCGGGATCTGCGCGATGCCGATATTCTCGCGGTGGTCGCCGAAGCGCTTGCCCATTCCGGTCTCGACGCGGCGCGGCTGCATCTCGAAGTCACCGAAAGCTGCCTGATCGACGAGCCGGCGGCTGTGCGCGCCATCCTGGCCGAGCTCAGGGCTCGCGGCATCACCATCGCCATCGACGATTTCGGTACCGGCTTCTCCAGCCTCAGCTACCTCGACACACTGCCGCTCGATATCGTCAAGATCGATCGCTCCTTCGTGCGCAACATCGTCGAAGATAACCGCCGCTTGAAGCTGCTGCGCGGCACGGTCCATCTCGCCCGTGAACTGGGCCTGAAGATCGTCATTGAAGGTGTCGAAACCGAGGAGCAGCTCGCACTGCTCAACAAGCACCGCAGCGCCGATCTTGTTCAGGGTTACGTTTTCTCGCCGCCCGTGCCTTCCCAGAATATCCCGCTGTTGCAGCAGGGCATCGGCCGCCGCGTCGTACAACGCCGCCGCAACAAGGTCGCCTGAGCGGTCTCAACAGACAGTTTCCCCCTTGAAAAGCGCATGCCGCGTTAACCTTAACGATTTAAAAACAAGGGAAATTATCGGATTTCCTTGCCTAAATTTCGCTGGCGTATGATTAATGATCCGTTAACGAGCGGATCGAGAAATGTCAGAGACACTGTTCAAGCGTAGCGATTTCAGCACAAAAATTTTGGAAGTTTTGGATCATGTCGAGTATCGCCGCGTCGAAAGCAGCGAAGACATGGAGCAGGTGGAACGGTTGCGCTACAAGGCCTACAAGGCCCATGACGTGCTGGCGCTTGCCCCGAAAGGGCTGCTTGATGACAGCGATTTCGACAGCCACGCCTATATCTTCGGTCTGTATTATTATGGGGAACTGGTCAGTACGATCCGGGTTCATTATGTGACACCGGAACATCGCCTCAGTCAGTCCGGTGGCGCCTTTCCCGAGGCGATGGATGACCTTCTGGATGCGGGGCTGACCCTGATCGATCCGGCGCGTTTCGCGGCCGACCCCGAGCTCACCGCCGATCTGCCGTGGGTTCCCTATCTGACGCTGAGGCCGACCATCGTGGCGGCGGCGTATTTCCGTGCGGACCGCGTTCTTCAATTCGTTCGGCCGCCGCATGCGGCCTTCTACAAGCGGGTCTTCTATGCCGATACGGTCGTGCCCGGCCGGCTGGCGAAGAATTACGGGATCGACATGACGCTGATGGCGACGAATGTGATCGAGGTCGGGCGAAAGCTGTTGACGCGCTATCCCTTCTTCATCTCGAGCGCCAGCGAGCAGCGCATGATGTTTTCGCGCAATCCCAACGACACCCTGCCGCCGCTCACCATCATTCCGACGGCGCGTTTCGTGCCGCAAGGCGAACTCGGTACCGACCTGCCGCTGTAATTTACCCTGTTCCCGACGGAGAGACGATCTCCGCCGGGCAGAGGAGGGCGATGGACGGCAGGCGATATCAGCCGTCCTTCAGGTCCGTCCAGGCCTCTGACATCGCGGTTGCCACGCGCGCCTGCGGCATTCTCATGCATTGCGCTTTCGCCTGTCATTGTGTAATCCCTGCAAGAAGGGATTTCCCTCGCTCAGGCTAGGGAATCGAGCAGCGCAGAGGCATTTCAGGGAGACGATATTTATGGCCGAACATCATACCGGACCGGTCGAGACCGGCGCGCCGATGGATTATAAAGAACATGAAAAGACCTACGACATGTTCATCGCCAGCGCGAAATACGGCTCGATGCTGCTCATCGTCCTCCTGCTTGCGATGACCGCTGGTTTCTTCGGCGGCGCCGGCCTTCTCGGTGGCCTCTTCGTCTTCATCATTCTTCTCGCAGCCGGCATCTTCCTGTTCCGCTGATCGCGTAGATTCAGAGGGTCAGAGCGGTCCTTTGTGCGTCCGAAAGGACGCACGGCACTCTGAGGGAAGGAGAGCTTCTCCGAAGCTTTTTGAATGAGGTGCTTGGCCTGCGCAGGGAAACCTGCGGCGGTCTGGCTGACCCGGAGGAGGGGGCAGTTGGGCAATATCGTTTTCGTTGCAAGGGAAGTCACGGGCGAGGAGACACGCGTCGCCGCCTCCGCCGAGACCGTGAAGAAGATGAAGAGTTTCGGCTTCGACGTCGTCGTTGAAGCCGGTGCCGGTGCGGCTTCGCGGATTCCGGATGGGGATTTCGAGGCCGCCGGTGCCAGGATCGGCAGTTTTGCGGATGCAGCCTTGGCCGATGTCGTGCTGAAGGTGCGTCGGCCCAGCGGATCGGAAATCTCCGGCTATAAAAGCGGTGCCGTGATCATTGCCATCATGGACCCCTACGGCAATGACGAAGCGATCGCGGCACTGGCAAGTGCCGGGCTTTCGGCTTTCGCGATGGAGTTGATGCCGCGCATTACCCGCGCCCAGTCCATGGACGTGCTGTCGTCCCAGGCCAATCTTGCCGGTTACCAGGCCGTCATCGAGGCGGCGGCGGTTTATGACCGCGCCATGCCGATGATGATGACGGCGGCTGGCACCGTCCCGGCCGCCAAAGTCTTCGTCATGGGCGCCGGCGTCGCCGGTCTTCAGGCGATCGCGACCGCGCGCCGTCTCGGCGCCGCGGTCTCGGCCACCGACGTTCGCCCCGCTGCCAAGGAGCAGGTCGCCTCGCTCGGCGCCAAGTTCATCGCCGTCGAGGACGAAGAGTTCAAGGCGGCGGAAACGGCCGGCGGCTATGCCAAGGAAATGTCTGCCGACTATCAGGCGAAACAGGCGGCTCTGGTTGCCGAACACATCGCCAAGCAGGATATCGTCATCACCACCGCGCTGATCCCCGGTCGTGCGGCGCCGCGGCTCGTTTCGCGCGCCATGCTTGCCTCGATGAAGTCGGGTGCGGTCGCCGTCGACCTCGCGGTCGAGCGCGGCGGCAATATCGAGGGCGTCGTCCCCGGCGAGGTCGCCGATGTCGAAGGCGTCAGCGTGATCGGTTTCGCCAACATGCCGGGCCGGGTTGCGGCCAGCGCCTCGGCGCTCTACGCCAAGAACCTCGTGACCTTCCTCGAGACCATGGTCAACAAGGAAACGCGGAGCGTCGTCGTCAATCTTGACGACGAACTCGTCAAGGCGACGATGCTGACCTATGCCGGGGACGTGGTTCATCCCGCCTTCGGCGGCGCGAAGAAGGGAGACATCTGATGGCCAGTGAAGCAATGGACAGGGCGCTGGAGCAGCTCGACCATGCGGTGACCGCCGTGATCACGGCGGCTGCCCAGGCACCGGAAGCGGCAAGTGCTGCGACTGGCGGGGCGATCGATCCCTTCGTCTTCCAGCTCGCCATCTTCGTCTTGTCGATCTTCGTCGGTTATTACGTCGTATGGTCGGTGACGCCGGCGCTGCATACGCCGCTGATGGCCGTCACCAATGCGATCTCCTCCGTCATCGTCGTCGGCGCGCTTCTGGCGGTCGGCATCTCGACCAGCGGCCTTGCGACCGGTTTCGGTTTCGTCGCCCTGGTGCTCGTCTCGGTGAACATCTTCGGCGGTTTCCTCGTCACGCAGCGGATGCTTTCGATGTACCGCAAGAAGGACCGGTGAGGGACTGATGACCAATATCGCAGCCTTCCTCTACCTCGTCTCCGGCGTGCTCTTCATCCTGGCGCTGCGCGGCCTGTCGCATCCGGCTACCAGCCGCAAGGGCAATCTCTACGGCATGATCGGCATGGGCATCGCGATCCTGACGACGCTGGTGCTGGCGACGCCTGACTTCGGCGGCTTCGTGCTGATCATCCTTGGGCTTGCCATCGGTGGCAGTGTCGGCGCCTATGTCGCCCGCACCATACCCATGACCTCGATGCCGCAGCTCGTCGCGGGTTTCCATTCGCTGGTCGGCCTTGCCGCGGTGCTGGTCGCGGCCTCCGCGCTCTACACGCCGGCTTCCTTCGGCATCGGTGAGATCGGTCACATCCACACCGAGGCGCGCGTCGAGATGGCGCTCGGCGTGGCGATCGGCGCGCTGACTTTCACCGGTTCGATCATTGCCTTTCTGAAGCTCGACGGGCGCATGTCCGGTAAGCCGATTCTGTTGCCCTACCGGCATGTGATCAATGCGAGCCTGTTGGTGCTGATCGTGCTCTTCATCATCGGGCTGGCCGCCACCGAGAGCCATTTCGACTTCTGGGCCGTCGTCGCGCTGTCGTTGGCGCTCGGCGTTCTGCTGATCGTGCCGATCGGCGGGGCCGATATGCCGGTCGTCGTGTCGATGCTGAACTCCTATTCAGGCTGGGCGGCGGCCGGCATCGGCTTCACGCTCGGCAATCTGGCGCTGATCATCACGGGCGCGCTCGTCGGCTCCTCCGGCGCGATCCTCTCCTACATCATGTGCAAGGGTATGAACCGTTCCTTCGTCTCCGTCATCCTCGGCGGTTTCGGCGGTGAGACGGCGTCCGGCGGACCAGACACGTCAGACAGGACGGTGAAGCTCGGCTCGGCCGAGGATGCGGCCTATCTGATGGCCAATGCATCGAAGGTCATCATCGTGCCGGGATATGGCATGGCGGTCGCCCAGGCCCAGCATGCGCTGCGCGAGCTCGCGGACAATCTCAAGAAGAACGGCGTCGAGGTGAAATATGCGATCCATCCGGTCGCAGGCCGTATGCCCGGCCACATGAATGTGTTGCTCGCCGAAGCGAATGTTCCCTATGATGAGGTTTTCGAGCTTGAGGACATCAACTCGGAATTCGCCCAGGCCGACGTTGCCTATGTCATCGGTGCCAATGACGTGACCAATCCGGCGGCGCGCGATGACAAGACCTCACCGATCTACGGCATGCCGATCCTCGACGTCGACCGGGCAAAGACCTGCCTCTTCGTCAAACGCTCGCTCGGCTCGGGTTATGCCGGCATCGACAATACGCTGTTCTATAAGGACGGCACGATGATGCTGCTCGGTGACGCGAAGAAGATGACCGAGGATATCAACAAGGCGCTCGCGCACTGATCGTTGCAGCCGCCCTTCGGGCGGCTGTTTGGTTCACGTAAGCAGGTAACTACTGTCTGCCTTGGACGACTGTCGTCAGGTCTCTCCCGGCACGAGCGTCATCTTCTCGACGCCGATCGCCAGGTTCAAACCTTCCTGCGCCTGGACGTTCAACGGCTGCAGCATGAAGGCCTTGTCGGTGCCGCCGGCGATGACTTTGGCGCCGGCGCCAGCACCGATGCTTGCATCGGCGCCGATCCCGTAATACTCGCCGGCAAGGGCGAATTGCGGGATATCCGTGCCGGTCTTTGCCAGCACCTGCCAGATCATGACGCTCTTGCCGGTCTGGCCGATATCAAGGCCGAATTTCTCGATTTTGCCGGCATAGACCGCCTTGGCGCCGCCGGCCGCCGACGTATAAGTGCAGATGAGGTTTTTCTGCGAGGTGACGATCAGACCCTGGCCGCCATCCGATCCGCAGACCAGCCGGCCAAGCGTGACATAGTTTTCCGCGCCCGCCGGGCTCGCCCAGGCAACGGCCGTCAGTGCCGCGGCTGCGATCATCGTTTGCTTGAACATGGTCTTTCTCCTTTGGAACGACCTGTCCGAAACGGGTGGAGATAGCGATTGTTCCGGGCGCTGTTTCAAAGTGATAGAGCGTCCTTAGCGCGTCATAAGAGACGCGCGGCGCTCTATTCCCGCTCCAGCGTGGCGCGTTGCGCCGTCAGCACCCATAACAGGCCTTCGGGCCGGAAATCGATCTCGACCGTGCCGCGGAAGGCGGAGGCGGCATGAGCCTTGATAACGGTCGTGCCGAAGCCCGAGCGTGATGGCTGGGTGACAGGCGGGCCGCCGCGTTCCTCCCAGGTGAAGCGGAGCAGGGCATCCGGCTTGTCTTCCTCCCTGACGTCGCGCCACTCGAAGCGGACACGGCCTTGAGGTACGGAGAGCGCCCCGTATTTCACCGAATTGGTGGCGAGTTCATGCAAGGCGAGGCCGAGATTCTGCACTGCATCCGGCTTCAGCACGAAGTTTTCGCCGCTGATGTCGATCTGCTCGCGCGATTGCGGGAATGCGTGCAAATGGATGTCGACGACCCGCCGTAGCGATACACCTCCCCATTGCTCGCTGGTCAGGAGCTCGATCGAGCGCACCAACCCCTCAAGACGGTCGGCGACGGCGGCGCGGAAGGTCTCGACGCTGTCCGACTGCTTGGCCAGCTGGCGCATCATTGCCTGAGCAAGCGTCAGAAGATTCTTGGTGCGGTGGACGAGTTCGTGCATGACGAAACGCAGCCGGTCCTCGGTCTGGCTACGGTCGAAAGAGGCATTCGAGAGGGCAATCGCTACCTGGTTCGCCTCGATGACGCTGGTCTCGACCGGTGAGACGATATGCCCTTCGCCCATGCGGTTTGCCATATCGGCGATATCGCGGATGGTGGTGCGCACCTGTCTTGCGACGGCATAGGCGGCCAGCACGGCGACGAGCACCAGTGCAACGCCGCCGATGATGAGGAAACGCCAGGTGCTGAGGATCGAAGCCTGGGCAATCGGTCCCCAGATCACCGTCTTCCACGACCAACCGGGAATCTGGGCATAACCGAGGAGCATGTGCGGCAGGATCGTCTCGTCCTCGAAGACGCCGCGGGACACGGTGAGCGCCGGCAGAATGCGCGGATCGAAGGGCGTACCGGGTTCAAGATTGGCGGGGCCACTGGCTGCAACGACGTGGCCGCTCTCGTCGATGACGGCGGCCGACCAGCCGGAGGCAAGACCTTCGGTGGTCACGAGCTTGCCCAGATCCTTTGCGTTTTGCGTGATGATGAGGGCTGCGACCGGATCATTCTTCCGTGGCAGGGTGACGTTATAGACCCATTCGCCGCTGGTCCGGCCGCGAAAGACGTCGGAGGCCTCGATGCGACCGGAAGCCATGACCGCTTCGAGGGCAGGGATGTTCGCCGTCTTGCCGAGCGGCGTGCCGAATGCCCGACGTGTGTTCAGCAGTTGCTGGCCGCTGCGGTCGACGGCGATGACGAAAAGCGTATTGTCTCTGAGGGCCGTTTCCGTGCGCTCATGGAAGGAGGCGAGATTGCCGTTTTCAAGCTCCGGCGAACTCGAAAGCAGCCGCAGCGTCGTCGCCATGTCCTGAAGCTGGCGGTCGATGATGCGTGAAAGGGCAAGCGCATCCTGGGCCGTCTCGCGCTTCAGCGTCGAACGCTGGTTGTCCTCCAGCTGCAGCAGAAGCAGCGCCACGAAGGCGAAGATCGGCAGTGCGATCGCCACCGCCATGGCGACGAGGTAGGTGCCGATCGAAGCCTTGGGAAAGAACAGCGCTACGATTTTCATCTGTTACGCCATATCGAATGCACGCATGCATAATTCCTTAAATCGGAATCGATTTAAGGACCAAATTATGCACGAATTCAAAGTGCTAAAGCGTTCTTCGTGCGTTTGAAAAGACGCGCGGCGCTGTAATGCGCGTGGCCCGCAACGATTTTCGCCTGCGGCCAGGAAAGCAAAGATCCGCATCTCTCGCAAACCGCCCCCAACACGTGTTCGAACATCCGATAGCGGGCTATCGAAGCAGGTCCATGTTAGGGGGAGCGAGAGCAGGTTGCAACACACTATGACAGGCCATCAACGATGATGGACGCTTTTTCGCTTCTCGGTGCAAGACGGTGCGGCCGGCTTTGCGGCTGCGTCGCTTCCTCCGCCCGGGTTAGCACGCTGTCACCTCGATGACATCGAGCGACCGGAAGATTCGCTTGAACATCAATGCTTTGGCCGACAGCTCCGAGGGCGCGACCGGCAAGAGGCCGTTGCGCCGCCCGATGCTTCGGGCTGCCCAATGATGTCCTTAGCCGGCTGGGGCGACGCCGACGCGAGCAAGGCCGTCACGAGCCGGCTGGTACTTCGGATCGAGACCGATCGCATGGCGATAGGAGCGGGCAGCCTTCGCCTTGTCGCCGCGGCGTTCGTAGACGAGCGCCTGGTTGGCCCAGGATTCGGCGATGTTGCCGTTAAGCTCGATCGCATGGTTGAAATCGGCAAAGGCGTTGTCGTCGTCGTTCAGCGCGATATAGGAAATGCCGCGGCCATTATAGGGCTCGGCCGAATTCGGGGCGAGCGAGATCGCTTTCGAGAAATCGTCGATCGCTTTATCCTGCTGATTGCGCTTCTGATAGATCAGGCCACGATTGTGGTAGGCGCGGCCATCGGTGGTGCCGAGCTGGATCGCCTTGTCGAAATCGTTGAAAGCCTGATCATCCTGGCCGGCCATGCGATAGACATTGCCGCGGCCGATATAGGCGACGTCGTAGCTCGGATTGATCTGCAGGGCGGCATTGTAATCGGTAATCGCCTGGGCCTGCTGGCCCATGTTGCGATAAACGAGAGCGCGGTTGGCGTAAGCCTGGAAAAACCGCGGATTGATCTGTAATGCCGTGTTGAAATCGTTCAGCGCCGGGCGGAACTGGCCGGCGCGGCCATAGGCGGAACCACGGACGTTGTAACCTTCGGGATCCCTCGGATTGGCGTTGATGACCGCCGTCAGCGACGCGATGTTCTCTTCCGAGCCCTGCGCCTTGTCGATGCGGATCACGGCATCCGTGGTATTGGTCGTCTCACAGCCGGCGAGGCCGAACATTGCCGCCAGCGCCAAAGCGGGCAGGAATGCCGTTTTCTGCAAACGCAGAGCGCGGGACGGATTAAAGGTATTGACAGCCATTCGGGCTCGCTTTCCCCATACGGCATATCCGGTGCGCGGATATGCGATCTCTCAGCGGCAAACTAAAAAAGGCGGCGGCGAACCGATCGCCCCCGCCACAATGCATCTGAAAACGTCGAAATAACGACGGAAACGCTCAGCGTGCTGCGACCAGACCTTCGCGCTGGGCGCGCTTGCGGGCCAGCTTGCGAACGCGACGAACAGCCTCGGCCTTTTCGCGAGCACGCTTCTGCGACGGCTTCTCGTAATAGTCGCGCATCTTCATTTCGCGGAAAATGCCTTCGCGCTGCATCTTCTTCTTGAGAGCGCGGAGAGCCTGATCAACATTGTTATCGCGGACAAGTACCTGCACGAGAATCACGTTCCTTTGGTTGGTTGATGCCGGAGGCGGCGCAGCGGCCTGAGGCAAAATAATTACGTTCGCGCGGCCGGAGCCTTGCGATTGGTGACGCGAAATAGCAGATCGGGTAGGGGAAGTCCAGATGGGGATGGGAGGCGGGCGGAAAAATCATGCTTCGCGTAATCCAGTCATGATCCGGCCGGTTCGGGCGCAGCTTCGTCCAGCGCGGCGATTGCCTCCTTGAGAGCCGTCCTGACCCTTGGGCGATCGGCGTGCTCCGGCGTCGACGATTTCGTTCACCAGCGCATAGGTTTCGTAGCTCAGGATGCTGAAAAGACAGCGCCCGGGATGCATCTGCGAATGGCGTTTGGACCGAAAGCGGCGTAGCCTGTCTGCCGGCAGGTGCGGGCCGTTCTGTCGGCCGTCGGAGGGACAGCCGGTGAGATCATGACGCGCGTGCAGCAAATCGGTGTCGTTATCGGCCTAGCGATCGTGGCTATGCTGACGCTCCTCCGGGCAGGCGATCCTGGGATTTTCAAGCTGATCCGCGGCGTGACGTTCGACGAGTATCAGCGGCTGGTTCCCAGGACCTTCGAGCCGATGCCGGTCCGCGTGATCGACATCGACGAGACGTCGTTGCGCGAATTCGGCCAGTGGCCGTGGCCGCGGGACCGGATGGCTCTGCTCGTAGACCGGCTTTCGGAGATGGGTGCCTCGGCCATCGCCTTCGATGTTCTCTTCGCCGAGCCGGATCGGCTGTCGCCGCGCAATGTTGTGCGCGACGTTGCCGGTGTGGATCCGTCCTTGGCCGAGAAGCTGCCCGACAATGACGAGATATTCGCCCGTTCGATTGCCGGAAAACCCGTCGTGCTCGGCTTCGGACTTTCCAACGAGGGCAACTACCGGCCGCCGGTCAAGGCGGGCTTCGCCTTCACCGGCGAAAGCCCCGTCTCGGCCCCACCCTATCTCGGCGCCTCGACGCCGCTCAGACCGCAATTGGAGGCCAATGCGGCGGGGCTCGGCCATATCAGCCTCAATCCCGGCAACCCCTCGCCGGTGGTGCGGGCGGTGCCGCTGTTCCTGACAGACGGCGAACAGCTCTATCCCAATCTCGCAATCGAGGCCCTGCGCGTCGCACAGGGGGCATCGACCTATGTGCTATCGGGCGCGCCCGATCGCGCCGGCATCATGACATCGGCAAAGGTCGGCGATTTCGTCGTGCCGCTGACGGCAGCAGGCGAACTCTGGCTCTATGTCAGCCCCGACCGGGCCGAGCGTTATATATCCGCCCGTCAGGTGCTCGCGGCCGGAGGGGCCTCTCCCGAGGTCGCGGCCGCCATCGACGGCAGCATCGTCTTTGTCGGCACATCGGCGGCCGGCCTGCAGGACATCCGCGTCACCGCGCTTGGCGAGAACGTTCCCGGCGTTTCGCTGCATGCGCAAGCCGTCGAGCAGATCCTCTCCGGCCATTTCCTGTCGCGGCCCGATTGGGCCGACGGGTTGGAAATCCTGACGATCGCGGTGGTCGGATGCCTGCTCGTCGTGGTGACGACCTTCGTCAGCCCCGCCGTCGCTCTGATCTGCGGCCTGCTGATCACGGCCATGGCGCTGGTGGCGTCCTGGCTGTCGTTTCTTTATGCAGGACTTCTCTTCGATCCGCTGGCTCCGATCGTCAGCGGATCGATCATTCATTTTGCCGCGACCTCGTTCCGGATCCTGGTGATCGACAGGGAGCGGCGCGCGGTGCGGCGCGCCTTCGGGCATTATCTTTCTCCATCGCTGCTCCACCGCATCGAGCATACCCCCGATGCTTTGCGCCTCGGCGGCGACGATCGCGAACTGACGGTAATGTTCGTCGACGTCAGGAGCTTTACAGAGATCAGCGAGCGGCTGGCGCCGACAGATGTCGTCGCGTTCCTGAACACGTTGCTCGATGCGCTGAGCCGCCATGTGGTGGCCCATGAAGGCACGCTCGACAAGTTCATCGGCGATTCGATCATGGCGTTCTGGAATGCGCCTGTCGATGTGGCCGATCATGAAACCAAGGCCGTTCGCGCAGCACTTGCCATGCGCGAAACGCTGGCCGAATTGAACGCCGGCGACGCCTTCGGCTTCGGGCCAGGACAAGAGGTCGGGATCGGCATCGGCATCCATACCGGCCTTGCCTGCGTCGGCAATATGGGCGCCAAGACGCGCTTCAACTATTCGGCGGTTGGTGATGCCGTCAACGTCGCGGCGCGGCTGGAATCATGCTGCAAAGAGGTCGGCTTCGATATTCTGATATCCGACAGCACGGCAAGGTCGGTGCGGGGAATGGCGCTGATCGAGGCCGGTGCCATCCCGCTCAAGGGCAAGAGCAGCCGAACGCAGATCCTCGCCGTCGTCGGCGACGAGCGCGTTGCAGCATCTGCCGAGTTTGCAGCACTTGTTGTCGTTCACCAGCAACTGATGCAGGCCCTGCTTTCGCATTCAAAGAACACCCGCAAGCTTATCGGCACGGCAAAGCTACGGGCGGTGCAGGTGATCGGCGGTTTGGCGGAATTCTATCAGCGGATCTCCGGCAGGACCGATCATTTTCGCGAAGTGCCTGGCCGCTTCGAGAAGAGCGCGGCTGACTGAAGGCGTCAGCGGTTCCGATTGAAACTCCGGCCCTTGTCGTGGTTGCGATCCCTGTCGTGATCTCTATCACGATCCTTATCGTGATCACGATCTCCGCCATGGTCGCGGTCGTGTCCTCGATGATCCCGGTCATTCCCGTGATTCTGGCTGTGATTTCCCGGCCTGTCATGCCGGCCATGGCCGTCCGGCCTGTCGTGTCCATCATGCTTGTCGGGCCTATCCGGCCTGTCGTGATGTGGCCTATCATGGTGCGGTTTGTCGTGATGCGGCTTATCGGGCTTGTGTGGCCTTTCCTTTTGCGGCTCGGCCTGTTTCGGCGGCGGATCTTGTTTCTGTGGATCGGGCGAAGCCGGAGGCGGGGGCCGGTTCCTGTCCCTTCTTTCCGGCGCGGCTGACGCCATATTGCAGCCGCCGAGCATGCCGATGCCGCCTGCAAGCCGCTGATTGCCGGAGAGGAAGGGCAGGGCGCGCTGATTTCCAAGTGTCGCGAGGATGCTGGGATCGACCCGGCGTGCCGCCGACATATCGCCGTTCGGCTTGGCCACCACACAATCGCAGCGCTGCTGCAATTGCCGGCAGCCGCCCGGGCCGCAGAAACGGGCAGCACCATTCAACAGCACGACGGCGGTCGTGCCATCCGGGCCGACGTAGAAATCGAAAGCGGTGCCGCGCACGCCGATCGTGCCGGCCGGCGTCAGGATCTGGTAGGCCGAGGAGTTGGAATTGCCGCTGACCCAGCGGAATGTGCCCTTTGCTGCCCTGATCGTCAGTTTCTTGACCGATTGGGAATCATCGAAGACATATTTGTCGATCACGACCGAGGAACCCCAGCCCACCGCGAGCTTCGTGCCGTCACGAAACACGAATTGGCCAAGCCCCGACGGTGATGTCTTGATGCGCTCGTTGCGATGGACGCTGGTGTCGACCTCGATCGGCCCGCTCTGTCCCGTCACCTGCGTCTTGATGACGACGGCCTGGCCAACCGGCTCGGCGGCGAGCGCCGGCCATGCGCCGCTTAACGCGATGCAAAGCATCGCGATTGATACTGAGCGCCAACCCCACATGATACACGTACCCCGGGAACGTGCGATTGTTAACATTTTAGCAATTGCTTGTCTTCTCACCCTCTTGGGTTAGGGGCGGTCCGGCGGCTCAGCGGAAATGCAGACGCTTGCGTCATCCGCCTGGAACGGCATTCTCGTCAGCGTGTCGAAAGCAAAGCTCTCGCGCGTCGCAAAAGAACCGTTGTGCCGCATTTGGATTTGCGATTTGTATGAGCGCGGAGAACAAGCCCTTTCCCGAAGGAGAAGAAGGCGGATGCGGAAATATTCGGTTTTTGCCGTGGCACGGGAGGCCCTTCGCGGCCACAAGGGCTGGGAGAAGCAGTGGACTTCGCCTGAGCCGCGCGCCGAATACGACGTCGTCATCATTGGCGGCGGCGGCCACGGGCTGGGCGCTGCCTACTATCTCGCCAAGGAGCACGGCATCACCAATGTGGCGGTGATCGAGAAGGGCTGGCTCGGCGGCGGCAATACCGGGCGCAACACCACCATCATCCGCTCGAACTATCTCTACGAAGAGAGCATGCACATTTACGAGCATTCGATGAAGCTCTGGGAAGGGCTTTCCCAGGAGCTCAACTACAATGTGATGTATTCGCCGCGCGGCGTGATGATGCTTTCGCACAATATTCACGACCAGCAGTCCTTCAAGCGGCATATCCATGCCAACCGGCTCTACGGCATCGACAATGAATGGCTGACGCCGGAGCAGGCGAGGGCCTATTGTCCGCCGCTCGATATCTCGGCCAGCGCGCGCTACCCGATCAACGGCGCAGCACTGCAGCGGCGCGGCGGCACGGCCAGGCACGACGCGGTCGCCTGGGGTTATGCGCGGGCGGCCTCAGACCGCGGGGTGCACATCATCCAGAATTGTGAAGTGACCGGCATCCGGCGCGGTCCGGACGGACAGGTGACCGGGGTCGAGACCTCGCGTGGCTTCATCGGCGCCAGAAAGATCGCCGTCTCGGCGGCCGGCCATACGACAACAATCATGCAGATGGCTGGTGTGCGCGTGCCGCTGCAATCGAGCCCTCTGCAGGCGCTGGTCTCCGAGCCGCTGAAGCCGATCTTTCCCTGCGTCGTCATGTCGAACACGGTGCATGCCTATATCTCCCAGTCCGACAAGGGAGAGCTGGTCATCGGCGCCGGCACCGACCAGTATAATTCCTATTCCCAGACCGGCGGGCTGCAGATCATCACGCACACGCTCGACGCTATCTGCGAGCTCTTCCCGATGTTCCGGCGCGTCAAGATGATGCGGCAATGGGGCGGCATCGTCGACAATACGCCGGATCGTTCGGCGATCCAGTCGAAGACGCCGGTTCCCGGGCTTTACGTCAATTGCGGCTGGGGCACCGGCGGCTTCAAGGCGACGCCGGGCTCGGCCAATCTCTTCGCGCATCTGATTGCCCGCGACGAGCCGCACAAATTCAATGCCGGGCTGACGCTGGATCGTTTCCGCAGTGGCCGGCTGATCGACGAGGCGGCGGCGGCGGCGGTGGCACACTGATGTGGACGGCGGCTCTCCTGACGATCGGGATCAGTGGCGCGGCAATGCCGGCCGGTGACGTCTTTCCCGGCGTCGGAGATTTCCGCCTGCAGAAGATCCACAGGGTTGCCGGCGAAAGCGAATGGCCCTTCGTTGCCGAGAGCGGCACGCTGCTTTGCGCGATGATCCTGCGCCAACCAGCCGTTTATTTCGTGCCTGAGGTCGGCGGAACGCCGGGACGTGCCTTCGTGATCGACAACGATATCGCCAAGATGGCTTTTGCGAATATCGGCATGACCGATGTGCTGGAGCCCTATGACAATTTCGAACAGCTTCTCAAGCGCCTCATTCCCTATGTGACGATGGGAAAGCGTCTCTGCAATCAACCTCCGGGAACCAATGTTTCCGGGTCGGAACTCTAAGACGGGTAACACATGCTGCTGATCTATTGCCCCTACTGTCAGGAAGAGCGCTCCGAGCTCGAATTCCGTGGCGCAGGTGACGCGCATATCGCGCGGCCCGCCGATATCGCCTCGATTTCGGACGAGGAATTCGAGTCTTATTTCTTTATCCGCGACAATCCGAAGGGGCTGATCTTCGAGCGCTGGCGGCATATTCACGGCTGCGGGCGCTTCTTCAACGCGGCGCGCGATACGGTGACCGACAAGTTCATCATGACCTACAAGGCGGGGGAACCAAAGCCTGAGATCGGTGCGGCGGCCAAGCAGCATGGGCCTGTCGAGACATATGAAGCCGTGGAAGGAGAGGCGCAATGAGCGGCGTGAACCGTATCGCCGGCAAGGGGCGCCTGACACCGGCCAGGACCGCGCGCTTCAGCTTCGACGGCAAGAGTTATACGGCGCTCGAAGGTGATACCGTCGCCTCGGCGCTGATCGCCAACGGCGTGCATCTCATCGGCCGTTCGTTCAAATATCACCGGGCCCGCGGTATTCTGTCGGCAGGGGCCGAAGAGCCGAACGCGCTGATCGACGTTTCCCGCGATACGGCACGCAAGCAGCCGAACGTGCGCGCCACCGTGCAGGAAGTCTTCGACGGCATGATCGTCAGCTCGCAAAACCGCTGGCCCTCGCTTGCCTTCGACGTCGGTGCGGTCAACAACCTGATGTCGCCGTTCTTTGCCGCTGGTTTCTACTACAAGACCTTCATGTGGCCGCGCGCCGCCTGGAAACACGTCTACGAACCGCTCATCCGTCGTGCCGCCGGCCTCGGCGTCGCACCGACGGAGGAGGATCCGGACCATTATGCCAGCCGCTATGCCCATTGCGACGTGCTGGTGGTCGGCGCCGGTGTTGCCGGGCTTTCGGCGGCGCTGGC
The DNA here is from genome assembly GCF_048551595.1 of Rhizobium sp. CRRU65. NCBI lineage: Bacteria > Pseudomonadati > Pseudomonadota > Alphaproteobacteria > Hyphomicrobiales > Rhizobiaceae > Rhizobium > Rhizobium sp. CRRU65. The sequence continues at coordinate 135,473 of NZ_JBLYZH010000010.1, read as the reverse complement.
TGCGGCCGAGACCGGCGCCCGCGTGATCCTTTGCGACGAGCAGGCGGAAGCGGGCGGGGCATTGCGCTACGATGCCGGCGTGAGGATCGACGGACAGGACGGCAATAGCTGGGCACAGAAGGCCGTGGCGCGGCTGAAGGCGATGGATAATGTCGAAGTGCTCACCCGCACGACCGCCTTCGGCTACTACAACCACAATTTCGTCGGTCTTGCCGAGCGCGTCACCGATCATATTGCCAAGCCTTCCCGCGATCTGCCGCGCGAGCGGCTTTGGCAGGTCCGGGCCAAGCGGGTGATCCTTGCCACCGGCGCGATCGAGCGGCACATGGTGTTTCCGAACAACGACCGGCCGGGCATCATGCTCGCCTCGGCGGGGCGGATGTATCTCAATCATTACGGCGTTGCGGTCGGGGCCAAAGTCGGCATCTACACGGCGCACGACTCGGCCTATGAGGCGGCTTTCGACCTGAAACGATCCTGTGTTTCGATCGCCGCCATCGTCGATTGCAGGCAGACGCCGGGAGCGGCGGTGCTGGAGGAGGCGCGTACGCTCGGCATCGATGTTCTGGCCGGCCAATCGATCGTCAACACCTCGGGACGGCTGCGCATCTCGTCGATGACGGTGGCGCGCAACGGCGGCGGTTCGCCGCGCAAGATCGCGGTCGATGCGCTGCTGGTTTCGGCCGGCTGGACGCCGTCCGTCCATCTGTTCTCGCAGTCGCGCGGCAAAGTGGCCTTCGATGCCGAAAGCCAGCGTTTCCTGCCCGGCTCCTATGCGCAGGACTGCCTCTCGGTCGGCGCGTGCAACGGCACCGACGACCTGCAGCGGACGATCGAGGAGTCGCTTGCCGCCGGCGAACTGATGGCGCAGGCCACCGGCAGAAGCAGTGGCGAGAAGATCGCAATTTCGGCCGAACAGGCCTATGACTGGACGGGCGGCATGATTGGTGCTGCCGAAGGCGCCGGGCCGAAGACCAACGCCAAGGCCTTTATCGATTTCCAGCATGACGTCTGCGCCAAGGATATCCGCCTTGCCGTGCGCGAGGGCATGCATTCGATCGAGCATATCAAGCGCTTCACGACCAACGGCATGGCCTCGGACCAGGGCAAGCTCTCCAACATGCATGGCCTGGCGATTGCCGCTGAAATGCTCGGCAAGGAAATCCCGCAGGTCGGCCTCACCACCTTCCGTGCGCCCTATACGCCGGTTACCTACGGTACGCTGATCGGTCATTCGCGCGGAGAGCTGTTCGATCCGACGCGCAAGACGCCGCTGCATGCCTGGGAAGAAGCCCATGGCGCGGTCTTCGAGGATGTCGGCAACTGGAAGCGTGCCTGGTTCTATCCGCAGGCCGGCGAGACCATGCATCAGGCGGTGGCTCGCGAATGCCGGACGGCACGCGAGGCGGCCGGTATCTTCGACGCCTCGACGCTCGGCAAGATCGAGGTGGTGGGGCCGGATGCGGCGGAATTTCTCAACCTCATCTACACCAATGCCTGGGACACGCTGAAGCCCGGCAAGGCCCGCTACGGTATCATGACCCGCGAGGACGGTTTCGTTTATGACGACGGCGTTGTCGGACGCCTGGCGGACGACCGTTTCCATGTGACGACGACCACCGGCGGCGCGCCGCGTGTTCTCCATCACATGGAAGATTACCTGCAGACGGAATTCCCGCATCTGAAGGTATGGCTGACTTCGGTGACCGAACAATGGGCTGTCATCGCCGTGCAGGGACCGAAGGCGCGCGAGATCGTCGCGCCGCTGGTCGAAGGGCTCGATCTTTCGAACGAGGCCTTCCCGCATATGAGCGTTGCCGAGTGCACGGTTTGCGGCGTGCCGGCGCGGCTCTTCCGCGTCTCTTTCACCGGTGAAACCGGCTTCGAAATCAATGTGCCGGCCGATTACGGCCAGTCGGTTCTCGAAGCGGTCTGGGCCAATGCTGAGCCGCTCGGCGCCTGCGTCTACGGCACGGAGACGATGCACGTTCTTCGCGCCGAGAAGGGTTACATCATCGTCGGGCAGGATACCGATGGGACGGTGACCCCCGATGACGCCGGACTTTCCTGGGCGGTTTCGAAGAAAAAGACGGATTTCGTCGGCATCCGCGGGTTGAAGCGGCCGGATCTCGTCAAGGACGGGCGCAAACAGCTCGTCGGCCTCGTCACCAAGGACCCGAAGCTGGTGCTCGAAGAAGGCGCGCAGATCGTCGCGAGCCCGAACGAGCCGAAGCCGATGACCATGCTCGGCCACGTCACATCAGCCTATTGGTCGGACAATTGCGGCAGGTCGATTGCCTTCGCGCTCGTCGCCGGCGGCCGGGCGCGGATGGGCGAAACGCTCTATGTGCCGATGCCGGACCGGACGATCGCCGTCGAAGTGACGGATCTGGTATTCTTTGACAAGGAAGGGGGGCGCATCCATGGCTGATGTCGCAATTCGCAAACCGGCGCTGGCCGGACGTCTCGGCGGCTCCGCAGCGGTGCGGTTGACGACCGCACCCACGGCCAGCCGGGTGGCGCTACGCGCGCCGGCGGAATCGCTCTCGGCACTTTCTTCTGCTCTCGGCCTGACGCTGCCGGATGCTCCGAAGACATCCGGCCGGGCCGGCGCCCGATCGGCGCTCTGGATTGGCCCGGACGAGTGGCTGGTGATCGATGAGGCCGGCGCCGGTCTGATGGCTGCACTTTCCGCCGCCGGTACGCTGCATTCGGCGACCGACGTTTCCCACCGCAATGTCGCGATCATCGTTTCGGGACCGGGTGCCGAGGCGACGCTTTCGGGCGGCTGCCCACAGGATCTGTCGCTTTCTTCCTTTCCGGTCGGCGCCGCATCGCGCACGGTCTTCGGCAAGGCGGAAATCGTGCTTTTCCGTACGGAAGAAGACACGTTCCGGGTGGAGTGCTGGCGGTCGTTTTCGGATTATGTCTTCGGGCTGCTGAACGAGGCGGCTGAAGACGCTGGGCACTGAGTCTCAGCAAATCGCGGGCGTGCGCTCATTCAAGGGGTAAGCGAATGCTGCACCATGTCTCCCTCGGTGTTTCCGATATCGAGCGGTCGGCGGCATTTTACGATGCCGCCCTTGCCGCGCTCGGCTATATCAGGGTCTGGGACGATATCAGGCCAGGGCAAACAGGGGAGGCAATCGGCTACGGCCTTCCCGGCGGCGGGGACAAGCTGGCGATCAAGCATCGCCCGGACGGCCAGCGTGCGCCCGGCCCGGGTTTTCATCTGGCGTTTGCCGCGCCGAACCGCCAGGCAGTCGATCAGTTTTATGCGGCGGCAATCGCGCATGGCGGCAGCGACAATGGTCGTCCCGGCCTGCGGTCTCATTACGGTGAGCACTATTATGCGGCGTTCGTCATGGATCCCGACGGACATGCTCTCGAAGCCGTGTTCAATTCGGCCGAATAACAAAGCGATTTTGCTCAGATGTCCGCGGGACGGTCCTTCGGGTCGAATTGGATGATGGTGATCCATTTTGCCGTCAGTGCCGGCTTCTTCTCGTTTTCGATCTCGATCGTAACGTCATAGGTGGTCATCAGCATGCCGGCGCCGCGGAAGCGGGCTTCGGAAAGCAGGAAGCGACCGCGAACGCGGGCGCCGCTTTTCACCGGCGTCATGAAGCGGACGCGATCGAAGCCGTAATTGATGCCAAGAGTCTGCTCGCGCACTTTCGGCAGGCAGTTGTAGTTCATCGTCGACAGCAGAGACAGGGTCAGGAAGCCATGGGCGATGGTGCCGCCGAAGGGGCTTTCGGCCGCCGCGCGTGCGGGATCAACGTGGATGAACTGATGGTCGTCGGTCGCCGACGCGAAGGCGTCGATCATCGTCTGGTCGACGGTGACCCAATCCGAAAGGCCCGTTTCCATGCCGATCAATCCCCGCACGTCGGAGAGTGAAATTTCCGTGACCATGAATTCCTCGTGAAATAAGCCGCCGCGGCAAAGCCTTATCGTGCATTTGTGACGATTGCGACAAGGATTTGCGTGCGGGACGGGAGGCGGTCAATTTTCTACGAAAAAGGCAATCGAGCGTGGCTCGACGGTTGCACGGCCACCGGTTTTCTTCGCTCCATCCGGGGTCAACTGGCGCCAGCCCGGTTCGCTCTGAGAAGGCAGCGTGAAAAATTGGCGGCTCCCCGAGCGATTGAAAAGCACACCAAGCCTGGTCTGCCTGCCGCGAGAGGAGCGGTCACCGGTCGATAACAGCATGCCGAGGGTGGAGAGCGACGGCGTCTCCCATTCGGCAACGCTCATCGGTTCGCCGGAAAGCGAAATCCATTCGACATCGCCATTTCCCGCCAGGAAGCCCGTTTCGGAGAAAACGGTGAAACGGCGACGTAACCCTGCAACGAAGGCGGTATGGGCGATGAGACCCTCGTCCAACGCCTTCCAGTCCAGCCAGGTGATCTCGTTGTCCTGGCAATAGGCGTTGTTGTTGCCGTGCTGGCTGCGGCCGCCCTCGTCGCCCGCCGTCAGCATGATGCTGCCGCGGGTGGCAAAAAGCGTTGAGATCAGCGCCATCACATCGTCCCGGCGACGCTTGCGGATCGTCGGATAGACGGTTTCCCCCTCGACGCCGTTGTTCCAGGAATGATTCTCGTTATGGCCGTCGCGATTGTGTTCGCCGTTGGCGTCGTTGTGCTTTGCGGCATAGGAGACGAGATCGATCAGCGTGAAGCCGTCATGGGCGGCGAGAAAATTGACGCTGCGCGTCTCGTTGCCGTCGTTGCGGGAGAAGATGTCGGAGGAGCCGGCAAGTGCGGTTGCCAGCGCGCCGGTCTTCCAATCGTCGCCGCGCCAGTAGCAGCGCAGATCATCGCGAACCCGGTCGTTCCATTCAAGGAAGGGCGGCGGGAAATTGCCGAGCTGGTAACCGCCCGGGCCGATATCCCAGGGTTCGGCGATCATGATCCGGTCGGCAAGCACATCGTCGGAGAGGATCGAGGCCAGTGTTCCGTCGCGTTCGAAGCCCGTCGCGGTGCGGCCGAGTACCGGGGCGAGATCGAAGCGAAAACCGTCGACGCCGGCGTTGAGCACGAAATGGCGTAGGCTGTCGATGACGAGGCGGCGAACCTCAGGATGATCGCAGGCGAGCGTGTTGCCGGTGCCTGTGTCGTTGACGAGTTCGCCCGGGCAATTCTGGGCGTGGCGATAATAATGCAGGTTGTCGAGGCCGCGCAGCGACAGCGTCGCGCCGTAACGGTCGCTCTCGCCGGTATGGTTGAAGACGAGGTCGAGGATGACGGCGATGCCTTCGGCATGGAGGGCCGCGACCGTCTGGCGCAACTCGGTCATGCCGCCAGGCACGAGCCGCGGGTCGAGCGCCATGAAGGCGACGGGATTGTAGCCCCAGCCGTTGGTGAGGCCGAGCGGCGGAAGGTGGCGTTCGTCGATCCAGGCGGTGATCGGCATCAGTTCGACGGCATCGACACCGATCCGCTTCAGATGTGCGACGACGGAGGGATGGGCAAGCGCTGCGACCGTGCCGCGCTCAGCCTCCGGCACGTCGGGATGGAGAATGGTGAAGGGCCGTACCGCCACCTCATAGATAAAGCCGCCCGGTTTGAAGAGCGGCTTGCTGATCGCGGCTCGGGTATCGGTGGTGACAATCGCCTTCGGCATCAGATCCTGGCTGTCCTCGCCATAGATGCCGAGGCGGGGATCGTAGCGGAACGGCCTATCGATCTCCTTGGCGTAGGGATCGATCAGCAGTTTGGAGGGATCGAACCAGAGGCCGTTATCGGGCGCATAAATACCGTCGGCGCGATAGCCGTAGCGCGCGCCCGCCTTCAATCCGTCGACAAACAGTCGATGGATGTGGTTGCTGTCGCGCGCCATCGGCAGGCGCGCGAATTCCCTGTTGCCGTCATCCTCGAAGAGGCAGAGTTCGATCTGTGCGGCATGATGCGACCATACGGCAAATTCGACGCCGGTCTCGAAGACGATCGCGCCGGCTTGCGCCGAACTGTTCCCCCGCATGTTCCCCCCGGATCAGGTGATCACGGTTGGCGCATCGCGTCCCGTGCGTTCACGAATGCTGGCTATGCTTTCGGCGGCGGCGATCAGATCGGCGAGCGCTTCTTGCGTTTCGATGTTGTGACGAGTCGAATCCGGCTCGTAGCGCTCGATATAGACGCGCAAGGTTGCGCCAGACGTGCCGGTGCCGGACAGGCGGAAGACGACGCGGGAGCCGCCTTCGAAGAGCACGCGGATGCCTTGATGCTCGCTCACCGATTTGTCGATCGGATCGTGATAGGCGAAGTCGTCGGCCTTCTCGACCTTCAGGTTGCCGAAGCTCTCGCCGGGCAGGGTGGGAAGCTGGCTGCGGAGATTATCCACCAGGCCGTTCGCCGCATCGGTGTCGAGACCTTCATAATCATGGCGCGAATAATAGTTGCGGCCGTAGGTCTGCCAATGCTGGGTGACGATATCGGCGACGCTCTCGCCGCGCACGGCAAGAATGTTCAGCCACAGCAGCACGGCCCAGAGGCCATCCTTTTCGCGGACGTGGCTGGAACCGGTGCCGGAGCTTTCCTCACCGCAGATCGTCGCCATGCCGGCGTCGAGCAGGTTGCCGAAGAACTTCCAGCCGGTCGGCGTTTCATACATGCCGATGCCGCGCTTTTCGGCGACGCGGTCGGCAGCACCCGATGTCGGCATCGAGCGGGCGATGCCGGCGAGGCCGCCGGAATAGCCGGGGGCGAGATTGGCGTTGGCGGCAAGGATCGCCAGGCTGTCGGACGGCGTGACGAAGATGCCGCGGCCGATAATGAGGTTGCGGTCGCCGTCGCCGTCGGAAGCGGCGCCGAAATCGGGCGCGTCATCGCCCATCATTTCGTCGAAGAGTTCCTTGCAGTGCACCGGGTTCGGGTCCGGATGATGGCCGCCGAAATCCGGCAGCGGCATGAAGTTGCGCACCGAACCCGAGGGAGCGCCGAGACGATTCTCGAAGATTTCCTTGGCATAGGGACCGGTGACGGCGCTCATCCCATCGAAGGCAATGCGGAAGCCGAGGCTGATCAGGTTGCGGATGGCGCCGAAATCGAACAGCTCTTCCATCAGCGCGGCATAATCCTCGACCGGATCGATGACCGAGAGGATCGTGCCGCCGGGAAGCTCGTCCTTGCCGATGCGGTCGAGATTGACGTCGGCGAAATCGGCGATCTTGTAGCTGTCGATCGTCTTGGAGCGCGCATAGATCGCGTCGGTGATCTTTTCCGGCGCCGGGCCGCCATTGTTGATGTTGTACTTGATGCCGAAGTCTTCGGTCGGGCCGCCGGGATTGTGGCTGGCGGAGAGGATGATGCCGCCGAAAGCCTTGTATTTGCGAATGATGTGGGAAGCGGCCGGCGTCGACAGGATACCGCCCTTGCCGACCATGACCTTGCCGAAGCCATTGGCCGCGGCCATCTTGACCGCCTTCTGGATGACCTCGCGATTGTAGTAGCGTCCGTCGCCGCCGATGACGAGGCACTTGCCCTGATAGCCTTCCAGCGAATCGAAGATCGACTGGATGAAGTTCTCCGCATAGTTCGGCTGCTGGAAGACCGGAACCTTCTTGCGCAGGCCCGACGTGCCGGGTTTCTGGTCCAGATAGGGCGTGGTGGAGACGGACTTGATCATTTTAGGTCACATGCCTTTCGAGACGAGGCTTGAATAGAGGGCAGCGTAGCGTTCGGCGCTCTTCTCCCAGGAGACATCCGATTTCATGCCCTGCTTTTGCAATTGGGTCCAGAGTTTTCGGTCCTGATAAAAATGCATCGCACGGCGGATTGCCTGTAGCATGCCTGTTTCTGTCACGGGGGCAAATTGTATGCCGGTTGCGACTTTCGCTGCAAGTGCGGCGTGATTGGCGTCGATCACGGTGTCATTCAACCCGCCGGTGCGGGCGACGATCGGCACGCAGCCGTAACGCAGGCCGTAAAGCTGGGTCAGGCCGCAGGGTTCGAAGCGCGAGGGGATGACGATCGCATCGCAGCCGGCCTGCATCAGGTGCGACATCGGCTCGTTGTAGCCGATCGAAACGCCGATGCGGCCGGGATGGCGGCTGGCGGAGGCGAGCAGAGCGCCTTCAAGGGCGGCTTCGCCGGAGCCGAGCACGACGAGCTTGCCGCCCATGGCGACGATCTCATCGGCGATGTTGGCGACGACATCCATGCCCTTCTGCCAGGTGAGACGGCTGATGACGCAGAAGATCGGGGCGTCGTCATTGTCGAGGTGGAAGAATTCGGCGATCGAGCGACGGTTCTCCTCGCGGTTCTTCAGCGTCGTCGAGCCGTAGTGGGTGTGGACGACAGGATCGGTCGCCGGGTTCCAGATATCGGTGTCGATGCCGTTGACGATGCCGTGCAGATCGTCGATGCGGCTGGCGATGACGCCCTCGAGCCCCATGCCGAATTCCGACGTCAGAATCTCATCGGCATAGGTCGGGCTGACTGTCGTGATCGCATGGGCGGTCTTAAGGCCGCCCTTGAGAAAGCCGATAGTGCCGTAATATTCGATGCTTTCGGTGGCGAAGGCATGGGCAGGCAGGCGCAGGCCGGCAAAGATCTCGGAACCGAACTGGCCCTGGAAGGCGATGTTGTGGATGGTCAGAACGCTCGGCAGTTCCGGCGTCGGATAATAACGCATATAGACCGACGTCAGCGCCGCCTGCCAGTCGTGAGTGTGGACGAGATCCGGCTTCCAGCCGGGCAGCAGACCGGCGGCGATCTCGGAGGCGGCGAGCGACAGGGCGGCAAAACGACGCCAGTTGTCGGGATAGTCCTTGCCGAGCGGATCGAGATAGGGTCCGCCCGGCCTGTCGTAATAGGCCGGGGCATCGAGGATGAGCAGATCGAGGCCCTCGTGCTGGACCTCGAGTACGGTCGCCCGTTCACCGAGCAGGTCGGGGAATTCGAGCCTGACGACCGCGTCGCGAATGACCTTCATGACGGCGGGATAGCCGGGTAGAAGGGTCTTGGTCTCGACCCCGAAGGCTTTCAGAGCAATCGGCAGGGCGCCGGACACATCGGCCAGACCCCCTGTCTTGATCAAAGGGAAGACTTCGGACGAAACCGAAAGAACTTTCATAAGTCAGATATCCAGCTTGTCGATCATCGGTTGCGTGATCAGGCAGATGCCGCTTTCCGTCCGCCGGAAGCGCTTGGCATCGAGCTCGGGATCCTCGCCGACGACCAGACCTTCCGGAATGACGACACCATGGTCGATCACCACATTCTTGAGCTGCGCGCGCCGTCCGACCTTCACGTTCGGCAGGACGACCGCTCCTTCCAACTTGGAGAAGGAGTTGGCCCTGACGCCCGTGAAGAGCAGGCTGTTGTTGAGCATGGCGCCTGAAATGATGCAATCGCCTGACACAACTGAGGAGGTGGCCGAGCCGCGGCGATCCTCGTCGTCATGGACGAATTTCGCCGGCGGGGTAATCTCGGCATAGGTCCAGATCGGCCAGGACTTGTCGTAGATATCGAGCTCCGGAACGATCGCTGTCAGGTCGATATTGGCCTGCCAATAGGCGTCGATCGTGCCGACGTCGCGCCAGTAGGGCTCGTGCTCGAAATCCGAACGGACGCAGGACTTGGCGAAGCGGTGGGCGACCGCCTTACCGTTCTTGACGATATAGGGGATGATGTCCTTGCCGAAGTCGCGGCTCGAGGTCGGATCGGCGGCGTCGCGGCGCAGCGCATCGAGCAGGAACTTGGTGTGGAAGACGTAGATGCCCATCGAGGCGAGGGCGAAATCCGGCTTGTCGGGAATGGGCGGCGGATCGGCCGGTTTCTCGACGAAGGCGATGATTTCGTCCTTCTCGTTGACATGCATGACGCCGAAGCCGACCGCTTCCATGCGCGGCACTTCCAAGCAGCCGATGGTGACGTCGGCGCCGGAATCGACGTGCTGCTGCAGCATCCATTCATAGTCCATCTTATAGACGTGGTCGCCGGCAAGAATGACCATGTATTCGACGCCGTAATCCTGGATGATGTCGATGTTCTGATAGACGGCATCGGCCGTGCCTTCATACCATTGCGTCTCGGAGACGCGCTGGCTGGCCGGCAGGATATCGAAGCTTTCGTTGCGCTCGGGGCGGAAGAAGTTCCAGCCGCGTTGCATGTGGCGGATCAGCGAATGCGCCTTGTATTGCGTGGCAACGCCGATACGGCGAATGCCGGAATTCAGGGCATTCGACAGGGCGAAATCGATGATGCGGGCCTTGCCGCCGAAATAGACGGCCGGCTTGGCACGCCGGTCGGTGAGTTCCTTGAGACGGCTTCCTCTACCGCCCGCCAGAACATAAGCCATTGCATCGCGGGCAAGTGGCTGAACGCGCTTTTCTACCATTTTCTCCTCCCACCAGTCACTAATTTTCAGGTTCAAGCATGATTGTCGCCAAGGGCGGCAAGGTAATCGAGCAGGTGATGTTGCCGCCGGCATCGACGGCCTGCACGCGCCCGCCATTGCCCTTGCCGCTGCCGCCGTAGATGTCGGCATCGGTGTTCAGGATTTCCCGCCAGCGACCTGCGGACGGCAGGCGGATCGAGTAATTCTCGCGATAGACAGGGGTGAAATTGGTGATGACGGCGACCGGCTTCTGGCCCGGCGCCTTGCGCAGCCAGGCAAAGACGGAATTCTGGTGGTCGTCGGCGACCAGCCATTCGAAACCTTCGCCCTCGCAGTCACGCTCATGCAGCGCCGGCTTGCTGCGATAGGTGAAATTGAGGTCACGCACCAGGCGCCGGATGCCCTCGTGCATGCGATACTGAAGCAGGTTCCAGTCGAGTGCCTTCTCTTCGCTCCACTCGCTCCACTGGGCGAACTCCTGGCCCATGAACAGCAGCTTCTTGCCGGGATAGCCCCACATATAGGCGTAGTAGGCACGCAGATTGGCGAATTTCTGCCAGTCGTCGCCCGGCATCTTGGCGATCAGCGAGCCTTTTCCATGGACAACCTCGTCATGCGAGAGCGGCAGGACGAAATTTTCCGAATAGGCGTAGAGCAGGCCGAAGGTGAGTTCGTTGTGATGGTGGCCGCGATAAATAGGATCGCGGCTCATGTAGCTCAGCGTGTCGTGCATGAAGCCCATGTTCCACTTGAAGCCAAAACCGAGGCCGCCTTCATGCACGGGCTGCGAGACTTTCGGCCAGGAGGTCGATTCCTCGGCGATGGTCATGACGTTGGAATTTTTGCCATAGATGCGGATGTTGAGATCCTGCAGAAAACGGACCGCTTCGAGGTTCTCGTTGCCGCCATATTCGTTCGGGATCCACTCGCCGTGCTTGCGCGAATAATCGAGGTAGAGCATCGAAGCGACGGCATCGACACGCAGACCGTCGAGGTGGAATTTTTCGGCCCAGTAGAGCGCGTTGTTAACGAGATAGGAAACGACCTCGGTGCGGCCGAAATTGTAGATCGCCGTGCTCCAGTCCGGGTGGAAGCCCTTGCGCGGATCTTCGTGCTCGTAGAGCGCCGTGCCGTCGAACCAGCCGAGACCGTGTTCGTCGGTCGGAAAATGCGCCGGCACCCAGTCGAGGATGACGCCGATGCCGACCTTGTGGCAGCCGTTGACGAAACGGGCAAAACCCTCCGGCTCGCCGAAACGAGCGGTCGGCGCATAGAGGCCGGTCGTCTGGTAACCCCAAGAGGGGTCGTAGGGATACTCGGTGATCGGCAGGAATTCGATATGGGTGAAGCCCATGTCGGCGCAATAGGGGATGAGGCTGGAGGCGAGCTCGTCCCAGGACAGCATCGTGCCGTCCTGCCGGCGTTGCCAGGAGGCGGCATGCACCTCGTAGATCGAGATCGGCTGGCGGCGCTTGTCGGTCTCGCGCCAGTGCTTCAGATGGGCCTCGTCTTCCCACTCCTGCTCCAGCTCGGCGGCGGTGATCGAGGCGGTCTTCGGTCGGAGCTCGCTGCGCCGCGCAAAGGGATCTGCCTTTAGCGGCAGCAATACGCCGTCCTGGCCGCGGATCTCGAACTTGTAGGCAACGCCGATCGGTACGTCAGGGGCAAAGATTTCCCAGATGCCGCTGTCGGCACGGAAGCGCATCACGTGGCGGCGGCCGTCCCAATTGTTGAAATCACCGACGACGGAGACGCGCTGTGCGTTCGGCGCCCAGACGGCAAAATGGATGCCCTGGGCGCCGTCGTGCTTGATGAGGTGGGCGCCCATCTTGTCGAACAGGCGCAGATGCGAACCCTGGCGGGCGAAATAATCGTCCATCGGTCCGAGCACCGGACCGAAGCTGTAGGGATCGGTGACTGCCCATTCGGCATCGCCGCGCCGGGCGCGGTAACGCACCGGCTGGAGCTTTGTGAGGGAAACCGGGCCGGCAAAGACGCCGTCGGCATGGAGCTGCTTCAGTTCGCCGATGACGCCGCCGTCGAGCGTCATGGCGGTCACCTCCTCGGCGCCCTGGATGAAGCACCGGGCGACGAAGGCGTCGCCGGCCTGGTGCACACCGAGGACGGCAAAGGGATTGGAATGCGAGCCGGCAAGGATTGCCGTGATTTCATCTGCCGAAATTTCCCAGGAAAGCTTTACTTCAGGGATGGTCTTCGGCGTTTTCATCCGGCTCTCCAGATTTCGTCTGCATATTGCCTGATGGTACGGTCGGAAGAGAACCAGCCCATCCGCGCCGTATTGTTGATCGTCTTGGTGTACCAGGCGGACTGGTTGGTCCAGATCTGGTCGACCTCGCGCTGGGCCTGGGCGTAGGCGTCGAAATCGGCTGCGACCATGAACCAATCGTGCGAATAGATGCCATCGATCAGCGATGTATAGCGATTGCGGTCATCGGGCGAGAAGACGCCGGAGCCGATGGCGGCAAGCGCCTGGGCGAGTTCGCGCGATCCCTCGATGATGGCGCGCGGATTGTGGCCATCGCTGCGGACTTTCGACACCTCGTCGGCCTTGAGACCGAAGATGACGATGTTGTCCTCGCCAACATTGTCGCGCATCTCGACATTGGCGCCATCGAGCGTGCCGATCGTCAGCGCGCCATTGAGGCCGAATTTCATGTTGCCGGTGCCGGATGCTTCCATGCCGGCGGTCGAGATCTGCTCCGAGAGGTCGGCGGCCGGAACCATGACTTCGGCAAGCGAGACATTGTAGTTCGGGACGAAGACGATCTTCAGCAGGCCGCGCACCGACGGGTCGTTGTTGATCGTGCGGGAGACGTCGTTGATCAGCTTGATGATGAGCTTGGCATTGTAATAACTCGGCGCCGCCTTGCCGGCGAAGAGTTTCACGCGCGGCACCCAGTCGAGCTCGGGATGCGAGCGGATCTGGTCGTAGAGCGCGACGGCCTCGATGATATTAAGCAGCTGGCGCTTGTATTCATGGATGCGCTTGATCTGGATGTCGAACATCGCCGACGGATCGAGCTTCACGCCCATGCGGCTGGCGACGAGGTTGGAGAGTGCCACCTTGTTGGCGCGCTTTACCGCTGCAAACTTCTGCTGGAAAGCCGGATCGGAAGAATGCACGTCGAGCGCACGCAGCTTTTCGGCATCATCGAGGAATTCGTCGCCGATGGCCTCGCGGATCAGGCCGGTGAGACCGGGATTGCACTGCTGCAGCCAGCGGCGCGGCGTGATGCCGTTGGTCTTGTTGTTGATGCGGTTAGGATAGAGCTTGTGCAGGTCGGCGAAGACCGTGACCTTCATCAGGTCGGTGTGCAGGGCCGAAACGCCGTTGATCGAATGCGAGCCGACGAAAGCGAGGTTGCCCATGCGCACGCGGCGGTCGCCGCTTTCATCGATCAGCGAGATCGAGCGGATTTCCCCATCGGAGAAGTTCTTGCCCTTGCGGGCGTCGATCAGGATCTTGGCATTGATCGCATAGATGATCTGCATGTGGCGCGGCAGCAGACGCTCGAACAGTGGCACCGCCCAGCTTTCCAACGCTTCGGGCAGAAGCGTGTGGTTGGTGTAGGAGAAGGTTTGGCGGGTAATTTCCCAGGCCTGGTCGAAATCCATCCCGTGTACGTCACAGAGTAGACGCACGAGTTCGGCGACCGAGACGGCGGGGTGAGTGTCGTTCAGCTGGATCGCCACCTTGTCCGGCAGCGAGGTGAAATCGTCGTATTGCTGCAGATGGCGACGCAGGATGTCCTGCAGCGAGGCCGACGAGAAGAAGAATTCCTGGCGCAGCCGCAGTTCCTGGCCAGCCGGGGTGGCGTCGGCAGGATAGAGAACCCGGGTCAGGCTTTCGGCCTTGTTGCTTTCGCGCAGAGCGCCGATGTGGTCGCCGGCGTTGAAGGCATCGAGCAGGATCGGATCGATCGGTTGCGCCGACCAGAGGCGCAGCGTGTTGACGCGCTTGCCGCGCCAGCCGACGGCCGGCGTGTCGAAGGCGGCGGCGATGACGCGCTCGGCCGGTTTCCAGACGTAGCGCGGCTGGTCGTCATGGGTGGTGATGAATTCGACGGCGCCGCCGAAGCCGATTTCATAGGCGCTTTCGCGGCGTTCGAATTCCCAAGGATTGCCGTGGGCGAGCCAGTTTTCCGGCAGTTCCACCTGCCAGCCGTCGGCCAACTGCTGGCGGAAGAGGCCGTGGACATAGCGGATGCCGTAGCCGTAGGCCGGGACGTCGACCGTTGCCATGCTCTCCATGAAACAGGCAGCCAGACGGCCGAGGCCGCCGTTGCCGAGTGCGGCGTCCGGCTCCAGGCCGGCGATGACGTTGACGTCGACGCCGAGCGAGGCGAGTGCATCGCGCACCTCCTCCATCAGGCCGAGGTTCGAAACGGCGTCGCGCATCAGCCGGCCGATCAGGAATTCGAGAGAAAGATAATAGACGCGCTTGGCGCCGGTCGCATAAACCTCGCGGGTGGAAGCCATCCACCTGTCGATGATGCGGTCGCGCACCACCAGGATCGTCGCGGTCAGCCAGTCATGCGGCTTTGCCACCTTGGCATCCTTGCCGATGCGGTAGGTCAGACGTTCGATAATTTCTTCAGCGAGAATTTCCGGCCTTGAACTGCGAGGGGCGGGGGAGGGGATGATCGGCTTGGAAACAGTGTTCATCGTCAGGTCTCGCCAATTTTAATTTTGTTTCAGGATGTTATGCCTGATTCAATCAATTTGTCGCTTGCGCAGCCGACAGTTTATGCATCGTTACTAAGCACTTGCAACAAAGGATTTGGACAAACGAAAAATTTGCGAAACCTTCATGTTCACGCGGGTCGAGGGGTTGATTTCAATCACTTTTCCCGATCTGATGGGCCGAAAGAGGATAACGAAAAGCCGCGCCGGTTTGTTCCGGCGCGGCTTTTTCGCTGGGACCGCTCGTCAGTTCGTCAGTTCGTCAGTTCGTCAGACGCGTCAGCTGTGCGGAGGCCTTCGCTCCGATCGCCTTGAAGGCGGCGAGGAGATCTTCCATCTTTTCAGCCTGGAAATAATGGGTGTCATCGGAGGCGCAATAATGCAGCAATGCCTGCCCGCCCGAAGGTGCCATGAAGGCGATTGTGTAGATTTCAATGCCCTTGGACTTGGCGGTGTCACATGTCGACTTGGTCAACGTGTCGTATGATCGGCCACCGCGGCTATCGTCGTTGTTGTCGCCGTCGGTCATGAAGACGATGTACTTCTTCGGCACTTGCCCGGTTTTTTGCTTATGAATGGCATCCTCGGCGTCGTTTCCCGCAGCGTTTTTGGCGGTCAGAGACGTGTAGGCCGTGCTCACTGCACCGCTTGAATTCGTCCCGCCGCCAGACTGCAGGGCGTTGACATAGCTCGAGACAGCCGCAGTTCCCCAGGCGAGACTGCTGGGCGTGTACTCGTTAATATCGTAGGACACTGCGCCGGTGCGCGCATATTCCGCATTGGGATCGGCGCTGGTGATCTGGCCGAAGAGATTGCCGGCGGCGATCTTCAGCGCCTCTATCTTGGTATAGTAGTTCGCGCGGCTTCCGGTGCAGGTGTCGTAAACCCACTTGCCCTTCTTATTATAATGGCCGTTGCAGTCATAGGTGAACGATTCGGTTGGATCATCCACGTTGACGGTTGCGGTAGGATCTCCCATCGACCCTGATTTATCGAGGGCGAGATACATCGAGATGGAGCCCTGGGTTTGCGAATGGCCGCCGACCGTCGTGCTTGATGTCGAAAGATGCTGCGTGGTGAAGCCAACCGCCTGCATCAGCGGGTTGACGGCAAGGTCGTAACTGGGTGAAACCGTCACCTCGTAAGACGTCGACTTGCCTGATGTCTTTGTCTGGATACCGACGCTCGTCGCGTTCTTGATATCGGCACCGCTCTGCAGGTAATTCGCCATTTGTCCGGCGACGAAATCCCGGGCGAAGGCTTCGGCCTGCGAGGTTTGGATCGTGCCGTTCGCCAGCGCGGTCGCGGTTGCCAGCGCGGCCGAATCGGCGGCCTCCTGCAACTGCTGCTTCGAGAGCAATAGATCGCCCACCTGGATCGCCATGCCGGCAGCCCCTGAAAGGACGGGTATCATGATCGCCGTCATTATACCGAAATTACCGCCACGGTCGCCAAGCATGCGACGCAGGCAGGGATGCAAAAAGGAGGTGCTCATCATGTTCACCCGTATAGGAGGCCCTGTGCGGTGATATTAGGCACGCTCCTCCTTTCCGCTGTCCTTACGGCGTCAATACAATTTTAACGAATCGTCGGATTTTTCCAGTTTTGGGATTATTTCAGCGGGATCACGTCGACCGCCTGGACGGCGCGTTGGCCGCCATAACTTTTCAATACGCCGATGACGGGAACGACGTCGGAATAGTCCCGGCCATAGGCGACCACGATGTGGTCTGTGCCGGCGGGGATGTCGTTGGTCGGGTCGAGCTCGATCCAGCCGTTCGTCTCGCCGCACCAGATCCTGACCCAGGCATGCATGGCGTCCGCCCCTTCCAGCCGTTCCTTGCCGGGCGGCGGGATGGTGCGCAGGAAGCCGGAGACGTAGCCGGCCGGAATGCCGAGGCTTCTAAGCGCCAGGATCATGATGTGGGTGAAATCCTGGCAGACGCCGCGCTTCAATCTGAACGCCTCGAGCGGCGTCGTGTCCACCGTTGTCGCGTCAGGATCGTAGGTGAAATCCTTGTTGATCCGGCTACAGAGCGCATGGGCGATCTGCATCGCCGTCAGATCAGGCACGGCCCAGCTTTGCGCATAGTCGGCGATCTCGCGGGCTTGGGTCAGGCGCGGGCTGTCGCCAAGGAAATGGTGCGGCGAATCCGGCGCCAGCGACCAGATTCCGGCGACCTCCTCCGGCAGGTCGGCAAGCAGCGGCGAGAAATCGGCGGCGATCGGCTGGCTTTCCACCTGCACGCGGGCCTGCATGCGAATGTCGAGCGTCTCGTGCGGCGCGCGCAGCATGAAGGAGGTGGTGGGATGATGGAAGAAATCGACGAAATGCGACTGCTCGTCCGGCGTCGGCGAGATGGTGATCGAGCCGGCGACCAGGCGCTGTCGATTGGTCAGCGACAGCGGCATCAGGCGCATGACGTGGCGAGCGCCGGAGGCCGGCACGTCGTAGATGTACCCCATGCGGAGGGAGAGATCGTAGAGCATCGCTGTCACCCGAGATAGGTTTGGGCGAGCAGATCGGAAAGCTGCTCCAATTCGCGTTCTAGCCGTTGATAGACCTCGGCCCCCATGCCCTCCGGCGTCATCACCGCCAGGCCGGAATGGAGCCGCATCGCTTCGCGGTAGAAGGGCGACATCTGGCCGTTGATCAGGGCATTCGGCAACTGCTCGACTTCATGGTGGATCTCGTTCACCTGGAAAAGGACCGAGCGGGGATTGAGAGGGTCGAGCGCCAGCAGGTCGGTGACGGTCAGCCGCGCCGTGTTGACGTTGTAGCGGCGGCGATGGGTCATGACGCTGTCGCCGATTTCGAGCAGCATGTCGAGCGCGCCGTCGGGCGCTTCCGGGCCGGACATGTGGCCGAGCAGGCGCGTCATGTGCAGGCCGCGCTCGATATAGCGGCCGAGCGAGAGGAAGCGCCAGCCGGTGAAGCGGTACATGTTCTCGTGCACGAGACCGGCGAAGCCCGCGAGCTTGCGCAGAAGGATCGTCATCGCATGGCTGGCGTCGTCGCCGGCAGCGACGGTGACGTGAAAGCGGCGGGCGGTTTTGGCGAGATCGTTGAGTGCCAGCCAGCCGTCCGGGGAGAAACGGTCGCGGATGTTGCTCGCCGAATAAACGGCGCTGTCGATGTTGCGCAAGAGCGTTTCCGGCACGGGTTCGGCGGTATCGATATCGACGGCCGTGAGATACTCGGAGACATCGGCGAGCAGCGGCTGGCTCGGATCGGCAGCTTCGGCGTAACGCGCATGCCAGGCGCGCAGGATGCGCAGCGCCCCTTCGGCACGTTCGATGTAACGGCCGAGCCAGAACAAATTGTCGGCTGCCCGGCTTGGCAGGCTGCCCGGCATGTTGCGGGTAAAGCTGCCCTCGGCCGGCAGCAGCGTGTGGCGCTCGACCGGCTTGTCGCTGACGATCCAGACGTCGGCGGCCGCTCCGCCCGACTGCATGGCGATCGCCGCGACATCGGCGCCGGAGCCGATACGGGCAAAGCCGCCGGGCATGATCTGCCAGCCGTTTGCCGTGCGGGCGGCAAAGACGCGCAGCGACATCGGCCGCGGCACGAGCTTGCCGTCCACCCAGGCGGGCGTCGTCGACAGCGTGACGACCTCCTGGCCGACCAGTTTCGGGCCGTCCGAACTCAGCCAGTCGGTGATGGAATCCTTGGCGGTCGCACGCAGCGACGAGCCGAGCACGGACTCGCCGTTGTCGTCGAAGAAGGGTGCTCGGGAATAGGCCGGGCCGATCACCATCTTCTCGATGTTCTTTGCGACGTGCTCGCGCTCTTCCTTCTGGCCACACCACCAGGTAGCGATCGAGGGCAAATGCAGATCTTCCCCCAGCAGACGGTGGCAGATGGTCGGCATGAAGGCCAGAAGCGCCCGGGTTTCGAGAACGCCGGTGCCGAGCGCATTGACGATGGTGAGGCTTTCGGCGCGTAGCGCTTCCACCAGGCCGGGCGTGCCGATATGCGAATTCTGGTTCAGCTCCAGCGGGTCGGCAAAGGCCGAATCGAGACGGCGCCAGAGCACCCCGATCGGCTTCAGGCCGGCAACGGTGCGCACCATGACGCGGCCCTTCACGACAGTGAGGTCCTCGCCTTCGAGCAGCATGAGACCGAGATAGCGGGCGATGTAGGCGTGCTCGTAATAGGTCTCGTTGGCCGGGCCGGGCGTCAGCACGGCGATGCGGTCGTCGCCCGAATGTTTCATACCCTGTAGTGCGTCGCGGAACGCGCCGAAGAAGGAGGCGAGGCGGTGGACCGGGGTTTCGGCGTAGATATCCGAGAAGGCCCGGGTCGTCGCGACGCGGCTTTCCAGCGCGAAACCGGCGCCAGACGGTGCCTGCGTCCTGTCGGCCAGCACCCACCAGTTGCCGTCAGGTCCGCGGCCGATCTCGAAGGCGCAGAAATGCAGATAATGGCCGGAGCCCGGCCGGATACCGGCGAGCGGGCGCTGGAATTCGGGATTGGCGGCCATCAGCGCCGGCGGCAGGACCCCTTCCTCCACCAGCCGGTTGTCGCCGTAAATATCGGCAACGATCGCCTCCAGCAGGTCGGCGCGCTGGACGAGCCCCGCCGACAGCGTCTTCCATTCGCGCTCGTCGATCAGCACCGGGATATGCGAAATCGGCCAGGCGCGTTCGCCGGTGCCCTTGCTGCCATAGGCGCGATAGAAGACGCCGGCATCGCGCAGGTAGCGGTCGGCGCGGGCAAAACGCTCGGCGAGATCCTTTTCCGGCATTGCGCTCAGATGCGAGAGGAAATTCTGCCAGACGGGGCGGACTGCGCCTTTGTTGTCGACCATCTCGTCAGCGGTGCCAGGAAGCGGCGCATAGCCGAAGGCCGCACCCTTGGCGATGCGGACCTCTGCCTCTTCCCTGCGCTCCGCTGCCGGCCTCTTACCCATCAAAACTGAACCCCAACCCCCGGCCCTAACCCTCGGCCTTAAATTCCGGCGGGCCGCCTCAGATCCAGCGTCAGCGGGAATTCAAGCGAACCCGTCTCGGCGTGCGGGATATAACCGCCCGCCGTATGTCCCCACGGCTCGAAGCGGGCGAGCCGCCTTGCTTCCGCTTCGTTGCCGTTGACCGGGAAGGTGTCATAGGTCCGGCCGCCCGGATGGGCAACATGATAGATGCAGCCGCCGATCGAACGCTTCGACCATGTATCATAAATGTCAAACGTCAAAGGCGTGTTGATCGGCAGGACAGGATGCAGACCGGAGGATGGCTGCCACGCCTTGTAACGGACGCCGGCGACCGACACGCCCGCGGTGCCGGTCGGCGTCAGCGGCAGGGTGCGGCCATTGCAGGTGACGGTATAACGCGCAGTGTTGCTGGTTTCGAGCCGCACCTGAAGGCGTTCGACGGAGCTGTCGACGTAGCGGACGGTGCCGCCCGGCGCGCCTTCCTCGCCCATGACATGCCATGGCTCCAGCGCCTGGCGCAATTCCAGCTTCGAGCCCTCATATTCGACTTCGCCGCAGAAGGGGAAGCGGAATTCGAGCTGGGCCTTGAACCATTCCGGGCTGACGTCGAAGCCGTTTTGGCGAAGGTCGGCAAGCACATCGAGGAAATCGGTCCAGACGAAATGCGGCAGCATGAAGCGGTCGTGCAGGGTCGTGCCCCAGCGGACGAAGTTGCCGTCGACCGGATTGACCCAGAAACGGGCGATCAGCGCACGCACCAGCAATTGCTGGGCAAGCGACATGCGCGCATTTGGCGGCATCTCGAAGCCGCGGAATTCGATGAGGCCGAGCCGTCCGGTCGGGCCGTCGGGCGAGAACAGCTTGTCGATGCAGATCTCGGCACGGTGGGTATTGCCGGTGACGTCGGTCAAAAGGTTGCGGAACAGGCGGTCGACGAGCCAGGGCAGCGGTTGCTGGCCGCTGCCGGGGGCAGCGATCTGCGCCATGGCGATCTCTAGCTCATAGAGGCTGTCGTGACGAGCCTCGTCGATGCGCGGCGCCTGGCTGGTCGGGCCGATGAACATGCCGGAGAAGAGGTAAGAGAGTGAGGGATGGCGCTGCCAGTGGAGGACGACGCTCTTCAAGAGATCGGGACGGCGCAGGAAGGGGCTGTTGTTCGGATTGGCCGCGCCTACGACGACATGGTTGCCGCCGCCGGTGCCGGTGTGGCGACCGTCGATCATGAACTTGTCGGCGCCGAGCCGGGTGGCGCGCGCTTCCTCGTAGATCGCGGTCGTAATGTCGACGCAGTCCTTCCAGTTCGAGGCCGGATGAATGTTGACCTCGATGACGCCGGGATCCGGGGCGACGCGGATGACGTTGATGCGCTCGTCCTGCGGCGGCGGATAACCTTCGATATGGACGGGAAGCTTGAGTTCGGCTGCGGCGTTTTCGGCTGCGGCGATCAGCTCGAGATAATCCTCGATGCGCTCGACCGGCGGCATGAAGATGCAGAGCCTGCCGTCGCGCGGCTCGACCGACATGGCGGTGCGCACGGCACCGCGGAGTTCGCCGAGCGTCTGTTCGACACGGCCGCGATTGCTCTCATCGGCATGGAAAGAGGCTTCCGGCATGGCGCGGCCGGCCGGTACAAAAACATCAGGCAGCGGTTCGCGCGGGATCGTCGGATCGGCGGGGTGGATATAGGGGTAACGCGCCGGGGCAACATAGGGCAACGTGCCGAGCGGCAGGCGGTAACCGATCGGACTGTCGCCCGGGACGAGGAAGATCTTGCCGCGGCGGGTGCGCCATTTCTCGCTGACCCAGACTCGGCTTTCCGCTGCCTTGGCGTTCCATGCCTGGACCGGAAGAATGTAGCCGGTCGCGACGGTCAGGCCGCGGGCGAAGACGCGGGCGATGCGGTTGCGTTCCTCAGGATCCTTCAGCTTCGAATTCGCCGGATCGACATTTTCGGGAAGGTTGCCTTCCTTGATGATCCAGTCGGCCGGATCTTCATAGGCCGGCTGCACCATGTCAGGCTTGATCGCCAGCTCCTTGGCGATCGCCGTCAGGAGCTTTTCGGCATCCTCGGCGGTAACGCCGGTATCCTTGCCTTCGGCGGCGACCAGATCGAGGTTCTGCCAGACCGGCTTGCCGTCGCGGCGCCAGTAGAGCGAGAAGGTCCAGCGCGGCAGGCTTTCGCCCGGATACCATTTGCCCTGGCCGTAATGCAGGAAACCACCGGGGGCGAAGCGTTCTTGCAGCTTGCGGATCAGGACGTCGGCCTTTTCGCGCTTGGTCGGGCCGACGGCGGCGGTGTTCCACTCCTCGGACTGGAAATCGTCGATCGAAACGAAGGTCGGTTCGCCGCCCATCGTCAGATGCACGTCCTCGGCTTCGAGGACACGATCGACCTTCTCGCCGAGTTCGTTGAGTTCGTCCCAGCTCTCATCGGAGAAGGGCTTGGTGATGCGCGGGTGCTCGGCGACGCGCGATACCTTCATGTCGAAGGCGAATTCGGTTTCGGCCTCGCCGAAATAACCGCCGGAAATCGGAGCGGCATTTCGGAAATGCGGTGTGGCGGCAAGCGGGATGTGGCTTTCCCCGGTCAGCAGGCCGGAGGTCGGATCGAGACCGACCCAGCCGGCACCAGGCAGATAGACCTCAGCCCAGGCATGCAGGTCGGTGAAATCGACTTCGGTGCCGGAGGGGCCGTCAAGCGCCTTCAGGTCCGGCGTCAGCTGGATGAGGTAGCCGGAGACGAAGCGGGCGGCGAGGCCGAGATGGCGAAGGATCTGGACGAGCAGCCAGCTGGTGTCGCGGCAGGAACCCTTGGCGCTTTCCAGCGTCTCCTCCGGCGTCTGCACGCCGGTTTCCATGCGGATGACATAGCCGATCTGCCGCTGCAGGCGGGCATTCAGGCCGACGACCATGTCCACCGTCGGCTGGTCGGGCGACCAGTCGAGCGTCGGCAGCAGCGCCTTGAGGCGCGGACCGGCCGGCTCCGGCGTCATGTAGATCGACAGATCCTCCTGGATCGTTTCGGGGTATCCGAACGGCCACTTGGTTGCCTCTTCCTCGACGAAGAAGTCGAACGGATTGTAGACCGTCATGTCGGCGACGAGATCGACCTCGATCTTGAACTCGGTCACCGGATCCGGAAAGACGTAGCGGGCAAGGTAGTTGCCGTAGGGGTCCTGCTGCAGATTGACGAAATGGTTGGAAGGCGTGACCTTCAGCGAGTGGCTGAGCACCCGTGTCTTCGAATGCGAGGCAGGTTTCAGTCTGATGATCTGTGGGCCGAGGCGAACCGGCTTGTCATAGATGTAATGCGTCAGATGATAGATGCTGGCTTTGATCGACATATTTCTCTTTTTATCCGGCTCGCATCGTCGTGCGGCTTGCTGTTCCCGAGATCAGTGTGTGCAATGCAGCGAAAGAAAGCAAGGCGGAAAGGTCTACAGCGCCGCGTGTCGTTTTAGACGCGCAAAGGACGCAGTCGCATTTTGAATTGCCAAAGGCTTTTACGCTGCCTTGGCAAAGGTAACCGCCGCCTTCAGGCCCTTACCGCCTGTGCCCGGCTCCAGCGTCAGCGCGGCATTGAAAAGATTGGCGATTTCTTCGACGATCGGCAGGCCGAGGCCAGCACCGGGCGCACCGGACTCATTGCCGCGCGAAAAACGCCGGCGCACTGCTTCCAGCTTCTCGCGCGGAATACCGGGGCCATTGTCCTCGACTTCGAGGCGGACCGTCTCTGACGCGGCGATGATGCGGACGGTGACCTCAGCTCCCTTACCGGCATAGGCGATGGCATTGCCGGCAAGATTGCGCAGCATTTCGCCGATCAGCAGCGGCTCGGCGCGGACCATCGCCGGGCTCTCGCCCTCGAAGCCGAGATCGATGCCGGCAACAGCGGCCGTCGGGATCTGTTCGCCGGTGATCTCCTGGGCAATGGCGGCGAGATCGATGGCGGAGGCGGTGAGCGCCTCCTTGGCGGTGGCGGCGTCAATCTTGGCCATCAGGAGAAGCTGGGCGATGATGCGTTCGGCATGTGCCACCGCCTGGTCGCCCTTCAGTGCCGCCGCTTGGGCCTCGTCGAGCGAGCCGGCACGGGCGGAAAGGGCGAGCTGAGTGCGGATGATCGCCAGCGGGGTGCGCAGCTGATGGCTGGCATTGCCGGTGAAATGGCGGAGCGCATCGAGCGCCGATTGCAGGCGGACCATGAAGGAGTTCACCGTATCGACGAGCGGTTCGACCTCGCTCGGCACGGTCTGCTCAATCGGATGCAGGTCATCGGGGCTGCGTTCGCCGATGGCGTCGCCGAGCTTGTAGAGCGGGCGCAGAGCCACCGTGACCGAGATCCAGACGATGACGGCAGCGCCCGCGATCATGAAGGCGAGACGGAGTGCGGAGCGGACGAGGATCGCCTGCGCCAGCTGCCGGCGAGCGATGGTGGTTTCGGCGACCGTCACCACGAAGGGCACAGAGCGGATGCCTGTCGAGGCGGAGCGTTCGAGTGTGGCGATGCGGATCGGCTCGCCGCGGAAGCTATCGTCGGCGAAGGCGGCGGCATCGCCCGGCGTCTTCTTGAGGACCGGCAGGGACTGGTAGCCGGTGATGAATTGGCCCGGCGGGCCGTCGACGCGGTAGAAGACGCGATCCTGCGCGGCCGAGGTCAGCATCTCCAGTGCGACATAGGGGATATCGACCTGCAGCGTGCCGTCCTCGGCGACGACGACGCGCTCGGCGATCGCCAGCGCGGAACCGGCGAGCACGCGGTCGGAGACGATATTGGAGGTCTGGACCGCCTCGCGATAGGTATCGGCAAGTGCCAGCGTACCGATGACGGCTGTCGAGACGAGCAGCCAGAAGAGCAGCCGGCGCCGGAGGGAATAGGCGGCTTTCATGAGGCCTCGGGCAGCTTGTCGAGATAATAGCCGATGCCGCGCGCGGTCTTGACGGTCAGGCCGTGCGGCGACAGGCGCTTACGCAGGCGGCTGACATATTGCTCGATGGCGTTTGCGGAAATGTCGTCGTCGAAGGCGGTCAGCGATTGAATGATCGCTTCCTTGGCGACGACCTTGCCGGCCCGCATGAAGAGGATTTCGAGCAGACCGAGCTCGCGAGCAGGAATATCGAGCGGAGTGGCGCCTGCTGAAAAGGTGCGGGAATTGAGATCGAAGGAGATGCCGCCGAAGCCGACCGTCGCCGAGCGCAGCCCGGCCTGGCGGCGCAGCAGCACGCGCACCCGGGCCTCGAATTCGGCAATGTCGAAGGGCTTGATCAGATAATCGTCGGCGCCGAGATCGAGCCCCTTCACCCGCTCTTCCGGCGTGCCGCGCGCGGTCAGGATGAGAACGGCGGCCTGATTCTGCCGGGCGCGCATGGCGCGCAGCACGTCGAGACCGTCCATCTCCGGCAGGTTGAGGTCGAGGATCACCAGATCGAAATTTTCCGCGGCGATGACCGCATTGGCAGACGCACCATCATGCACGACATCAACGGCATGGCCCGTGCCGCGCAAGATCGCCGACAGGCCGTCGGCCAGCGCGATATTGTCTTCGGTGAGCAGGATGCGCACAGATGTCCCCCTGTTTTCATAGGAGATTACAGAGGTGCTGTAGCGATGTCACAGCGATTTTGAAGATTGGGTGAACGCCGGGAAAGACCGGCGTTAGCTTCCGGTCCTTTCGATCCGTTCGCGCTGCATCATTGCGGCGGTGAGCAACTTCCGGAAGCGGGGATCGTCGCGGATGTTGTCGAGATCGGAATCATTGTCGAACCATTTGATATGGTAGACGGAGCTGTTCGGCAGCAGCTTCTCCAGCAGATCGATCGCCTGGTCGACGTCGCCGAGAACGGAATAGACGCAGGCGAGATTATACTGGGCGACGATGTCGTCGGGATCGATGGCGATCGCACGCGCCGCCCAGTCGCGTGCCCTTGTCGCATCGCCCATATGGGCAAGCGCCAGCGCGCCGCGATGGGCGGGGCCGGAATTTTCCGGATTGAGGTTCAGGGCGCGTTCGGCGCGCAGCAGGCCGAGGCGCGCCCAGTTTTCCGTGTCCAACACCCGGCCGAGCGAGCGGTAGGCCGACATCAGGTGGATCGGCGAGACGTAGTCGTCCGGACGGATTGCGGCGGCGCGGGTGAAATATTGCACCGATTCGGCAAAGTTGCCGTGCATGAAGAAGAACCGGGCATAATGGAAATTCGCCTCGAAGAGGTTCGGGTCGAGCGCCAGGGCACGTTCGAAGGCCGCCGCCGCCCTATCGTCATAGCCGCTCTGATGCAAAGCGAGACCATGAGAGGCGTGGGCTTCGGGAAGGTCGGGATCAAGCGCCAGGGCACGGGCGCTCATCTCGAGGATGCGCCTCAGCGGCACGTCGTCAGGTGCCCAGTCGCGGATCGCCGCGTCGCAATCGGCGATGCCGGCATAGGCGCGGGCATAATCCGGATCGAGCTCGACCGCCTTGCAGAACATGCGCCTTGCGAGCTGGAGATAGGATTTGGTCCAGGTGTGGGAGAGCTGGCGGCCCCTGAGATAGTAGGTATAGGCCTCGACATTGGCGGTCGGCTCAGTCGCGATCGCCTTCTTCTCTTCCGGTAGCAGGCGCACCTTCAACTGGCCGACGATCGCATGGGTGATCTCGTCCTGGATGGCAAAGATGTCAGTCATATCGCGGTCGTAACGCTCGGCCCAGAGATGGTCGCCATTGGCGGTATCGATCAGCTGACCGGAAATGCGCACGCGATTGCCGACGATGCGTACACTTCCCTCGAGCACGTAGCGCACGCCAAGCTCCTGGGCGAGCCGCTTCACCTTCACCGATATGCCCTTATAGGTGAAGATGGTATTGCGCGGCACGACGTGCAGGCTGGAGATCTTGGAAAGATCGGTGATGATATCTTCGGTAATGCCGTCGGAGAAATAATCCTGATCGGCATCGCCGCTCATATTGGTGAAGGGCAGCACCGCGATGAAGCAGGTATTGCGATTCTGCGCGACCAATCTGGCGGAGGAAGGCGGCGCCAAGCTGACGGTATAGACCTGAACAGGCTGCCTGATGTTCTTCAGCATATGTTCGCCGATGAATTCGAAGCCAAGATTGAGGCGCGAGCCGACTTGGTCACGCACCGAGGCCGACACGGCGATGCCGCCCGGCGCTGCGATACGCTCAAGCCTGGCGGCGAGATTGACCCCATCTCCGAATATGTCGCCGTTCTCGACCACGACGTCGCCGAGATTGATGCCGATGCGGAATTCGACGCGCTCGTCCTTGGGCACGTTCTCGTTACGGGCGGCCATGCTGCGCTGGATCTCGGCGGCACAGGCCACCGCATTCACCACGCTCTGGAATTCGGCAAGGATGCCATCGCCGGTGAGTTTAACGATCCGGCCCTTGTAGTCTGAAATACGAATGTCGACCAGCTCGCAGCGATGGCGGTTCAGCGCCTGCAACGTGCCGGATTCATCGATGCCCATCAGCCGGCTGTAGCCGACGACGTCTGCAGCGAGAATAGCGCTCAGTCGTCGTTCCATGACCCCTCCCATGGATCTTCCCAGTTTAGTCTAACTTTTTATAGAGTTTTTGTCGCATAGAGTCGTCCCCCGAAATAAGAAATTCGGGCGGTCTCGACGTTTTAACGCGGCAGCGCGACCATATAACGTCGTCGATCTTCATCAATACTCTAAATGGGTGAAGGATGGAGCCAGTCACTA
Organism: Rhizobium sp. CRRU65; assembly: GCF_048551595.1. Lineage (NCBI taxonomy): Bacteria > Pseudomonadati > Pseudomonadota > Alphaproteobacteria > Hyphomicrobiales > Rhizobiaceae > Rhizobium > Rhizobium sp. CRRU65. The sequence continues at coordinate 107,789 of NZ_JBLYZH010000010.1, read as the reverse complement.
ATCCTTTGTGATGAAAAGGCAATTTGCTTCGGAGAAAAACCCAGTGTTCTGCCTTGGCCGATACTTCCCGTGTCGGCATCATAAAACCGATCGCCGAACGATTTAAGGCTTGAGCCGGACCCAGGGGCATGGCTTGGAAGACGAATCGCCAGGGTATCCAACGCGGTATGCAATGTGATTCGCGGTTGCTTCGGCGATTGTCGTGAGGCCAGCGAAAGGTATTGTGGTGACGTGTCATGGCTGACGGAGATTTTGGATGACGGATTTGGCCCGGAATTTTCTGGAGTTTCACGACATTCCGGAGGCCGGGCTGCGGTCGATCATCGGTCGCGCCGGTGAGCTTGCCAAAGCCTGGGATGAGCGCACGATGCCGCAGAGCCTTGCGGGCAAACGCGTCGCGCTGATTGTCGATGACGGCGGCTGGCGCAATACGACCGCCTTCGATCTCGGCATCCAGGCGATGGGCGGTATTTGCGTGCATGTGCCGATCGGCTTCAATGCCAGGGAGGAAACCGGCGATCTCTCGGGTTATCTCGGCAACTGGTTCGACATGCTGGTGATCCGCACGAAGGAGTTTGCGACATTGAAGGCGGTGGCGGCAGCCTCGCCGGTCCCTGTCATCAACGCGCGCACACGCTCCAACCATCCCTGCGAGACGCTCGGCGACCTTGCCTATATCAACAGCCGGCGCGGCTTGATCGATGGGTTGAAGGTCGTTGGCGTGGCGGCGGACGCAAATATCCTCCGCTCCTGGGCCGAAGCGTCGATCGCATTGCCGATCGAGGTGGTGCAGGTCTATCCCGAACACTGGCACATCAGCGACGCCGCGTTGCTCAATGGACGCTTCCGCGTGAGCACCGATATGGGCGAGCTATCGAATGCCGACGTCGTCACCACCGATTCATGGCCGGGCGATGCCGCCTCGGACGCGCTCGCCGGCTACCGGATCGGGGCCGATGTGCTCGATCGTTTGCGGGAGGATGCGATCTTTCTGCCGTGCCCGCCGGTTCGGCGCGGCCAGGAGGTGACGGCGGAGGCGATGGCGCATCCGCTCTGCCAAAGCCGCGTCGCCAAGGCCTTTCTGTTGCATGCGCAAAATGCGCTGATGGAGTGGGTCGCGACCTAGAGCGATTCAGCTTTTAACGGAAGCGCAGAACCGCTCTATCCTTTTGTCTTTACGCAATTCCCGGCAAAAGCGCTTCGCGCTTTGCCTGGGAAAACCGCTACACACTTTTCCTGCCTCGCTGAGCGATGGCGTTGGATATGATTTTGCCATCTTGGCTCTTGCGTGCTGTGTTGAGAACATCCATCGGATGCGATGGCCCTTTCGGTGCGGCGTCGCAGCCAGGTCCGGACCTCGGTTTCAAGGCTGTCGCGACTGGCGATGCGGCGGTCAAGACATTGGCGGCACAGGACGCCGATCTCGATCTCGACCATATTGAGCCAATTGGCGTGCTTGGGCGTGTAGTGGAACTCCAGACGTCGCAAAATCCGGCGCTCCTCGGCGGCTGGGAAGGTCTGATAGACGGCGGAGGTCGTGTGGGTTGATAGGTTATCCATCATGACACGAACCTTGTCGGCGCCGGGATAGTCGACGTCGACAAGGCGCGCATGCAGATGGCCAAGTCCTCATTGGCGCGGCGGCACCGCCGTCTTCTGGAGCCCATCGGCAACATTCCACCAGCCGAAGCTGAAGAACGATACTACGTCATGCTGGACGCGCCAGCCATGGCCGCATAACTTAAACCAAACGGTCTCCGGCAAACCCGGGCGGTTCCCCTTGAACGAGAGAACACACAATGCTTGGTTTCCTACGACGCAAAGCAGAGCCGGACCCATCACCCAAAATTCTGCGGGTTCCGTCGAAAAAGTTCAACGCCGCTGTGGGTGCTGCTATGGCGGCCATTCATGAGTTAGAGGAGATCACGACACGCGCAAAGTCTCGGATGAGCGATCAAAAGAGACCAATCGGGCAAGGAGACCTTGAGGAAGTCCTACGAATGCTGTCCGATGCAAAGCGGCGAATTGATAGTGAAATGGAAGATGAAATAGCAAAATCTGACGATCAAGGTGACACTGAATGGAACAAGGACGGATATGATCTACTTGTGGCTCCAACTTTTCGAATGGCCAACTCACCCCAGGAAATAATTGATCTTACGTTGAGAGCTTCAGACGGTGGCGCTAAGAGTGCCCGATTGGTGTATCAACTGGTAATTGCAGAGATGGATGTTGCTGTTGCGCGTTATTATGTGACGCTAAACACAGGCATCAAAACTGAATAGGAGCAAACCAGCTCAAATGTGGTTTGGATGCATAGGGGACACCTAGGTCGCGAAGTTGGGTCGCCTAGTAGTAAAGTGCTCCCCGACCCCAAATGCCACTCAGCCCGCCCGCGTTCGCCCAGAGAATGGCTTCCTCCGTCGGCCCAATCCCGCTCCTTGAGCTCCCGGATGGCGATGGACGCCTTGTCGGCCAATGCAGTGAGTTTGTCGATCAGGGTATCTGCTCGATCGTTTGTCGGAGGGTGCGATCTCCCTGCCGTGCCCGCCGGTTCGGCGCGGCGAGGAGGTAACGGCGGGGGCGATGGAACATCCGCTCTGCCGAAGCCGTATCGCCAAGGCTTTTCTGCTGCATGCGCAGAATGCGCTGATGGAGTGGGTCGCTGCCTAGTCCGGCGCCCTTGCTCCTCCCGGCGGGCTCAGGCATTGTTGCTGCATGAGGAGAGTTTTCATCTTGCTGCTGGCGTTCTGGCCGGGCTTCGCGCACGCCGACCAGACCTTTTATCCGGCAAAATCGGGCACCGCCGATGCGCCGGTGCTGACGGTTTATTCCTCGCTCGACGAGCCTCTGGCGCAGCCAATGATCCGGGGTTTCCTGGAGGCCAATCCCGATGTCGCGGTCAAATACGAGGACATGCTGACCGGCGATATTTACGACCGGATCGTCAGGGAGACGGATGCCGGCAAGAAGACGGCGGATTTCGCCTTTTCCTCGGCGATGGACCTGCAGGTAAAGCTTTCCAACGACGGATATGCCCAGGTCAGCAACCTGCCGATGAGCGGTGCATGGCCGAAATGGGCGAACTGGCGCAACACCGCCTATGCGCTCACCTTCGAGCCGGCGGTGTTCGTCTATCACAAGCCGAGCTTTGCGCATGAGCCGGTGCCGAGCTCGCGGGCTGAATTCGTCGATTATCTGAAACGCAAGGGCAACGACGTCTATGGGCGGATCGGCACCTACGATATCGAGCGCTCGGGCGTCGGCTTTCTTTTCATGGCGCGCGACCAGGAGCAGTTCGGCGACATCTGGTCGGTGATCGGGGCGATGGGGGCTGCCGGCGTCAAGCTTTATTCGACGAGTTCGGCGATCCTCGAACGCGTTGCCGACGGGCGCTTCGTGCTCGGCTACAATATTCTCGGCTCCTATGCGGCCGACTGGGCGTCGCGCTATCCCGATGTCGGCATCGTGCTGCCGAAGGATTATACCGTGGTGATGTCGCGGATCGGGCTGGTGCCGCAGGCCGCCGCCGATCCGGAACTCGGTCGGCGTTACCTTACCTTCTTCATGTCGAGGGAAGGGCAGACGATCCTGGCGCGCGAGCTGCAGATCCCGGCGGTCAGCCCCGAGGTGGCAGGCGAGAATACCGCCAATACGCTGCAGGAACTGCTCGGCGCCCAACTGCGGCCGGTGCCGGTCAGCCCCGGATTGATGGTCTATCTCGACCAGGTGAAGCGGGCGCGGCTGATCGCGCATTGGAACGAGGTTCTGCGGATGCAGTGAAGGCGCTTTCGGTGGGCTTTGCCCTCCTTATAGAGCTTTGGATCGCTCCGCCTGTAGCTCTCGCCAGATGAGGCTCGCGGCCATACTTCGCGGCGACTAGAAGTACTGGCCATGCGGCAGCGAAGAACCGGGATTTAGACCGGCAACTGCCAATTACGGCAAAAAAGTGTCGTGTCCTTCTGGATATCTCACCGATGTCAGCTAAATGACAGGTTGTTGTGGTCGCTTTGGCTACTTCTTCTCCGTGGAGGCGGAGAGCTGAAGCCTTGGGAGGTATTCCGCTCGTCATTCAGGACGCTTGCGTCCGCTGGCAGCCATTCCTCCCGATTCCCTTGAGAATAACAGGCGGTCTGCTCAGCCGCCGACGGAGGACACATCGTGAAGCATACGTTCATTGCAACCCTTCTTGCAGCGACTATCGCGCTGCCGGCCTATGCGGCCGATTACACCATCATCGCGCCGGCCGCTCCCGGCGGCGGCTGGGACCAGACGGCCCGTTCGCTGCAGACCGCGCTGCAGCAGGAGAAGATCTCCGGCAACGTGCAGGTCCAGAACGTTCCGGGCGCCGGCGGCACCATCGGCCTTGCGCAGTTCAGCAGCCAGGCTGCCGGCAACCCGAATTCGCTGATTGTCGGCGGCTATGTCATGGTCGGCGCGATCCTCACCAACAAGTCGCCGGTGACGCTCAAGGACGTTACCCCGATCGCCCGTCTGACCGGCGAATATGAGGCCGTCGTCGTTCCGACTGCCTCCGAGATCAAGACCATGGCCGATCTGGTCGCGGCGCTGAAGAAAGATCCGGGTGCGGTTTCCTGGGGCGGCGGTTCGGCCGGCGGCACCGACCACATCGCCGTCGGCCTGATCGCCAAGGCTTCCGGCGTCGACCCGACCAAGATCAACTATGTCGCCTTTTCCGGTGGCGGTGAAGCGCTCGCCGCCATTCTCGGCGGCCAGGTCACGGCTGGCGTCTCGAGCTATAGCGAATTCGAATCGCAGGTGAAGTCGGGCACGCTCCGTCTTCTCGCCGTATCCAGCGACAAGCGTATCGACGGCGTCGATGCGCCGACGCTGAAGGAAGCCGGCACCGACGTCACCATTCAGAACTGGCGCATGGTTGCCGCTGCTCCCGGCCTGTCGGCAGAGCAGGTGGCAAGCGTCACCGCCGATTTCGAGAAACTGCACAGCTCCGCCACCTGGCAGGAAACCCTGAAGACCAAGGGCTGGGCCGACACCTATCTGTCCGGCGACGCCTTCAAGGCGCAGCTCGAAAAGGATGTCTCGGCCACTGAAGGCATTCTCAAAGATATCGGACTTGTTCAATGAGCGAGGATAGCCCCTCCTCGGCAACCGAACGCCGCCCTGATTGGGCGGCGTTCATCATTGCCGTTTTCCTCTTCGTCGTCGCCGGCGTGATGGCCTGGGATGCCTTGCATCTGAAAACGATTGCGCAGTACGACCGCATCGGTCCGGCGACTGTGCCTCAAGTGGTGGCACTCGGCCTCTTCTGTCTCGGGATCTGGACCGCCTTCGAAGCCTGGCGCGGCGATTTTCCCGAACGTGACCGGCAGGAAGTCGCACCCGTCATCTGGATCGTCGCCGGTCTTGCCGGCCAGATGCTGCTTTTGCGCGTCGCCGGCTTCTCGATCGCGACCGGCATCCTCTTCGCGCTGACGGCACGCGGCTTCGGCAAGCGTAAGCTCTGGATCTCGCTGCCGCTTGGCATCGTCCTCAGCTTTGTCGTCTGGGCGATCTTTTCGCAGCTGCTGCAACTGACGCTGCCGGCCGGCCCGCTCGAACATCTGTTCTTCTGACCGCGCGGACGCGCTGTCAGCTCTTTTGATTTTGCGCGGCGCCTGACCCCGAAATCGGATGGTCGGGAAGGCCGCTTGGGACACCAAGATGAGCACATTCGAATTCCTATGGCAGGGTATCCTGGTTGCGATGCAGCCGATGAACCTGGTTTATGCGCTGGTCGGCGTGACGCTGGGCACCGCCGTCGGCGTGCTTCCCGGCATCGGCCCGGCACTCACCGTGGCGCTGCTGTTGCCCGTCACCTACAAACTCGATCCGGGCGGCTCGCTGATCATGTTCGCCGGCATTTATTACGGCGGCATGTATGGCGGTTCGACGACCTCGATCCTGCTCAACACGCCGGGTGAAAGCGCCTCGATCGTCACCGCGCTCGAGGGCAACAAGATGGCGCGCGCCGGGCGCGGCGGACCGGCGCTGGCGACGGCGGCGATCGGCTCCTTCGTCGCCGGCCTGATCGCGACGCTCGGGCTTGCCTTCATCGCTCCCTACATCGTCAAGCTGGCGCTGGTTTTCGGGCCGCGCGAATATTTCGCGCTGATGGTACTTGCCTTCGTCACCGTCTCCTCGGCTTTCGGCGATTCAGCGCTCAGGGGCCTGACCTCGCTGTTTATCGGCTTTGCGCTCGCCATGGTCGGCATCGACCAACAGACGGGGCAGGCCAGGCTTTCCTTCGGCATTCCCGACCTGCTCGACGGCGTCGAGGTAACGACCTTGGCGGTGGCGATGTTTGCGATCGGCGAGACGCTTTATATCGCCGCGCAGGGCAACCGGATCGCGGAAAAGATCGAGGCGGTCAAGGGTTCGCTCTGGATGACCGCTGAGGACTGGTCGCGCTCATGGAAACCCTGGCTGCGCGGCACGCTGATCGGTTTCCCGATCGGCGCGATGCCGGCCGGCGGCGCCGAAATCGGAACTTTCCTCTCCTATGCGACCGAAAAGCGGCTGGCGAAAAACCCGGAAGAGTTCGGCCATGGCGCGATCGAAGGGGTGGCCGGTCCCGAGGCAGCAAACAACGCCTCGGCCGCCGGCACGCTGGTGCCGCTTCTGACGCTCGGCCTGCCGACGACGGCGACGGCGGCGATCATGCTTGCCGGCTTCCAGCAGTACGGCTTGCAGCCGGGGCCGCTGCTGTTTGCCACCAATCCGCAGCTCGTCTGGGGACTGATCGCCAGCCTGCTCATCGCCAATGCGATGCTTTTGGTGCTGAACCTGCCGATGATCGGGCTCTGGGTAAAGCTGCTGACAATCCCGAAGCCATGGCTCTATGCGGGCATCCTGCTGTTTGCGACGCTTGGGACAATCGGCGCCAATCCATCCGTGTTCGAGCTCGGCATGCTGCTCACTTTTGGCCTGCTCGGCTATGTGATGCGGCTCTTCGGCTATCCGATCGCGCCTACCGTCGTCGGCCTGATCCTCGGCCCGCTTGCCGAACAGCAGCTGCGCCGGGCGCTGGCGATCAGCCAGGGCGACGTCACGACGCTTGTGATGTCGCCGATCGCGGCAGGCTTGCTCATCGTTGCAGCCGCCGCCTTCCTCATCCCGCTGATCCTGCGGCTGCGCGGCAGAGGTCAGGTGCTGTCGCAACTTGCGGCAAACGAAGACTAAAATAAGAAGACGATCCACCCCTCCCTCGAGGCCGGCCATGGAGACATGTGCCGGCCTGCTGTTTTTTGCATGGCTGAGGTGATTTTCTGAGCATTGTGGAGGTCTATGCGTGACGCCATCTATGGATAGTCAATCATAGAGCAAGAGGAAAAGGACAATGTCCGCACTTCGCAATTCAATCCGCACTGGCTTCTTTGGCCGCGCATTCGCCGTCCTTGGGGCTGCAAACGCTGTCAGCGCCGCTGTCGAAGCAGGCCGTCGCCCGCGCGCCAATGATCTCACGAAGCTCGGCATCGACCCGGCCTCCTTCGGTCAGGTCTCCCGCTAACACCTTCAAGCCATGCATGAATGAATTAGCCCGCAACCGGATGGTCGCGGGCTTTATTTTTATCCCTACGGATGCAGCAGCGCGGCGCGCTGTGACACCCGATGTCAGGCGTGAAGCTCCTCCTGCCTGATGCCATGACCCTCCACCTTTTCGCGCCTGTTGTGGCGGATGGATGACCAGAGGGACAGGCCGATCAAGGCCGCGCCGCCGAGGCCGGTGATGACTTCGGGGATGTGCACCATGGTCTGCGCATACATGATCACCGAGAGGATCAGGATGGCATAGAAGGCGCCATGTTCGAGATAGCGGTATTCGGCAAGTGTTCCCTTCTCCACCAGCATGATCGTCATCGAGCGCACATACATGGCGCCGATGCCGAGGCCGATGGCGATGACGAAGAGGTTCTGCGTCAGCGCAAAGGCGCCGATGACGCCGTCGAAGGAGAAGCTGGCGTCCAGCACTTCTAGATAGATGAAGGCGCCGAGGCCACCCTTGGCGGCAGCGCTCATCGTCTGCTGCGAGGCATCGAGCAGCCCGCCGACCACCTCGACCGCGAGGAAGGTGAGCAGGCCGTAGATGGCGCAATGGACGAAGACAGTGGCTTCCTCGCCGCCGATCAGCCAGGAGAAAACCAGCATCAGCGCCAGCACGAAGGCGATCTCGATACCCTTGATGGTGGCGGAACGCGCCATCATCTTTTCAAGGCCGCCGATCCAGTGCACCTGCTTCTCGTGATTGAAGAAATAGTTGAGGCCGACCATCATCAGGAAGGTGCCGCCGAAGGCTGCGATCGGCAGGTGCGCGTCGTTCATGATGCGGGCATATTCGGCAGGCTCGCGAGCGGCAAGCACCAGAGCATCCCAGGGGCCGATCTGTGCCGCGATCGCGACGATCGCCAGCGGGAAGACGATGCGCATGCCGAAGACGGCGATGATGATGCCCCAGGTGAGGAAGCGCTTCTGCCAGACCGGCGTCATCTCCTTCAGCTTGTTGGCGTTGACGATGGCATTGTCGAAGGAGAGGGAGATCTCCAGCACGGCAAGCACCGTGCAGATGAAGAAGACGGTCGCCATGCCGCCGATCGTGCCGGTCGTCTGCCAGCCGAGCACGGCGCCGAGAACGAGGCCGAGGGCAGTGACGATGAAAGCCCAGCGGAAATAGCTGAGCGAGGATTTAGAGGTCACAGTCTGGTTCATGGCCGCACCTCGCGGCCGCAAATCGTGTCGAAGAGGGTGGAAAAATTGGAAAGACGCCGCACGCCACAACGGGCACGCGGGTCAGGCATGGTGAGCTTGTTCATCGATGAAAAATCCGCCGGCTAAGCTGCAGGCGGTACCGACATCACGAGAGCGCCGTAAAACTCTCGCCAGAGGGGCCCGGCACCAAAGTTCCCCCGTCAGCCGATGTCTGGAAGGCTGCAGGATAGGCTCTAGGTAATGAACTTCGCGGGCCAGTCAAGGCCGACAGGTACACCGAGATTGGGCATTTTTTTTTGGAACCATCCTGATGCCCGCCCGTTAGGCCCTGGTTGAGCTTAAAAAAGGAGGCCGATGATGCACACTTCGACCCATCTTCCCGACAAACGCACGGAGGCGTCCGACCGCATGAAGCGGTCGAAGCCGAACCGCATGCAGAAGGCGCAGGTGCTGCCGCCGCATCATGTCGACTTGACGCTTACGCCCGGCGTCTACCACGACATTCACGTGCCGGCCCATGTTACCGGCGCCGATCTTTCCAAGGGTGGCCCCGACATCAAGGGCAATGCAGAGACCAAGAAATAACGGCTATTCCGGAAGCCCTTGGGCGATGACAGTAGATTTGAAACAGGGTGAGAAACATATGACGATCAACTTTGTGCCCCGCGAAATCTTCATCCGGCACGAAAATGAATGGAAGGCCGTACGCGAGGCGGCGGACGAACGCATCAATATCGGCAAACGCCAGAAGCCGCTCTCCGCCATCGGCGGCACCGTGTCGGTTGGTAAAAGCGATCCTTCGGCTACACGCGCTGAATGGCCAACAGCCGAGTGACCCACAGAAGGGCACGCCGACAACACGAGCGCCCGGCATGATGCCGGGCGCTTTGCTTTTCTATTTCTGTTCATCGCGATCGACACGCTGTCCGGAATTAAAGCCGAACCGCTGTTCGAGTTTGCCGAAGGCGAAGAGTACGCAGATGGCGACGATCGTCGTGAAGAAGGCGAGCGGCCAATAGCCGAAGCCCATGGCGAGGCCGATCGCGCCGGAGAGCCACATGCCGGCGCCCGTCGTCAGCCCGTGCACCCGACCTCTTGCAAAGACGATCATGCCGGCGGCAAGGAAGGCGACGCCGGCGGTCACTGCTTCGATGACGCGCAGCGGATCGATGCGCACCTGCTCGTCATCGGTAAAACCCGGCATGTGCACGGCCTCGATCGAGATGATGGCGAAGAGGGCAGCGGCAAGACTAATCAGAATATGGGTGCGGAAGCCCGCCGGGCGGTCGCGTGCCTCGCGTTCGAAGCCGATCAGCCCGCCGAAGACGATGGCGCCGAAGAGGCGGGCGAAGATGACGGGATAGTGGATACGCGACGCCGGTATTATGTCGGCGATGATGAGATCCATGGATTTTTCCCCAGAATAGATGGAATTTTTCGCTGGCTAACGTCTGAGCGCGGAATTTGTTCAGCTTTTTTCCCTCATGCGTTTCGGCCGTCCCGTTGGTCTCTCCGGTCCGCGCCGGCGCTTGCATGTCATTGGAGGGAAAGTTCGGCGCACCAGGCATCATCCTGTCGCCGCGCCAACCTTTCGGAAAGGATTGGGCAGCGATAATCCCGGCCTCACGGGAATCGGACAGATGGCCAAGACAGCGACACGCGGCCGCCGCAAGGCGCCGGCCAGAGGAAAGAGCAAAGCGCGCAGCAGCGGTGGCGGATTGCTGCCCTGGGCGGTGATCGGCATTGCCGCGATCGGCGGCATCGTCGTCCACGACGATTGGAAGAGCATCCAGCCGATGCTTGCAAGGCAATCGACGTCGATCACGCGGGAAACGGCGGAGCCAAGGCCCGTCGTCAGGAAGGACGTGCCGCCGAAGCAGGTGGCGCTTGCCGCACCCACGCCGAAAGTCGCGTTGCCGCTGCCACAGTCGCAATCGCTGCCGCCGGCGGCGATCCCGACGCCGATGATCCAGCCGATAAAGGCAGTGCCGTCCCCGGCCTCCCCGGCCGTTTCGGAAACCGGGACAGTCGCCTTCGGCTATTGCGGGCAGGGCGCCCATATCAATTGCGTCAGCGACGGTGGCGTCTTCTGGTACAAGGGCGAAAAGATCGTGATTGCCGACATGGCGAGCCCGGTGGTTGACCAGGCGCGCTGTGACGGCGAGCGCCGGGTGGCCTTTGCCGCCAAGTCGCGGCTGCTGGCGCTTCTGAACGCCGGCCCCTTCACCATGAATGCTGCGGGCAAGGGCGAGCCCTCTGGCGCGCCGCGCGTCGTCTCGCGCGACGGGCGCTCTTTCGGCGCGCAGCTGATCAACGAGGGCCTGGCACGCAAACCAGGGGTCGCCGGCGGCGCCTGGTGCGCCTGAGGGCGGCTACTTACCCTTTTTCACCAGCTTGCCGCCGGTACGGAAGCTGCCGGTAAACGAGGAATCCTTGCTCTCGGCGGTGCATTCGATCGCGATCGGCTTGCCGGCATAGGGATTGCCGAAGGTGCAGAAGCCGGCAACCTTGACCTCTCCGGTCATCTTGTTGCCGACACCTGTCGTGACGAGGCTGAGCGGCAGGCGGGCATTGCCGTTGGAGGCGGGCTTGATGCCGCTGCCGTCGCCCTGGAAGCCGAGCGCCTTGCCGTCCGAGGTGAAGATGAAGGTCACCAAGCCATTGGCCAGCGTGACGCTGGCAAGCTCGTTCTTGCAGCCCTTGGTGGCGTCGAATTTGGCAACGACCAGCTTGGCGCATTTGCCGGAAAGGGTAATGACGCCGGGCGCACCGGGAAAGGTCTCGACGGGCGCGGCCGGCGCGGCAGAGGCCGGCAAGGCAAGGGCGGCGGAAAAAATTGCGGCGGCGGCAAGCACGGATAACTTCATTTCGATCTCAAACCCCGTGTCGTGGCGAGGCGAATCACTACCTCACCCTCGGTTCGCCATGGCATGGGTCTGTGTCCGAATTTGGCGCCGTTGTTGCTGAAACGCAAATTTTTTTCGGCCGCAGGGCTAACTCGGCAATCGGCGGCAGATGAGTAAAAAGTTGGTTGAGCTTGCTGGTTACAAGGTCCAGCAATGACATAGGCCGCCGGACATCGGCAACGAACCGATGTGACACGAGATAGGGGCAGGCACTCATCGAGCGTGCCGTCTTGGACGCATGTCTGGTCAAGGGGAATGGGCCCAGGCAGGGAAGTCCAGGCCCATTCTTTCCCGATCGGAGGTCAGTCAGATCAGGAATTTGCAGCCGCCGGTCCAACCGGCAGCCCTTTTTCAGAACGCGCGCTGCAGGCGGAAGAAGCCCGAGGTGACGTCGTCAGCATCTTCCGGATCGAGGTACTGAACCGAAATCTTCGTGGAGAGGTTCTCGACGATCTGGTAGTCGATCGTCACGCCGGCCTTCCAGGCATCGCCGTCGTTGAACTCGCCAGCAGTGACGCCGTAGTCGCTGTAGTACTGGACAGCCGGGGTAATCTTCAGCTTGTCAGTCGCCTTGATGGCGTATTCAGCAGCGATCGCCCATTCAGCCTTGTTGTAGTAGGCGTTCGGGTTGGTCGCGTAGACAACTGCGAGGCCGAGCGTGCCCGGACCGACAGCAACCGTACCCATAGCGCGGACGGCGCCTTCTTCGTTGTCGGTGTCGTAACCGGCAGTGATCTGGTAGCTGAATGCACCAGCCTTGCCGCCGAGACCGACTGCAACGCCGAAGTTGTTAGCGGTTTCGCCATCATAGAACGGGCTGTCTTCCAGCTCGTCAACGCTGATGCCAGCGTAGAAGGCGTCGGTTTCGTACTGATAACGGATGGAGTTGTGCAGCGTTACCGGAGAACCGATATCGTCGGTTTCGCCGGAGAGGCCATCGTCCCACCAGCTGTAGAACAGACCAGCGCGGAAGCCGGCGATGTCGAGGTAAGCGGAGTCCAGCTGGGCTTTCTGGGCAGAAGCGTTGTCAGCATTGAACTGCATGACGATAACGCCGGTCAGCGGACCATATTCGGTGTCGCTCTTGGCCGTGAACTGAACCTGACCGCGCGTGCGGGCATCCCAGTCCGAGTCGTTGGCGACAGCACCACCGCCGCCGGCGCCAATCGAGCTGGCGTGCGGAGCAACGTCAACCTGGAAACGGACGTAGCCGTTGATCTTGAGGCAGGTTTCGGTGCCCGGGATGTAGAAGTAGCCGGTGCCGTAGGCGTCGCAGACGCGGACGTATTCAACCGGTTCCGGCTCGGCAGCAACGATAGCGTCAGCAGCCTGAGCGCCGGATACTGCTGCAAGTGCAGCAGCGGAGCCGAGAAGAAGGCTCTTGATGTTCATGGAATAACCTCCAGTTCAGATGCAAGAGGATGAAGACCGTCTGCGCTCGGCAGTCCCTACGTGTCTTCACCCCGTGTGACCGAAGCGGCACCTTTTTGGCTCGGTGCCTGCCTCGCCGCGGAAGTTACATAGGGTATGTTGCACTGCAACGACATTGTCGATCGTGACAGTAGGCTGGCATGTCTATGTTGCTGAAATCACACGCTTTTTGTCATAAACTCGTCATCTATCCGTCACAAAACCGCGCTTCCGGATGCTTGGGCAACGATGGGCTGAACTTTCGGCAACGGTAGTGCAATCGATGATCGCGTGAGCACGTCCTCATATGCGAACACGCCATCACTGCAAGCTGCACGAATCTGACAAAAGCCCGACGACCACCATCGCGAGCAGGGCGACACCGAGCGCATCTATGGCCTCGGGGACATCCTCGAAGGTAACGATGAAGCCGTCCGTCGGCTCAAAGGTGGCCGCATAGGCGTAGGTCGTCATGGACCGGTCTCCTTGTCGGCTGGTGCCGGTTGCGGTTGCTTCGCATCACGCTTTTCAATCGCAATGCGGGTGCCTTCTGGAAGCAAGTTGTAGAGGGCATCGACCTCCACCCGCTCGGTAATCAGGCGTTGAACGATTCTATTCATACATTCGAGGATGAAACGTGCAGTCGGCTCGTCGTCCTTCATGTCAATCTCGCCGGGATGGACGGCGTTGTTTCCGATCACGCGGACCGAGTCGAGCATTTTCTGAATGTCTGGGCTGAGGCCCCTCGCCACCAATTCACCAATCTGCTCGTGGAGCTGCTCTTTCTTGCAGTCCAGCTCTTTGCAGAGTTGCTGCAATGCAAGTCGAGCTAGCGCAGCGGACGCCCTGGGTGACGCTGAAACAATCTTCGCTGCCTCGACGAACGTTTCCTTTACGACGCGTGGCATGTCCTCATGGGCCGGAATATCGCTCCCGGCTGGATAGATCATCTGTGAGTGAAGCCATATCGAGACGTCGCCGCAATGATCACATTGGGCAGCGTTCAAATTCCAGACAACGCGTGCATCGTAGACGGCCTCCCTAGCCCCACCGAAGAAAGTCTCCCCTCCAACTCGGCGGTACAAATCTTTGACAAAAGATTCGGGCGGCGCAGCCTGCTGTTCCTGCCTTATCTTTGCCAGCAACGCGTCCGCACTCTCCGTAGTAAATCGCATTGGCGTTTCCCCCTTCTTCCCTCGATCCTGATGAAGGTTGTTCCAATGCTGGGTGGCGCGAACGCCGCAGTGTGGGCAGTTGAATTCGGTCTTGTCTATTCTTGGTTCACTATATCGGGCGCTCATCTACGCTTCACTTTCAATGAAAGGTCGGACGATCACCCGCCGGAGGGTTCTCACAGTCCGGCGGGTGGGCATCAAGCTTCAAGGGCGTGCGGGGTCCGCCCCCTATGACGTCAGTGAAGGTCGCGCTTTTCCCGAGCAATCTGCTCGCTGCCAGAGTGGCGCTTACCCTTCAGCACTTCATTGACGCGTCCCTGATTGACGCCGAAGCGGAAAGCGATCTCGTGCTGATACTCGCCGTTCCAGCTGTGCAGCCAGACCTGTACGGCGTCGTCGAGAGTGAGGCGGTGGTTCGTATGCTTCATTTTCGAGTTTCCTACTGGTTAAGAAACCTCGATCAGCTTGACAGGCCATCCTCCCCAAGTATCCTTGGGGTTGTTAAGGGGTGAGCCGTTTTGCCGATCGAGGCCTTCGGTTTATTCGACACGAGGCCGGGGTTGCACCCCCGGCCTTTTTCGTGCCCTGCTCGCCCGATTGGCGATCAGTGAGGAAAGTAAAGTTTGAAACCGTTGATTCCGTCAAGGGGTTGAAAATTAACACCCTGTGGAACGGGTGCATGCCATAAGCATCTGCACCAACTAGGTTTTTCTCCATCCACAATTAAAAGCTGTTTAAAAACATAGCCTTCCACCTGAAGCACTAAGGTCATGAAAAGACTTGTGAAAACCGGCCGTTGACCTGCTGCTATCCACATAATCCACAGTTTGCACTTGTCGGCGCCCCCGTTTGGTGGGCGCGTTTTAGAATCGCGACGACGCGTTTCGGCAAAAGTCCATCACAAGATTTGTCGGAACTGATTCTCTCGGTGGAGCCTGTTGATAGTCAACAGATCCCGTCGACAACGGCAACGAGGCAAGCTTCAGCCGTTCCCGCCGGATAGTTCCGGCGGCATCTGCTTGCGCAAAGGGGTGCGGGGGCGCGATAGTTGCGACTGCCTTTTGCTGCGCAAAGGGTTCGGGTGGTACGGAAGATCAGCGCGAACCTAGGAAAAGCGTAGCGTTGCCCATTCCATGAAACCGCCTTGAGTGCGAGAGCATCGCCGGCAAGACCTATGTCAGCCTCAACGACATCAAGAGAATGAGGGAACTATGCCGCGAAAGTCGAAGGGGTCCGCAAATACCTCCGCGAGCGCAAGGGCAGGCCACCCGTCTGAGTTATCCTCGACGGATCAAATGAGATCAGCACAGGATGCGGCCCGGATGACAGGGCTGGCGCTGATCGAGCGCTCGAAAAGTACCTTGCCGAGAAGCATAAACCCGAATGGCGCCGGGGCGAGCCTCAGGAGGTGAGCATCGCCGACGTGCTGCTGTTCTATGGCACGGAGCGTGCGCCCAGCATGGCGCATCCGGAGCTGGTGGGGTTCCCACCCCGTGCACCTGCTGGAATTCTTCGGTAGCGTCCAGCGGAGGATGGCTCGATCTTGCGAATGACGTTCTCTACAGGCGGGGGCAGGGAGAGCGGGAAACCAACAAGCGGCGGCCGACCGTGCCGATCCCGTCGAACCTTCGGCCGCACGCCGAGCGATGGCGCAAGATCACTGTCATGGGGCCGGTCGAATATCATGGCCGGCTGATCGCTAAAGAGCGCAAGGGGTTTGCAAGGGCGCGGGAGTTGGCTGGACTTGGCGAAGACGTCACGCCGCACATTCTGAAGCACACTTGCATCACCTGGATGCAGCGCGGGGTTCCAATCTGGGAGGTGGCCGGCTTCTCCGGAACCTCCGAGAAGATCATCCGCAGCGTCTATGGGCACCACCACCCGGAACACCTATCCGCTGCAAAACAGCGGTTTCGTGGGCGAAGATTGGGCGAGGCCATGAAGAACAGAAAAACAGCTACCAGCTGCTTTTCAAATTCCCCTTGCGGGTCAAGGGGATCGGATGGTGGGCGTGACAGGGATTGAACCTGTGACCCCTACGATGTCAACGTAGTGCTCTCCCGCTGAGCTACACGCCCATCCGATGGCGGCGCATAGATCACAAAACCTTCGGAGCCGTCAATAGGCTTTTTTCAGTTTTGTGACGCGCCGCCCGCAGGCCTTACGCGGCAAGCATTTTGTTGACCTCATCGACGAGATCGCGCAGGTGGAAAGGCTTGGAAAGGACCTTGGCATCCTTCGGCGCCTTCGAATCAGGGTTCAGCGCCACGGCAGCAAAACCGGTGATGAACATCACCTTCAGGTCGGGGTCGAGCTCGGTGGCGCGGCGCGCCAGCTCGATGCCGTCCATCTCGGGCATGACGATATCGGTCAGCAGCAGGGAAAACGGCTCCTCGCGCAGCCGGTCATAGGCGCTGGCGCCATTGTCATAGGAAAGGACCTTGTAGCCGGCCTTTTCGAGCGCTTTCACCAGGAAGCGGCGCATGTCGTTGTCGTCTTCGGCGAGAAGTATCTTCTGAGTCATCAATCCAGACCGCGATCCATAGGTTTTTGGTGGGCTGCCAGCCGTTTACACTAGTCTTTACCCGGTAAACAACCGGTGAATTGTCTGTGCGTGACCGCCATCCCTTCTACATAGTATGGACTTGCGGCCGGGCAACTGGCAACATGGGCCAAGCAGTCAGTTCATGACATGGTAAAGAGGGCCGAAAGTGCCGGAAATACGCGAGTACGAGCTTTTTGAGGTCCATGAGCCCGTGTCGCAGACCATTCCCTTCGTCTACAACTCCCCCCACAGCGGCCGTATTTATCCACCGGAATTTATTGCCCAGTCCAGGCTGGAGGGCATCGCCATCCGCCGTTCCGAAGATCACTATGTCGACGAGCTCTTCGGCTCGGCCGTCGCACTCGGCGCGCCGCTGCTGGCGGCCAACTTCCCGCGCGCCTATCTCGACGTCAATCGCGAGCCCTACGAGCTCGATCCGCGGATGTTCGACGGGCTGCTGCCGCCCTATGCCAATGTCAATTCGCTCAGGGTCGCCGGCGGGCTAGGCACCATCCCGCGTATCGTCGCCGAGAACATGGAGATCTATGCGCGGCGCCTGCCGGTGCAGGAGGGGCTCGACCGCGTCGAAGCGGTCTATAAGCCCTATCATGCGGCGCTTCGCCGGCTGATCGCACGAACGCATGTGCAGTTCGGCTTCGGCGTGCTGATCGACTGCCACTCGATGCCCGGCAATGTACGCGTTGCCGGCAGCACTGCGCGACCCGATTTCATCATCGGTGATCGCTACGGCACCAGCGCTTCGGCTGAACTTTCGCGCGCGGCCATCGCCATCCTCGAGGAAATGGGCTTCGCCGCGATCCGCAACAAGCCCTATGCCGGCGGCTTCATCACCGAACATTACGGCCGGCCTTCGCGCGGCCTGCACGCGCTGCAGATCGAGGTGAACCGGGCCATCTATGTCGATGAGCTGACACTGGAGAAACGCGAGGATTTCGCCTCGGTGGCGGATGCCGTCACGGACTTCATGCAGCAGATGGCGGAATACGTCGAGAAATTTGCCGGCGAGCGGGCGCTGGCCGCCGAATAGCTCTCTTTTTCGATACCGCTGACCTCTGGCCTTCGTCTTCCCGGCCAAAAAAAACCGCGCTTGTGAGCGCGGCTAAGTCTAGGGAGGAAACACCCAAGGAGGGTATTTACAGTCAGAAGACTGTATGAAGACGCTACTATTGCATTGCACAAATGTCAAGCAATATATTGCGCTGCGATATCTTTGGGCAGTTAGATCCAGATTGCCTACTGCGTTTGCATTCCCGTTGCTTTTCGCTATGAAAAGCGCCATTCCCGCCAGCCAAACGGATAAATCATGCTTCCTGACCGTTCGTTCTTCAACCGCCTGGCGGAGGCCGCCCGAGCCGAGACGCTGCCGCGCTTCCGTTCCGGCCTCGATGTCACGAACAAGCTTTCCTCCGGTTTCGACCCGGTGACGGAGGGCGACCGGGCGGCCGAACTCGCCATCCGGGCGCTGATCGAGGAGAGTTTCCCCGGTCACGGCATTCTCGGCGAGGAGCACGGCAATGTCGGGCTCGACCGCGAATATGTCTGGGTGATCGATCCGATCGACGGCACGCGCGCCTTCATCTCCGGCGTGCCGGTATGGGGAACGCTGATCGGCCTGCAGCAGGCGGGCCGGGCGATCATGGGCATGATCGAGCAACCCTTTACCGGCGAGCGTTATTTCGCCGACCAGAACGGCTCGATCTATACCGGGCCGGAGGGCGAGCGGCGGCTGGCGACGCGCCAGTGCGACACGCTTTCGAACGCCATCCTGTTCACTACCTCGCCGCATCTCTTTGCCGGCGAGGAGATGGAGAAATACCGCGAGATTGAGAGCCAGGTACGGCTCTTTCGCTACGGCTGCGACTGCTATGCCTATGCGCTGCTTGCCGCCGGCCATATCGATCTGGTCGTCGAAAACAGCCTGAAACCCTATGACGTCGGCGGCATCATTCCCGTCATCGAGGGGGCGGGCGGCATCATCACCACCTGGGACGGCGGACGGCCGGAAAACGGCGGCTCGATCATCGCTGCCGGCAGCCGCGCAGTCTACGAACAGGCTATCGCCATCCTGCAGCGCTGATCCCAGGGTCAGCAGCGCTGATCCCCCGGTCGGCAAAGCCGATCCGGCTCACGTGCCGAGGGCGGCGACGTCCTGGTTTTCTTCGGCATCGCTGCCGGGAATGAATGCGTGGAAGGCGGCAAGGGCGGCGGCACGGTAGATATCCCGTTCCTGGAAGATCTCGTGCCGGGCGCCGTTGATCGGCACCAGTTGGCCGGCGCGGAAATAACGTGAAAGCCGCTCCTGCGCCGTGTAGGGCACGACCCCGTCGCGCGTCGGCGCGATGACGATGGTCGGGATGGTGATCGAGAAGAGATGATAGGGGGAGGTGACCCGGTCCATCGTGCGGAAAGCCTCGATCAGCCAGCGGGCCGTCGGCGGCCCGAGCGTCAATTCCGGATGAGCCTTCATCATTGCGACATTGCGCTCGAAGCGGTGTTCGTCCGAGGTCAGCGGGTTGTCGCTGAAGTTCGGCTCCTTCGGTTTCGAGGTCAGCGGCAGGAAGCCGAGGCCGACGGCAGCCAGCGTGCCGGCCAGAGCGCGGATGACACGCGGCGAGGCCGACTGGCCGGTCAGGCCGATGAAGGGCGCCGACAGCACCATGCGATCGATACGGGTGGTGAGATAGGGCGCAGCCGACAGCGCGATCAGGCCGCCTGTGGAATGCGCGAGCAGATAGAAGGGCAGGCGGGTATCCGGAAGCACCACCTTTTCGAGGAAGGTGTCGAGATCACGCTCGTAATCGGCAAAGCGGCGGATGTGGCCATGGTTGCGGCTCTTCAGGAGCCGGGGCGAGCCGCCCTGGCCGCGCATATCGAAGGTCGCGACCCAGAGTCCTTTGGCCGTCAGATCGCGGATCGTCTCGAAATATTTCTCGATATATTCGTTTCGGCCGTGCAGGATGACGACGGTGCCCTTGGCAATCTGGCCGCTCGAGCGGAAGACGGCGTATCGCAGCTGCTGGCCGTCATGGGTTTCGAAGAACCCTTCCGTGCGGTTTTCCGGGGCGGGATTATCGGGCGTCGAATAGAGAACCTGATCCATGACTTTGCCAATGCGCCGCTGCTGACTGCTTCGCATCAGGGATAGCGCATGGCATCCGGCTTGGAAAGCGGTGGGGGAAAAGGGCCGGCAGGAGCATGAGGGTGCTCGCGGCCGGCCGAAGTTGAGGCTGAAGAAGAAGGGACGATGCACTTCAGCCATCGGGACCAGATTTCACCCGACGCCTAAATTCCTAAGTGAATGCGCCTGAACGTGCTCCGAACCTGTCGTTCATGCGGGGTTCACGGGCCGATCAAGGCGATTGCAAAAAGGTCTTGAACTCCTCGAATCCCATCACCATCTCCTTTCTGCGGGTGCCGAACAGGGCCTGCGCAACCGTCCCAAGGCCGCCAAAGATGGGGTCTCAGGGGCATTTCATCGCAACACGTCGCTTCCACAGGAGGACATCATGCGTCACGTAGACTTCTCTCCCCTTTATCGTTCGACCGTCGGTTTCGACCGGCTCTTCACCATGCTCGACAGCCTTGCCCAGCCGGAGCAGGCGCAGACCTATCCGCCCTATAATATCGAGCGCACCGGTGAAAACACCTATCGCATCACCATGGCCGTTGCCGGTTTCGACGAGACCGAACTTTCGATCGAAGCCCATGCCCTTGTGCTGTCCGTGAAGGGTGAAAAGAACGAGGAACCTGCCGAAAGCGGCGAGTTCCTCTACCGCGGCATTGCCAAGCGCGCCTTCGAGCGCCGCTTCCAGCTTGCCGATCATGTCGAGGTGACCGCCGCTTCGCTGAAGAACGGCCTGCTTCACATCGACCTTCTGCGCAATATTCCCGAGGCCATGAAGCCCCGCAAGATCGCAATTGCTGCAGAACCGGTCGAGGCTCCGAAGGCCATCGAGGCGCAGATCATCAACGGCTAATCAGATCCTTATCGGATAAAACGAACGGCGCTCCATCGGGGCGCCGTTTTCTATTTCGGCTTAAAGCGCGTCGCGATCTTTCAGATTCGCTTCTCGCGCTTTCGCACTTTATTTACGCATGTCGTTATCGCAAAACCGCTGAACAGTTTTGCGCGACATGCTTCATGCCGGGCTGGTTGCCTCGTCGATTTCCTTGTCCGTTGCACGGCGGGCCGCGGCGGCGGCGTATTTCTGGGCGATGACGGCGCAGACCATCAGCTGGATCTGGTGGAACAGCATCAGCGGCAGCACGATCGCGCCGATCGACTGGCCGGCGAAGATGACGTTCGCCATCGGCACGCCGCTTGCGAGGCTCTTCTTCGAGCCGCAGAAGGTGATGGTGATCTGGTCGGCCTTGTTGAAGCCCAGCCAGCGGCTGCCGAACATCGTCAGCACCAGGACAATCGCCAGCAGGACCATGTCGGCGACGATGACGACTGCGATATCGGCAATCGAGAAGGTGTGCCACAGGCCCTCGACCACCGCCGTGCTGAAGGCGAGATAGACGACCATCAGGATCGAGCCGCGGTCGACAGGCATCAGGATCTTCTTCTTGGCGCGGATCCAGTCGCCGATCCAGGGCTGCAGGATCTGGCCGAGGATGAAGGGGGCAAGCAGCTGCAGCAGGATCTGCTGCAATGCGTCGAAGGAGAAGCCGCCATGGCCGCCGACGGAAAACAGCAGGCCGACGAGCAGTGGCGTCAGGAACATGCCGAAGATGTTGGATGCCGAGGCCGAGCAGATGGCGGCAGGCACGTTGCCGCCGGCCATCGAGGTAAAGGCGATCGACGACTGCACCGTCGATGGCAGCACGCAGAGGAAGAGGATGCCGAGATAGAGTGGCTGCGGCAGGATCGTGTCGGGGATCAGCCCGAGTGCCATCCCGAGCAACGGGAAGATGCCGAAGGTGGTCAGCAGGATGACGATATGCAGGCGCCAGTGCAGCAAGCCTGCGATGACCACGTCGCGCGACAGGCGGGCGCCATGCAGGAAGAACAGCAGCGCGATGGCAAGATCGGTGGCGATGCCGAAATAATCCGCGAATGTGCCGCTTGCCGGCAACACCGAGGCGAGGATGACGGTGCAGACGAGCAGGATGGTGAATGTATCGGGCAGAAAGCGGCGCATGACGATCTCGCGGCTTGATAAAACAGTCATTGTTCTGTCGTCCATTATGATCCAGGATGCAAGAAATAACAGTTATCGAGAAGCTGGATCATGTTAGACCTTTCGCAATTGCGCAGTTTCGTCGCCGTCGAGCAGATGGGCAGTTTCACGCTCGCCGCAGAAAGGCTCGGCCTTGGGCAGTCGACGGTCAGTCAGCACATCCAGCGGCTGGAGGCAGCACTCGGGCGCAGGCTGCTGGCGCGCGACACCCATAAGGTGATGTTGACCGGCGATGGCGAGGCGCTGCTGTCGCATGCGCGCGCCATGCTTTCGATCGAGGGACAGGTGCAGTCGCTGTTTAAGAATAACAGCCTGCGTGGCAGTCTGCGGCTCGGCGTGTCGGAGGATTTCGTCACTAGCCAGTTGCCGGCGGTGCTGGAGGATTTCGTTCGTTCGCACCCCTCGGTCGACCTGGAACTGACGGTGGCGCTGTCCGGTGTTCTTTACGAGATGCAGGACAATGGCGAGATCGATCTGGTGCTTGCCAAGCGCCGGCTCGGCGATGCGCGCGGAAAACTCGTCTATCGCGAGCCACTCGTCTGGCTGGCGCGTGATCCCGAGCGTGTGCTTGCCTCCGGCCCCCTGCCGCTGATCGCCTTTCCGCCGCCGAGCGTCACACGGGTGATCGCGCTCGAAGCACTCGGGCGAAACGCGGTGCCGTGGCGGATCGTCTGTACCTGCGGCAGCCTGAGCGGGTTGACGGCGGCGGCGCGGGCCGGGATGGGCGTGCTGGTGCAGCCGCGCAGCATGGCGCCGTCCGGTCTGAAGGAGATTGCGGTGGGAAAACTGCCGGTGCTGGAGGATGTGGAATTCGTGCTGGTGCCGCGCAAGGGCGCGGACCAGGCACTGGTCTCGGCACTGTCCGAGGATATTCTGCAAAAGGTGAGGGGATTGCGGTCGGCGTGAATCCTTGCCCGTTACCGAAAGGCCTGCCGGCCCGGCAACCCTTTCCGGCAGGCGATCAGGCGGCCAGGCACTTCAAGAAGCCATCGACATCCGCTTCGGTGGTCGCGAAGCTGGTGACGAGGCGGATCAGGGTTTCGCTTTCGGAAACGAGCTCGGGCGTTGCCGCCGGGACCGGCCATTCGTAAAACTTCGCGCCCTTTTCCTCCGCAATTTTCACGGCACTCTTGCTGACGACGGCAAAGACTTCGTTGGATGCGGTCGGCCAGGCGAGGCGGGCGGAGTTGCTCGTGCCGATGCCGGCGCGCAGCCGGTCGGCCATGCCGTTCGAATGGCGGGCGAGATCGAGCCAGAGGCCATCTTCGAAATAGGCATCGAACTGGGCGGCGATGAAACGCGACTTGGAGAAGAGCTGGGCAGCGCGTTTGCGGATGAAGGGCATTTCCCGGGCTCGATCCGGATTGAAGAAGACGATCGCTTCGGCACACCAGCAGCCGTTCTTGGTGCCGCCGAAGGACAGCATGTCGACGCCGCGCTTCCAGGTCATTTCGGCCGGGGTGGCGCCGAGTGCGACCAGGGCGTTGGCAAAGCGGGCACCATCCATGTGGAGCGGCAGATTGCGCTTCCTTGATATGGCGGCGATCTCGCCGATCTCCGGCAAGGAATAGACGGTGCCGATCTCGGTCGCCTGGGTGATGGTCACCGCGCTGGCGCGGCCATGATGGACGGCGTCCTCGGGAAAGCTTGCGATCTTCGCCGAAAGCTTCGCCGGATCGATCTTGCCGGCTTCGCCGTCAATGGCAACGAGACGGGCAGCGCCGGAGAAAAATTCCGGCGCGCCGCATTCATCCTCGATCACATGGGCCTCCGAATGGCAGAAGGTGATGCCGCCGGGCCGCTGGACGCTTGCCAGCGACAGGGAGTTGGCGGCCGTGCCGGTGGCGACGAAGAAAACCGAAACCTCGCGCTCGAAGATCTCGGAAAAACGGGCCTCGACCTTCCTGTCGAGATCGCCGGCGCCATAGGCGGCGGCAAAGCCGGTCGATTCCGTCAGCAGACGTTCGGCAATGGATTTGTGGGCGCCGGCCCAATTATCGGAAGCAAAGAACATGGGGGAAACCGTTGGAAAGGAAGGGGTTGGCAAAGTCCGCAGCGGACATTACGCCAAAGCTTCACAGGATCAAGGTTGTCGCCTGCGACACATCACGGAAATTGAACTACGCAATCAATAAACAAAATAACACGTCTCAGCGTAATTTTATTGCGCGATCGCCGCTACCCAGGCAATCTTCCGTCGCAAATTGACGTTTTTTAACGGAGCGCTCTTGCAGAGCCGAATGCTTTCTGGCATAGAACTGATGAATTAGGACAGTGTTGCTGTCCTATTTTGGCCTTTGTGACCGAAGAGACGCCGAAAGCCCTGGAACAGACCGGCTTTCACGCTATAGTTCTTCCGAGCGTCAAGCCTCAAGGGGCGCCGCGCGGAGGCGAATGGCAGGCGCGGAACGCGACGGTTTGCTTTCCTTAAAAGCAGATGTCTGCGGCCGATCTTCACAATGCAACAGCGCTGTCATGCGCCGAACCTATCTTCGGGTTGCGGCGCTGGACGAAAAGCCGCCCGCGGCTCCGCGGGCTTCGACAGGAGGAAAGATGATGACGAAGACGCCATCCATGGAAGTTGACCGGTTTGCTGCTGCTAATCTGCGCGCGACGGCCAATATGTCCAAATCCGCCTCCGGCCTGCCGAAGAAGCAGGGCCTCTACGATCCGCGCAACGAACATGATGCCTGCGGCGTCGGCTTCGTCGCCCATATGAAGGGCCAGAAGTCACACCAGATCGTCAAGGATGGCCTGTTCATCCTCGAGAACCTGACGCATCGCGGCGCCGTCGGCGCCGATCCGCTGATGGGTGACGGGGCCGGCATCCTGGTGCAGATCCCCGACCGTTTCTTCCGCGAGGAGATGGCCGAGCAGGGCATCACCCTGCCGCCGGTCGGCGAATATGGTGTCGGCCATATCTTCATGCCGCGCGATGAAAAGCAGATCGAGCACTTCAAGAAGGTGATCAAGGACGTCATCACCGAGGAAGGTCAGGTCTTCATCGGCTTCCGCGACGTGCCGGTCGACAATTCCTCGCTCTCCAAGGCGCCGGCCATTGCCGCAACCGAGCCGCATCATGTGCAGGTCTTCATCGGCGCCGGCGAGGATGCCGAAAACAACGACGAGTTCGAGCGCCGGCTGTTCACGCTGCGCAAGGTAATCTCCAACCGCATCTATGACGAGTTCGACGGCGAGGAGAGCAATTTCTATCCGGTGTCGCTGTCGTCGGCGACGGTGGTCTACAAGGGCATGTTCCTGGCCTATCAGGTCGGCGTCTATTACAAGGACCTGTCGGATCCGCGTTTCGAAAGCGCGGTCGCTCTGGTGCATCAGCGCTTCTCGACCAACACCTTCCCGTCGTGGAAGCTCGCACATCCCTACCGCATGGTTGCCCATAACGGCGAGATCAACACGCTGCGCGGCAACGTCAACTGGATGGCGGCGCGCCAGGCGTCGGTCTCCTCGCCGCTGTTTGGCGAGGACATCTCCAAGCTCTGGCCGATCTCCTACGAGGGACAGTCGGACACGGCCTGCTTCGACAATGCGCTCGAATTCCTGGTGCGCGGCGGTTATTCGATGGCGCATGCGGTAATGATGCTGATCCCGGAAGCCTGGGCCGGCAACCAGTCGATGGCCACCGAACGCAAGGCTTTCTACGAATATCATGCGGCGCTGATGGAGCCGTGGGACGGGCCGGCCGCGGTCGCCTTCACCGACGGCAAGCAGATCGGCGCGACGCTCGACCGCAACGGACTGCGGCCGGCGCGCTACCTCGTCACCAATGACGATCGCGTCATCATGGCGTCCGAAGCCGGCGTGCTGCCGGTTCCGGAAGAGATCATCATCCAGAAGTGGCGCCTGCAGCCGGGCAAGATGCTGCTGATCGACATGGAAGAAGGCCGTATCATCTCAGACGACGAGGTGAAGTCGCAACTGGCGACGGCCCATCCCTATCGCAGCTGGCTCAACCGCACGCAGCTCATCCTCGAAGACTTGAAGCCGGTGGAACCGCGGGCGCTGCGCCGCGACGTGTCGCTGCTCGACCGCCAGCAGGCCTTCGGCTACACGCTCGAGGATACCCGCATCCTGATGTCGCCGATGGCGACGACGGGCCAGGAGGCGATCGGTTCGATGGGCACGGATACGCCGATCTCGGCCATGTCGGAAAAGTCGAAGCTGCTCTACACCTATTTCAAGCAGAACTTCGCGCAGGTCACCAACCCGCCGATCGACCCGATCCGCGAGGAACTGGTGATGAGCCTGGTTTCCTTCATCGGGCCGCGGCCGAACATTCTCGACCATGAGGGCGCGGCCAACGCCAAGCGGCTCGAAGTGCGCCAGCCGATCCTGACCAATGGCGATCTCGAAAAGATCCGCTCGATCGGCCATACGGAAGACCGTTTCGACACCAAGACGCTCGATTTCACCTATGATATCGAGCGCGGCGCCGAAGGTATGCCCGAGATGCTCGACCGGCTCTGCGAGCGCGCGGAAGCGGCCGTCAAGGGCGGCTATAACATCATCGTGCTCTCCGACCGCCAGATCGGGCCGGACCGGATCGCGATTCCCGCATTGCTCGCTACAGCTGCCGTGCATCACCACCTGATCCGCAAGGGGCTTCGTACCTCGGTCGGTCTCGTCGTCGAGACCGGCGAACCGCGCGAGGTTCATCATTTCTGCCTACTCGCCGGCTACGGCGCCGAGGCGATCAACCCGTATCTCGCCTTCGACACGCTGCTCGACATGCATGCCAAGGGCGAATTCCCGAAGGAAGTGGATGCCACCGAAATCGTCTACCGCTACATCAAGGCGGTCGGCAAAGGCATCCTCAAGGTAATGTCGAAGATGGGTATCTCGACCTATCAGTCCTATTGCGGCGCACAGATCTTCGATGCGATCGGCCTGCAGTCGGAGTTCATCGACAAGTATTTCTTCGGAACCGCGACCATGATCGAAGGCGTTGGCCTCGAGGCAATCGCCGCTGAGACCGTCGCCCGCCACACCGCGGCCTTCGGCGCCGACCCGATCCTGGCGACGACGCTCGATATCGGCGGCGAGTATGCCTATCGCATGCGCGGCGAAAGCCATGCCTGGACGCCCGATGCGGTCGCCGCCCTTCAGCATGCCGTGCGCGGCAATGCCGAGGACCGTTACCAGGAATTCGCCGAGATGGTGAACAACTCGGCGCTGCGCATGAACACGATCCGCGGGCTCTTCAAGATGAAGAGCGCCGAGGCACTCGGCCGCACACCAGTATCGATCGACGAGGTCGAGCCGGCGGTCGATATCGTCAAGCGTTTCTCGACGGGGGCGATGTCCTTCGGCTCGATTTCCAGGGAGGCGCATACGACCCTGGCGATCGCCATGAACCGGATCGGCGGCAAGTCGAACACCGGTGAGGGCGGCGAGGAATCCGACCGCTATATGCCGCTGGCCGATGGTTCGATGAACCCGGAACGTTCGGCGATCAAGCAGATCGCCTCGGGCCGCTTCGGCGTCACCACCGAATATCTCGTCAATGCCGACGTGCTGCAGATCAAGGTCGCGCAAGGCGCCAAGCCTGGTGAAGGCGGCCAGCTGCCGGGTCACAAGGTTGACGCGACGGTTGCCAAGACCCGCCATTCGACACCGGGTGTCGGCCTCATTTCGCCGCCGCCGCATCACGACATCTATTCGATCGAAGATCTGGCGCAGCTGATCTACGATCTGAAGAACGTCAACCCGACCGCGGATGTCTCGGTCAAGCTGGTCTCGGAAGTCGGCGTCGGCACGGTCGCCGCCGGCGTCGCCAAGGCGCGCGCCGACCATATCACGGTCGCCGGCTTCGACGGCGGTACGGGTGCGTCGCCGCTGACGTCGCTCAAACATGCCGGCAGCCCTTGGGAAATCGGCCTTGCCGAGACTCAGCAGACGCTGGTGCTGAACGGCTTGCGTTCGCGCGTCGCCCTGCAGGTGGACGGCGGGCTGAAGACAGGCCGCGACGTCATCATCGGGGCGCTGCTTGGAGCCGACGAGTTCGGCTTTGCCACCGCGCCGCTGATTGCCGCCGGCTGCATCATGATGCGCAAGTGCCATCTCAACACCTGTCCTGTTGGTGTGGCGACCCAGGATCCGGTGCTGCGCAAGCGCTTCAAAGGCGCGCCGGAGCATGTCATCAACTATTTCTTCTTCGTCGCGAACGAGGTGCGCGAAATCCTCGCCTCGCTCGGCTTCACCCGGCTTGACGAGATCATCGGCGCCTCGGAGCTGCTGGAGAAGGACGAGATGCTGTCGCACTGGAAGGCCAAGGGCCTCGACTTCAGCCGCATCTTCCACAAGGTTGACGCTCCCAAGGAAGAGACCTTCTGGACGAGCCGGCAGAAGCACCCGATCGACGACATTCTCGACCGCGTGCTGATCGAACAGGCGCAGCCGGCACTGACGGCCAAGACACCCGTCGCCTTCGAGGTCGGCATCAAGAACGTCGACCGTTCGGTGGGCGCGATGCTTTCTGGCGAGGTCGCCAAGCGTTATCGCCATCGCGGTCTGAAGGAAGACACGATCAACGTGACACTTCGCGGCACCGCAGGTCAGAGCTTCGGCGCCTTCCTGGCGCGCGGCGTCACCTTCAACCTGATCGGCGACGGCAACGACTATGTCGGCAAGGGGCTTTCAGGCGGCAAGATCATCATCCGGCCGCCGGAGAATTCAAGGATCGTGGCCGAGGACTCCATCATCGTCGGCAACACCGTGCTTTATGGTGCGACCGAGGGCGAGTGCTATTTCCGCGGTGTGGCGGGCGAACGTTTCGCCGTGCGCAATTCGGGCGCGATCGCCATCGTCGAGGGTGTCGGCGACCATGGCTGCGAATACATGACCGGCGGCGTCGTCGTCGTGCTCGGCGCCACGGGCCGCAACTTTGCAGCCGGCATGTCCGGCGGTGTCGCCTACGTGCTCGATGAAACCGGTGATTTCGCCAGCCGCTGCAACATGGCAATGGTCGAGCTCGAGCCGGTGCCTGAGGAGGACGACATGCTGGAAAAGCTGCATCATCACGGCGGTGATCTCATGCACAAGGGACGCGTCGACGTCTCTGGCGACATGACGCGCCATGACGAGGAGCGCCTTTACCAGCTGATCTCCAACCATCTGCATTATACGGGCTCCGCCCGCGCCACTGAGATCCTCGACAACTGGGCCGACTACCGCCCGAAATTCCGCAAGGTCATGCCGGTTGAATACCGGCGTGCGCTCGAGGAAATGGAGCGCAGCCGGATGGGCATCGCGGCGGAATGAATTGCACCGGGACATCCGTCACCAGCTGACTGCAGGTGACGGGTGACGAAAATATCTCGATGACTTGTGACGATTACGCCGACGGCGAAAGCTGTTCAGATCGCCGGATGTCTTCCAGGGGATATGGTCCAATGACGGTCAAGACAAGCAACTTGCCCCGGGTACCGGGACTGACGATAGACAGATTGGCTGCGGTGAGGCGGTCATGAGGGTAAGGGACGAAGATATGGGTAAGGTAACAGGGTTTCTGGAAATCGACCGGCAGGTGGCGAAGTACCAGCCGGCGTCGGATCGTATCCGTCATTTCCGTGAGTTCACGATCCCGATGTCGGACCCGGAAGTGCAGAAACAGGCAGCCCGCTGCATGGACTGTGGCATCCCCTATTGCCACGGCCCGACCGGCTGTCCTGTTCACAACCAGATTCCCGATTGGAATGACCTCGTCTACAACAACAACTGGGAAGCGGCGATCCAGAACCTACACTCGACCAACAACTTTCCTGAGTTCACCGGTCGTGTCTGCCCGGCGCCCTGCGAGGAAGCCTGCACGTTGAATCTCGAGGATGCGCCGGTCGCCATCAAGACGGTCGAACAGGCAATTGCCGACAAGGCCTATGAACTCGGCTTCATCCGGCCGCAGCCGGCCACGGTCCATACCGGCAAGAAGGTTGCCGTCATCGGCTCCGGCCCCGCCGGCATGGCGGCCGCCCAGCAGCTCGGCCGCGCCGGCCACGAGGTGCATCTCTACGAGCGCGAGACCAAGCCGGGCGGACTGCTGCGTTACGGCATTCCCGATTTCAAGATGGAGAAGAACTTCATCGACCGCCGCGTCGAGCAGATGAAGGGTGAGGGCGTCACCTTCCATTGCGGCGTCAATATCGGCGTCGACGTCAAGGTCGAGCAGTTGCTCGCCGATCACGACGCCGTGCTTTACTGCGGCGGCTCCGAGACGCCGCGCGAGGCGGGCATTCCGGGCACCGACCTTGCGGGCGTGCATGATGCGATGCCCTATCTGGTGCAGCAGAACCGCCGGGTCGGGCGTGAAAACATCGACAGCGTCGGCTGGCCGTCGGATCCGATCCTTGCCGGCGCCAAACATATCGTCGTCGTCGGCGGCGGCGATACGGCTTCGGACTGCGTCGGCACGGCGTTCCGCCAGGGGGCCGTCAGGGTCACCCAGCTCGACATCCGGCCGCAGCCGCCGGAAAAGGAAGACAAACTTGCCGTCTGGCCCTTCTGGGCGACGAAGATGCGCACCTCCTCCTCGCAGGCCGAGGGCGCGGTGCGTGAATTCCAGGTGGCCACTCTTGAATTCGTCGGCGAAGACGGCGTGCTGACCGGCGTCAAGTGCTGTGAGGTCGACGAGCGCCGGCGGCCGGTTCCGGGCACGGAATTCGTCATCCGGGCCGATCTCGCCTTCATCGCCATCGGCTTCCGTGGCCCGTTCACCGGCAGCGTGCTGAAGGAGCTCGACGGCAAGCTGACGCTCAACACCGACAAGCGCGGCTCGACCAACGTCGTCGCCAACGACCGCGACTACAAGACTTCGATCGACAAGTTCTGGACGGCGGGTGACGTGCGCCGCGGCCAGTCGCTGGTGGTCTGGGCGATCCGTGAAGGCCGGCAGGCAGCGCGCGCCATCGACGAGGATCTAATGGGCTCGACCGTCCTGCCGAACTGACCGTCGGCTGCACACCCTCTCGAAGACACGAAACTCCGCCCCTCCGGCGGAGTTTTTTCTTGGCGCGCCGCGCTGTGGTGCGACCGCTTGACGCGGAGGCCTTGCGCCGCAAGCCTCAGGCAATGTCGGGAAGCGAGATTTTCGCCGGACGCGGGCTGAGAAGCAGCCAGCGGCGACCGAAGCGGAGGTGCCCCGCCGTTTTGGCCACAGCGCATTTCACCGTCGGCCGCGACGCAAGGCCGCGAATGATCGACAAGGATTTTCAAATGGTTTCCGCACTTGACAGCACGCGGCTGGTTTCGGCCCAATATGCCCTGAAAAACCTTCGCGGCTCCGACGACAGCGCGCAGGATATGCAGAGTTCGTCGGCCGCCAGCATTCTGAGCAGCTACGGGCTCGATCCGAGCTCTTCCTCGCTTCTTTCCAACCAGGCCCTTTCCGGGCTGCTCGATACGCTTTCGGCCCAAAGCGACACGTCTGATGAGTCCGACACAACGGGTGATGGCGCCGACGTCACCAGCGCCTCCTTCATGTCTATGCTGAAGCAGCAGCTGCAGGATGCGGCTGCGGCCGAGGGCGAGAGCGGCAAGGCCCATGACATGCTGGCCGCCCTCGAAGCGGGCACGCTGACCATCACCGATCCGACACAGGGCGTATCGATCAACGCCTGGGATGTCGCCGATGTCGACGAGGCGGACACGGAGAGCAAGGCCGGCCAGGATATCGATGTCAGCGGCTGGAGCGACTTCCTCGATGCGCATCTGGAGCGTGGCGCCAACGGCGCCTTCGTCAAGGAAAACGGCAGCTACGTCGACCAGACGAACGACAGCAATGCTTTTTTTGGCTTGATCGGCGCGAACTACTATTATCTGAGCTGGCCGCAGGCGACGGCGACGGCGAAGTAAACGGGACGAAGTGGAGGGCAGCCTCGCGCAGCCTTTATTTGACCGAGACTTCGGCCGGCGCCTTTGCGGCAGGCAGGCGGTAATCGTCAACGCGGCCGGGAGGTGCTGGCGTCATTTCGCCCTGCTCGACCAGCTGGTCGCGCGGCGACCGCGTCAAAGCCACAGGCGGCGGCCTGGCGCCGAGAAGCTCGGCGCCGCCGTCGAGATTGGGATCGGAGAGGCTGATCGGCACGGTATGTTCGACCGGATTGGCGGGAAGGCCGAGGCCGGGCAGATTGCTGGAGTCGAGGCGGACCAGATCCGGGCTCGCCTGGGTGCCGAGAAGACGCCGGGCCGGTTTTTCCACATAGAAGGCAAGCTTGCGCCGGCCAGCCTGAGTAAGGTTGATGCCATCGGAGGTGCGCAGGCGCACCTGCTGGCCGTTCACATCCGAACCGGTGACGATGAAGTTGCCGTTTTCGTCGACGAAACCATCCCAGATATCGACGAATTCACCGCCGACGCTTTCGACCTGGTTGCGGTAGAGCTGGTTCATCTGAACGGCATCGGCCGTCATCGAATCGGATTCGAAGGCGGGAAGACCGACCCAGAGCAGCGGGATCTTGCGGTCGGTGACCTCCTTGCCGAAGGAAAGCACGCGGCGGCGGTATTCGGTGAACCAGCCATCGGTGCGGAATTTTTCCTTGGCGGTGTCGGTCACCATCTGCTGGCGGTCGTTGGCACCGATCATGACGACGACCATTGCCGGCTTCAGCTCGTCGATCATCTTCGGCAGCTGTTCCGGCCAGTCATAATAATCGTCGCGGACAAGACCCGATGAGACGTTGCCGCGGGCTTCGACGACGACACCCGGCGAGGTCTCGAAGGCGGCCGTGAGGCCGTCGCCGAGGCCGCTGGCCAGAAAATCGCCGACGATCAGGATCTTTCGGGCGTCGCCAAGTTTCTGTACGGCCGGCTCCTCCTCGACGGGAGCGCGGACCGGCGGCGCAGTGCGGGTATTGACGATGGCTTTCTGCGCTGGCGGGCGTTTGCGCTGCTGGCGTCGCGGCTGCTGGACGTCAGGGGCCTGCGGGCCGTCGTCGAGATAGCGCCGGCCAAGGAAGAAATCGAAGATCGACCGGCGCTGATAGCGCTGCTCCTGGGCTTCGGCGACATGCACCGGCGCAGACACGCCAAGGCATAGCGAAGCCGCCGCCAAGGCGAGCACGAGCCAACGGATTTTACGGGTCCGATCAATTTTCTTCGTCATGGGCAGTTCCGCATCTGCCGGCATCTTGCACGCAGGGCAGGCCAGCGTCCACTCCCACTAATATCTAGGTCACGGTTCTGCCGCTTCCAATGCTGGTTCGCCGAAACCGTGCGCCAGGACGGGGCGACCTGCATGAGACAAAGACTTGAAGCGCCCTGCATGATTCCCGAACCGACGCAAACTCTAGCGACGAAGTGCGTTCAGAAGCGGCAGCGAGGGCTCGCCGTCCGGCTGCATGCCGATGCGAGACTGCACGGCTGATATCGCCGCCTTCGAACCCGAGCCGAAATTGCCGTCCACCTCGCCATTGTAATAGCCGAGCGTCTTGAGACGCGTCTGCAGCTCGAATTTCTCGGTGATGTCGAGTGCGCCGTTCGGGCGCGGCCAACGCTGCTGCATCCCGCCGTAGCCGGCGATCTGGTCGGCAAGCAGGCCGACGGCAAGCGCGTAGCTGTCCGAGGCATTGTAGTTCTTGATGGTGAAGAAGTTGGCGGTCATCAGGAAGCCTGGGCCGCCAGCTCCGGCCGGCATCTTCAGCATGGCCTTGGTGGCGCTCTCGCGGAAGGCCTTGCCGTTCGGGCGGGTCAGGCCGAGTGCCGCCCATTGGGCCAGTGTATGGGTCTTGCCGGCCTGCTTGGCGGCCGCTGCGGGAACGACGACCTCATAGCCCCAGGTCTTGCCGGTATCCCAGCCGTTCTTCATCAGGAGATTGGCCGAGGTCGCCAGTGCGTCGGGGATCGAGTTCCAGATATCGCGATGGCCGTTGCCGTCGGCATCGACAGCATAAAGCAGGTAGCTTGTCGGGATGAACTGGGTGTGGCCCATGGCGCCGGCCCAGGAGCCGGTCATCTTGCGTGCCGGCACATCGCCGTTCTGCAGGATCTTCAGCGCGGCGACCAACTGCTTCTTGGCGAATTTGGCGCGGCTCGGATCGGCATAGGCAAGCGTGGCCAGGGCGCGCGGCACGTAGTGCAGCCGGTCGTCCTTGTCGAGAACCGCGCCGTAATTCGATTCCATCGACCAGATGGCCAGCAAAATGGTCTTGTCGACGCCGAAACGCTGCTCGATCGCAGCGAGCGTCCTTGCGTGTTTGGCGGCCATCTCGCGGCCGATTTTGACCGTATAGGGGTTGACGCGGGAATCGACATAGTCCCAGATCTTCGAGGTGAATTCCGGCTGGTAGGCCGCCTTTTCGAGCACGGTCGGATCGGGCTCGCTCACCCCGGAAAAGGCCTTTTGATAGGTTGCCTTACTGATGCCACTCTGAGCGGCAGTCTGGTAAAAATCCGCGATCCATTTCTGGAAGCGGGAATCAGCTTTCGCGTTGTCGGGGACCAGTGCCACCTGGGCAGCGACAATGAGGGCGAGAGCAAGACCACGAAGGGAGTTTTTGTGATTCTGGGTCATCGACAGTCGTATCCGTCATCTTCAGTTTCTGGTGCAGCGGGGCATCATTTCCGCCCAGACCCGAGACTACAGGAACGGAGTCAACAAATTCTTTACCATGGCGATCCGCTGCGGTCACCATTTGCAAAACAGTAGCAATTCTATACTAGTTAAAGCTAAAAAAACTCCATTTCCAAAGCGATATGATCGAAGCAGGAGGCCGGGTGTGGCTCAACACAACAAAGTTCGTAAAGCAGTATTTCCGGTTGCCGGGTTGGGAACGCGATTCCTTCCGGCGACAAAGGCTGTTCCGAAGGAAATGTTGACCGTCGTCGACAAGCCAATCATTCAATATGTCGTCGACGAGGCGATCGAAGCCGGGATCGAACATCTGGTCTTCGTCACCGGACGCAACAAGCACGTCATCGAAGATTATTTCGACATTCATTTCGAGCTGGAACAGACGCTGCGCGAGCGCGCCAAGAAGGCGGAAATTACCCTTCTCGCCCAGCAATTGCCGAAGGCCGGCACGGTGAGCTTCACTCGTCAGCAGGAGCCTCTCGGCCTCGGCCACGCCGTGTGGTGCGCCCGCGAGATCGTCGGCGACGAGCCCTTCGCACTGCTGCTGCCCGATATGATCATGAAGGGCGACAAGGGCTGCATGAAGGGCATGATCGACCTCTATGCCCAGAGCGGCGGCAATATCATCGCCGTCGAGGAATGCGCGCCGGACCAGGCGCATAAATACGGCATCGTCGGCGTCGGCGAGGCGATCGGCGACGGCTTTCGCATCACCGGAATGGTGGAAAAGCCTGCCAAGGGGACGGCGCCTTCCAACTTCTTCATCAACGGCCGCTATATCCTGCAGCCGGAGATCTTCAAGATCCTCGAAACCCAGGAGCGCGGCGCCGGCAACGAGATCCAGCTCACCGACGGCATGCTGAAGCTGCTGAAGGAACAGGATTTCGCCGGTTACCACTTCCGCGGCGCGACTTACGACTGCGGCGCCAAGGACGGCTTCATCCTGGCAAACGTCGCCTTCGCCCTCGAACGCGACGATATCCGCCCCTCCGTCGAAGGCGGCTTCAGGGAATTGCTTGCGGGCCTGAAATAAGTCGTAGATTCAATGTGATAGAGCGCCGCGTGTCCTAAGGGATACGCGGCGCTCTATTTTCCGACATTCTTAGCGTTTCAGCTTGAGACCGACGCCGGCTCGCCATTGCTGCGAGTCGCTGCCTTCCTTGCGCGTCGTCAACTCGTAGCCGAGCGTGCTGGTCAGATCGAGATAGCGGTTGATGTTCCAGGTCAGGCCGGTCGCGGCGGTATAGACGAGCTCGTCGTTGATGGTGCTGTCCGTGGGATAATCGCGCCATATCACCCCGCCGATCATCGTCCCGACCAGGTTGTCGCGCAGCTGGTGGGTGACCGTCGTCGTCAGCGCGTGTGAGACGTAGCCGCTTTCGCCTGCCGTGGTCGAGGGTTGGATGCTCGTCTGCAGGTCGAGATTGACATCGGTGCCGCGGATCGGCGACCAGAGCAGGCTCGCATCGAGCGTGGCGGTATCGATCGAGGACAGGCGGCTGTCTTCGAAATCTGCCATCTCGTAGCCGACGCCGACTTCACCCTTCAGCTTTTCACCGAGATCGACCTCGACGCCTGCCTTGGCGCCATAGCTATGGCCGGAGCGCTCGTAACCGGCGGAGTCGCGGGTTTCGTCATAGACCGAACGGCCGATCGTCGCCTCGATGAAGGGGATGAGCGCGGGAGACAGTTCGTAGCCGACGCGGCCGCGCAGCGTGCCCGTCGTCTGGTTACGGCCGCTGAGGGCGACGGTGGTGCCGTTGGCAAGTTTGGCATCCGAATAGATCGAGCGGGTCAGTGCCAGTGCCGTCGTGCCGCGCAGGATGCCGAAATCGCGTTGGACGGAGGCGCCGGCCGAAAATTCCTGCACGTCCGACTGTTGCGCGGCGTCGGCGATGGCGTCGGGATCGTCCGTATCCTCACGGTAGAAATTATAACCGGCGGTGAGGTGCGCGGTCGTATCGTCGGGAAGATCCAGCCTGAGATCGCCGTTGACTTTAAAGGAAGGCTGCTCCTCGCCCTCGCCGCTGATATTCCTCTGCCAGGCGCCTTCCGAGGTGACGGTCAGTTGGTGCCGGCCCCAGTCGGAAGTCAGTGTCGCTGCCGCATCCGTTTCGAGAAAGGCGCGCCGTTGCCTGGTATTGCCGTCCTTGGTGGTCTCCGTATTGATGCTCTGGGTGACGCTCGGGCGGAGCACGAAAGTGCCGATCGGAATTCCTGGCGTTTCCTCCGTCGAGGCGCTCTCGGCAGCCCTGCGGCGCGGCAGCGTCTCATCGCTCGGCGCCTCGCGGGTGTTCAGCCGGCGTATGTCCTCGTCGAGGATGGAGCCGGTAATGTCGTCGCCGGCTTGTGTATCCGGTATGGCCGGCCGCTGCTGGGCATCGTCCGCGTTCGCGGTCGCGCCGTTTGCCGCAGGAGTGGCGTTATCGCTGGTCTCGTCATCGAAACCGGCGGCGGATGCGGCATTGTTAGTGGCGCGGTTATCCTGGGAGGCAGCGGAGCGGCCGGTTGCCGGCTGCGACGAGGCGGACTGCGCGAACGCTGCCGTCTGGCTGAGAAGCAGGCCACCCAGCACGGCAAAGGAGACGGCACGGCTCATGGCGCGGAGCGGCGTCACACTGCTCGTCTGTTTTGGCTGGCCCATGCAATTCGCGCCTGACATGCTTTCGGTTCTTACCCAAAGGTAAAGCCTTGTGGTTAACCATTCGTTGCCGGCGGCGGGCGCTGTTCACATTTCGGAAAGAGTGCGGGTCGGAAAGAGCGCGGGGTGGACTTGGAAAGTGAAAAGGTCTAACGCAACTTCATGAACAGAAGAGCGATCAACCTCGTTGAAAACAGCGTGCTCGAATCGGCAAAACGCACGATAGAGACCGAAAGACGCGGTCTTGAAGCGCTCGAACAGGCTTTTGACAATGGCTTGGCCGGTCCTTTCACACGGGCGGTCGAAGTGATCGGCGACATCTCCGGGCGCGTCATCGTCACCGGCGTCGGCAAGAGCGGGCATATCGGCGCCAAGCTCGCGGCGACATTCGCTTCGACCGGAACGCCTGCCTTTTTCGTGCATGCGGCGGAGGCCAATCACGGCGATCTCGGCATGATCGCGCGCGACGACGTCGTGCTGGCGATTTCCAAAGGTGGCGAAAGCGCCGAGCTCAAGAGCATCATTTCCTTCACGCGGCGCTTCTCCATTCCGCTGATCGCGATCACCTGCAGCGAAGGCTC
The DNA here is from genome assembly GCF_048551595.1 of Rhizobium sp. CRRU65. NCBI lineage: Bacteria > Pseudomonadati > Pseudomonadota > Alphaproteobacteria > Hyphomicrobiales > Rhizobiaceae > Rhizobium > Rhizobium sp. CRRU65. The sequence continues at coordinate 70,023 of NZ_JBLYZH010000010.1, read as the reverse complement.
CTCGCTCGCCGCCGCCGCCGATATCGTCCTTCTGATGCCGAATGAACAGGAGGCCTGCCCCAATGGGCTGGCGCCGACGACCTCGACGCTGATGCAGCTTGCCATCGGCGACGCGCTGGCGGTGGCGCTCCTGGAGGCGCGCGGCTTTACCGCCACGGATTTCCACGTCTTCCATCCGGGCGGCAAGCTGGGCGCGAGCCTGATGCATGTCGCCGATGTCATGCATACCGGCGAGCGGCTGCCGCTCGTTGCCAAGGGTACACCGATGCCGGAGGCGATCACGGTGCTGTCGCGCAAGCACTTCGGCTGCGTCGGCGTGCTTGATGAGGATGGGCGGCTCTGCGGCATCGTCACCGAAGGCGACATGGCGCGCAACCTGACGCGCAATCTTGCCGAGCTTACCGTCGACGACATCATGACGCGGACGCCGAAGACGGTGAAGCCGACGGTGCTGGCGACCGCGGCCCTGGCGCTGCTCAACCAGCATCATATCGGCGCGCTGATCGTCATCGACGACGACCGCCGGCCGGTCGGGCTGGTGCATTTCCACGACCTGCTGCGGATCGGCGTCGCCTGATCAGGTTCGTTTGTTCAGAGTTATTTGATCAGACCGGCTCGACCGTCAGGTCGCGGCCGTTGCTCGAAACCACTTTCACCTGTGTTCCGACGGGCAGGTCGGGTCCCATCACCTGCCATAGCGTATCGTCGAGACGGATGCGGCCGCGGCCTTCGCGGATCGGTTCGTGCAGTGTTGCGGTGCGGCCGACGAGGCTGGCGCCGCGCTGATTGAGAAAGGGCTCGTCGGTCGTGGCATTGCGCAGTGTCAGCCGGCGGCCGGCGAAGGTCGCGGCAACGGCGAAAAGCGCAAAAAGGATTGCCTGCAACTCCCAGACCCAGAGGGCGCTGTCCCAGAAAAGCAGCGACAGCGCGCCGACGATCAAGGCGGCAAGGCCAATCCAAACCAGGAAGAAGCCGGGAACGATCATTTCCGCGGCGAGCAGCACGAGGCCCGCGACCCACCAGCTCCACGGACCGAGTTCGGCGACGATCTTCGCCAGCATGGCTTAACGCTCCTGCTCGGGATTGAAGGGATTGGGGGTCGATGGATTGATCGGCGGTGTCGAGCGCGCCGGTGCGGGACGTGGACGCGGCGGCACAGGCAGCGGCGTTGACGGGCCGTTACCGGCATCGCCGAAGACTTCGCGGGCAATGGCGCCGATACCACCGAGCGAGCTCAGGATGGAAGAGGCTTCCATTGGCATCATCACGATCTTGGAATTGGGCGCCGAACCGATCGAGGTGAGCGCCTCGGTATATTTCTGAGCGACGAAATAGTTGATCGCCTGAATATCGCCGGCGGCGATCGCTTCCGAAACCATCTTCGTCGCCTTGGCTTCGGCCTCGGCCAGTCGTTCGCGGGCTTCGGCGTTGCGGAAGGCAGCCTCGCGCTGGCCTTCGGCCTGCAGGATGGCGGATTGCTTTGCGCCTTCGGCCCTCAGAATCTGCGCATTGCGCGAGCCTTCGGCCTCCAGTACCTGGGCGCGCTTCTCGCGCTCGGCCTTCATCTGGCGGGCCATCGCATCGACGAGGTCGCGCGGCGGCTGAATGTCCTTGATCTCGACGCGGGTGACCTTGATGCCCCAGGGATGCACGGCTTCGTCGACGACGCGCAACAGCCGGTCGTTGATCGCATCGCGGTTGGAGAGCAGTTCGTCGAGATCCATCGAACCCATGACCGAGCGGATGTTGGTCATGGTGAGATTGAGGATGGCGTTTTCGAGGTTGGAGACCTGATAGGCAGCCTGGGCGGCGTTCAGCACCTGATAGAAGGAGACCGCATCGGCCGAAACCGAGGCATTATCCTTGGTGATCACCTCCTGGGTCGGCACGTTCAGCACCTGCTCCATCACATTCAACTTGGCGCCGACGCGCTCGATGAAGGGGGTGATGAGGTTGAGGCCTGGCTCCAGCGTGCGGGTATAACGCCCGAAGCGCTCGATCGTATAGCGGTAGCCCTGCGGCACGGTCTTGATCCCGGCAAAGAGCACCAGGATGACGAAGATGACCAGCACGATCACGACGATGTCGAAGCCGCCGAACAGCATGAAAAATTCCTCCTATCGGCGCATTCGCGCCCACCTACACCACTGATGTGGTGAGTTAGCATGTTCTTTGCGAGGAGGAAATGACGCACGCCTGCCGCACCTTCCAAGCGAAAGGAGGGTAAGGTCCGTCGGGTCGTCGCCTACTATCCGTGCGGCGTAATTTTCTGAAGATGGTTTCCTAGATCCAGCCCTGCAATTCGCGGCGGACGACCTTTTCCAGCACCTTCATGCCGTCCTCGCCATCGTTGAGGCAGGGGATATGCGCGAACTTCTCGCCGCCGTTTTCGTGGAAGGAGTGGGCGGCCTGTTCGGCGATCTCCTCCAGCGTCTCCAGACAGTCGGAGACGAAGCCGGGATTGATGACGGCGATGCGTTTGACGCCGTCCTTGGCGAGCTTCTCCACCGTCTTGTCGGTGTAAGGCTGCAGCCATTCCTCCGGCCCGAAGCGGGACTGGAAGGTCACCATGAAGTTTTCTTTGGTGAGCCCGAGCCGCTCGCGCAGCAGCCGGCCGGTCTTCTGGCATTGACAGTAGTAGGGATCGCCCTGCTTGAAATAGGACATCGGTATGCCGTGGAAGGAGGCGAGCAGCATCTCGGGCTTCCAGTCGAGGGTCGAAAGATGCCTCTCGACGGATGTGGCGAGCGCTTCGATATAAGTCTCGTCGTCATGATAGGCGGGAACGGTGCGTAGCGCCGGCTGCCAGCGCATCGAGAGCAGCTTCTGGAAGGCCTTGTCGTTGACGGTGGCGGTCGTCGCCGCCGCATATTGCGGATAGAGCGGGAAGAGCACAATCCGGTCGCAGCCTTCTTCTTTCAGCGCGTCGATGCGCGAGGCGATCGACGGCGTGCCGTAGCGCATCGCCCAGTCTACCTTGACGTTATCAAGATCCTTCAGGCGCTCGGCTATCAGTTCCGACTGGTTGCGGGTGTAGGTGCGCAGATAACTTTCGTTCTTCTCCTTGTTCCAGATCAGCTCATAGGCCTTACCGACCTTCTGCGGGCGGGTGTTGAGCACGATGCCGAACAGGATCGGATACCACTTCCAGGGCGACCATTCGATGACGCGGCGATCGGTCAGGAATTCCCTGAGATAGCGGCGCATCGAGGTATAATCAGTGCCGTCAGGCGTGCCGAGATTGACCAGCAGCACACCGACCTTACCAAATTTGACGGCCGGATGATCGGCCGGGCGGAGTGAAATATCTGCTGTCATTCTGGCCCCAACGTTCATTTGTCCCGTCGGCTCATACGCAGCCTGGAGATCGTGGTTCACCCTATAGAAAGAAAAGCCGGCCCGGGAAACCCCGGACCGGCCAGTGGCATCGAGACAAATCGTCTTACTTGGCGGGGACTTCGATCTCCTTGCCGACCGTCAAGTGCCGCGGGTTCGGCTTGCCATTGGCATCCGAAAGCTTCCGCCACAGCGTGCCGTCGCCATAGAAGGTCACGGCGAGATCCCAGAAGGTGTCGCCCGCGGCGATGACGTGGGTGGAAGGCGTCGTCGCGGCAGGTGTGGAGGCTGCCGGTGCGGGTGCCGGTTCCGCAGTGGGTGCAGGAGCCGGTGCTGTTGGGGCCGGGGCAGCAGGTGCGGGAGCCGGCTCGGTGGATGGAGCAGGAGCAGCCGGTGCAGGGCTGGGTTCGGTAGATGGGGTCGGAGCAGCAGGTGCGGCAGGCGCCGACTCGGAAGCGGAGGGTGCAGGCGCTGCCTGCGCCAGTTCCGTGACGCGGCCATCCGTGTAGGGCTTGTAGGGTGAATGCGCGGCGACGTATTCGGCCGTCACGTCGGCAAGATCCGGGCCGAAATCATAGGCGTTCTGGCCTTCCTTGAAGATCGTATAGCCGTCGCCGCCGCCCCGCATGAAGTTGTTGGTGGCGACCTTGTAGGTCTTAGCCGGGTCGATCGGAGCGAAATTGTCGCCGTCCTTCACCTGAACGTCGCTGACACGGCTGTCGACGGGCTTCGACTGGTCGAAGGAGAACTTCAGGCCGGCGACCTGCGGGAAGCGGCCGGCGCCCTGGTCGATCTGGCTGACGCCGTTTTCGAGCGCCTTGACGACGTTTGCGCCGGTCAGCTCAAACGTAGCGAGCGTGTTCTGGAAAGGCAGGACGGTGATGACCTCGCCCTGGGTGATCTCGCCGCCGTCGATCGACGCACGCAGGCCGCCGCCGTTCTGAACGGCAATGGTGACGCCCTGGTTTTTAGTGCGATCGAGCATGGCGTCTGCCACCAGATTGCCCATCGAGCATTCCTTGACGCGGCAGACCTTGCGGTCGCCTTCGATCGGGCTTTCGGAAGAGCCGATCACCTTTTTGCGCAGGTCCTCGATCGGTTTTGCCAGTTCGGCGATACGGGTGAGGACGGCCGGATCGGGGGTGAAGGTGGAATCGATCACGATCGGATCGCCCTTGGCATCCTTGACGACGCCGCTATCGTCGAAATTGACGACGAGATCGCCGAGATACTTGCTGTAGGAGGCAGCCTGGACGACCGGCACCTTGTAGCCGCCGGGATTGTCGACCATCGTCGGATACGGACCTTCAGCCTTGGGGTCGGTATTGGAGAGCAGGCTGTGGGAGTGGCCTCCGACGACGACATCGACATCGGGGATCTTGGCGATCAGGGCGAGATCGCGGGGATAACCGACATGGGTCAGCGCGATGATCTTGTTGACGCCCTGACCCTTCAGATCCTGAACGGCTGAAGTAATGCTCTGGACGTCATCTGCGATCGTGACGTTCGGGCCGGGGGAGGAAAGCTCTGCCGTATCATTGGTGACGGCGCCGACGATGCCGATCTTCTGGCCGCCGACATCGAGCACCAGCGAGGGCTTGATGCGGTCGCCGAGCTTGGAGGCTGCGGTCGCCTTGACGTTCGCCGTCACGACAGGGAACTGCACCTTGTCAAGGAAGGTCGCGAGCCCGTCTTCGCTGTCGTCGAATTCATGGTTGCCGACGGTCATGGCGTCGAACTTCATCAGGTTCAGGAATTCGGCTTCGGCTGCCCCCTTGTAGGTCGTGTAGAAGAGCGAGCCCTGGAAATTGTCGCCGGCATTGAGGAGGAGGACGTTCTTGCCGGATAGCGCCTGACGGCGCTGGTCGATCGCGGTCTTCAGGCGGGCCGCACCACCGAAGCATTCCTTCTTGCCTTCCTCCTCGGCCGAGCAGGTGGAGTCGAATTTGTTGATCGATTCGATGCGCGAATGGAAATCGTTGATATGAAGAATATTGAGTTCGTAATCCGCAAAGGCGGCGCCCGCGCTCAGCGCTAGCATGGACGCGGTCAAAAGACCGAAGCTGAAAGACTTCGTCATCCCTGTTCTCCTGATTGAGGCGAAAGATCCCCCTGATCCTCGCCGATCCCTTTTATCGTGCGCCGGGGCGGTTTCCCGGCCTGCGGATGTTCCATCAGACGATGCACGACCGCAAGAGAAAGCTGGGCCAGGCGGGACGCTTTCCAAGGGGGCAGGGGAAAAAAGCCGAGTTCCTATCCCAGGCATTCGCCGTCGGCGGCGTTTCGATAGAGTTCGTGCACGGCCTCGGCAATATTCGGAACCGTGGCGAGCGCGATGATCAAGCAGAGAACGGAAACGAGGCGATGAAAGCGCCGGCCGGCCCGATAGGCAAGGAGCGCGCCTGCGCCATAGATCAGGACGGCAGGCACTGCGAAGATCAGCACCTGCAGCGGCCCGTCGCAATCGGGAGCGGCGATGCCCTGGGCACGATAGACATTGGCCGGCGAAACGACCGCAAGTGCCGCAAGCGGCATGGCGAGCAGCAGGACGAGATAAGAGGCGAGGGCCCGCATGGTGTGCTTAGTCTAGCCTATCGCCGCATCTTTCAGCCGCGGCGGGAAAGCGTGAACTGTGCGCCGGAATCGGAGGTGCAATTGAGCTGGCTCGGGTTGACGAGGGCGCAATTGACCTTGGACTGGGTCTTGCGCACCAGCGAGGTCATGTTGATCTCGACCAGGGTCGGTGAGGTATTGATATAGGTGCCCGAGGCAAGAAGCTGGTTGCTATCGGTGGTGCGGGTGGTGAAGCTACCGCCCTGGAAGGTGGAAACGATGCCGTTCGGATCGCTCCAGTTGCCTTCGACGCCAGTGGCCGCGGGCGCGGTTGCAACCGGCAAGCGACGCGGCTCTGATGAAACGCAGGCGGCAAGAGCGGCCGCTGCACCGACAAGAACGAGACCAGTTCTGATTTTCATAAGGCTTCTCCCGGCGAATCGGCGCGGCGGACAGCCGCCAAGTTCGGGCAAAACATGGCGCGCGCCCGGCGTGAAGGCAAGCCTTGGTGGGGCGGCGAGCGGCATTTAGACAGCCGGCGTTACAAAAATGCCCGCCTTGCGGCGGGCATTGTCAAAGCCGTGCAGACGATCTCAGCGAACGAGAATGTTCCTGAACTGCCACGGATCCTTGGTGTCGATATCCTCGGGGAAGAGGCCCGGGCGGCCGTCCAGCGGAGTCCAATCGGTATAGTGGCCCTCGACCGGGCCGAGATAAGGCATCTGCACTTCGAGGCAGCGCTTGTAATCGATCTCGTCGGCTTCGACGATGCCGGCATTCGGATTTTCCAGAGCCCAGACCATGCCGGCGAGGACGGCGGAGGTTACCTGCAGGCCGGTGGCGTTCTGGTAGGGCGCGATGCGGCGGGTTTCTTCCAGTGACAGGCGCGAGCCATACCAGTAGGCATTCCTCTCGTGGCCGTAGAGCAGGACGCCGAGTTCGTCGATGCCATCTTCTAATTCGTCCTCGTCGAGAACGTGATGGACCGGCTGCGGCGTACCGCCATTGCCGAACATCTCGTGCAGCGAGAGCACGGCGTCGTTGGCCGGATGGTAGGCATAGTGGCAGGTCGGGCGGAAGGTCACTTCGCCGTCCTTGTCGCGGACCGTGAAAAAGTCGGCGATCGAGATCGACTCGTTGTGGGTGACGAGGAAGCCATATTGCGGGCCGGGCGTCGGGCACCAGGTGCGCACGCGGGTGTTGGCGCCCGGCTGCTCCAGGTAGATCGCCGCCCTGTTGCCCTTCTTGTGCTTCTTGGCGTTTTTCGGCATCCACTCTTCATGCGTGCCCCAGCCGAGTTCAGCCGGCTGCAGGCCTTCAGAGATGAAGCCTTCGACAGACCAGGTGTTCCAGAAGACGTTGAGCGGCTTCGGATGCTTGGTGCGCTGGGTGTCGCGCTCGGCGATGTGAATGCCCTTGACGCCGACCTTCTTCATCAGCTTTGCCCAGCCTTCGCGATCATGCTGGTCCGGCTCCTCGAACTTGAGGCCGATGTCGTTGGCGAGGTTGACGAGCGCCTGCTTGACGAACCAGGAGACCATGCCCGGATTGGCGCCGCAGGTGGAGACGGCGGTGGCGCCGCCCGGGTTCTTCGCCTTTTCCTTGCGCATGGTTTCGCGCAGCGCATAGTTGGTGCGGTCGGCATTGCTCATGCCCTTGTCGAAATAGAAGCCGAGCCAGGGCTCGACGACGGTGTCGACATAGGGAACGTCGAGTTTACGGCAGAGCTTGATGATGTCGAGCGAGGAGGTGTCGACCGAGAGGTTGACGCAGAAACCCTGACCTTCGCCTTCCGTCAGCAGCGGCTTCAGCAGTTCCTTGTAATTGTCCTTGGTGACATATTCCTTGATATGGCGAACGCCGTGCTTCTTCAGGATCTCCATGTCGGAGGGCTCTTCACGAGGGTCGATGACGACCATCCGGCTCTTGTCGAATTTGAAATGGCGCTCGATCAGGGGCAGGGTGCCGCGGCCAATGGAGCCAAAGCCGATCATTACGATCGGACCGGTAATTTCGGCATATACCGGATAATTCTGTTCCGTCATTCTTTTCTCCTGTGGAAGGCGACGAAGGCGTTCAGCCCGAAGAATTGTTTTGAAATTGCCGCAGAGAGTGCGAGGTGACCGGCTCTAACCATAAAACGACGTCACAATAAAGAGCATTGACGGGGAAAGGCCAAATATCGAGCGGCGATAGGGCCGGCGAGGCTGCCCTGGGATCGGCAGCCCGCATCGATTGGCTTAACCAATGACGGTGCCCTGGTGGAAGAGCATGCGCCAGTGCCCCTCCTCTTCCAGTCGCCAGATGGAACTGCGCAGCGTCCGCCTTTTGCTTCCGTCGGTGTCTGTGTAAATGGCGCGGTAGGTGACGAGCGCGATGTGCTCCGCAAGTCTTTGGGTTTCGAAATGCTCGCCGCGGGACGTTCCCGTCCGTTGCTCGGCCAAAAGACTGGGCACAATGACGTCGAAGGTATAGAGCCGTCCGGAACTGCCGATTTCACGGAAATCGCGCGAGAGCAGCGTAGTCAGCATCTCCCGCGAGGCGCGAACCGATGGCTCGAAGAGTTTTTCCTCGAGCTCTTTCAGATGGGCGGCGAGATCATTCATGATCGGCTCCTGTCAATTCAGCGCTTCAGGGTTTCCAGCCCTTCGACCGCGGTCGTTACGGCAAGCTCGGTGATGTCGTATTCGGCGACGCCGTGGATGGTGAAGGGATCGGCGGCGACATAGGTCTCGATCGCAGCGCGATCGCCGATTGCGAGGATCACGCCGCCGGTGCGCGGCACCTTGCGGCCGGAAGCGAGGAACCAGCCCTTGGCATAACCCTCCTTCACCCAGGCCATGTGCGGTTCCATGTGCCTGTCGGCTTCATCGTTGGGTTTCACATAGGTGAGCGAGAGAATGAACATGGTCAGCTCCTGATGAGGTTTGCGCGGATCAGGCCGCGCAGCGAATTGCCGATATAGAGCGTGCCGGCATTGAGATCGGCAGGCGTGATGCGGCCGACGCGGGCCTTGCGGTTGCAGATCAATTCGGTGCGCAGCACACCGGCGAGCAGGCCGCAGGAGATCGGCGGAGTGCGCAGAACGCCGGTTCCGTCGTCCAGGAAGATCGAGGTGATGGTGCCATCGCAGACTTCGCCGCGCTCGTTCAAAAGGATAACTTCATCGGCCTCGGCTGGCGTGTATTCGGCGCGTGCGGTCTCGTAGACGGCACGGCGCGTGGTCTTGACGCGCAGCAACCTGTCGGCGGAATTCAGGCGGGTCTCGGCGAGGCGGACGGTCCAGACCGTGTCCGGTGCGAGCGGAACAAAGGCGGCGCTCGTTACCTCGATGTGGCCTTGCGCGTCGAAGGTCAGGCGGACGCGTAGCGGACCGGCAGCAGCCGCAACGGCTTCGTCGAGCTTGGCCGCCGCCTCGATCGGCTTCGGGAAGCCAAGCCGACGGGCGGAGCGGGAAAGCCGGGCGAGATGCAGCCGCAGGCGGATGAAGCCCTCGCCGGGCTGCCAGCGCAGCGTCTCGATCAGCGAAAAATCGATCATCGCGCAATCCATTGGTCGCCGACAGCGAAGCGGGCCTTGAGCAGGCATTCCTCATATTCGGCCTCGGCGGTCGAATCGAAGACGATGCCGCCGCCGACATTGAAGACGGCCCTGCCGCCCTGAAAAAGCGTGATGGTGCGGATGGCGACGGAAAAACGCATGGCGCCGGTGGGCGAGATCATGCCGATCGCGCCGCAATAGGCGTCGCGCGGGACATCCTCGAGCGCATGGAGGATTTCCATTGCCCGCATCTTCGGCGCGCCGGTGATCGAACCGCAGGGAAAGAGCGCGGAGAAGATGTCGCGGATCGAAAGATCGGGGCGGAGCCTTGCCTGGACATGGCTGACCATCTGGTGGACGGTCGGATAGGTCTCGATGTCGAAGAGCTTCGGGACGTCGAGCGTGCCGACCTCGGTAATGCGGGAGATATCGTTGCGCAGGAGATCGACGATCATGCGGTTTTCCGCCTGCGTCTTGATATCGCGGCGCATGGCCTCGATGATTTCGGCATCCTCGGCGGCGGTAGCGCCGCGTTTTGCCGTGCCCTTCATCGGATGGGTCTCGATCCAGCCCTCTTCATCGGTGCGGAAGAAAAGTTCGGGCGACCGCGAAAGGATGATCGGGCCGCCGAGATCGACCAGCGCGCCGTATTTGACCGGCTGGCGTTCGATCAGCGACCAGAAGGCGGCACGGGAATCGCCGCTCCAGCGGGCCTCGATCGGCATGGTGAGGTTTGCCTGATAGGCGTCGCCGAGCCGCAGGTGCTGGTGGAGACGGTCGAAGCGCTCTTTATATATAGGGAAATCCCAGGCAGCTTTCGGAGCGGTGAGGAATTCCTCGTTTTCGAGGCGCTGTTTTGGCTGGGCAAGCGGATGCGTATCGGCCTGCGGAGCGTCGAACACGCCGAAACAGATGAGCGGGGTCTCGCGATGCTCCCCGGCGAAGGAGGCGAGTTTTTCCTCGAAGAGGTATCCGGCCTCATAGGCCATGTAGCCGGCAAGCCATTTGCCTGCGGCCTTGGCCTGCTCCATCCGGGCAAGGCCTGCAAAGAACTCGGCGCGCGTCCTGGCAACGATGATCTCCGCCGGTTCGGCAAAGAGCATCACCTGTCCGGTCACGTCGTCGCGGAAGAGAATAGTGGGTCGGGTTTCGGCCATCGGCGGCGTCTTTTCTTGGAGCGCGATCCCTCGTCCGCCTGCCGGCGCCTCTTCCCGTTTGCGGGAAGAGGTTTGGCGTGGGGACAGGGCTGATCAGGCCGCTCTATCTAACGCTTCCAACTCGTCGATCAGCCCTTCGATCATCGACAGGCCCTGGCTCCAGAACGACGGATCGGTGGCGTCGAGGCCGAACGGTTTCAGCAGTTCGGAGTGGTGCTTGGTGCCGCCGGCCCTCAGCAGTTCGAAATACTTCTCCTGAAAGCCCTTCTCGGCTTTCTGGTAGACGGCATAGAGCGAATTTACCAGGCAATCGCCAAAGGCATAGGCGTAGACATAGAAGGGCGAGTGGATGAAATGGGGGATATAGGCCCAATAGGTCTCGTACCCTTCAGAAATGCTGATCGCCGGCCCGAGGCTTTCCGACTGGACGGAGAGCCAGAGTTCGCCGATGTCGTCAGCTGTGAGTTCGCCAGCTTTACGAGCGGTGTGGAGCTTGCGCTCGAATTCGTAGAAGGCGATCTGGCGCACGACCGTGTTGATCATATCCTCGACCTTCTGGGCGAGCATCGCCTTGCGCTCGCGCGTATCGGTGGTCTTTTGCAGAAGCGCGCGGAAGGTCAGCATCTCGCCGAAGACGGAAGCGGTTTCGGCAAGCGTCAGCGGCGTCTGGCACATCAGCGCTCCCTGCGCGCCGGCGAGAACCTGATGCACGCCGTGCCCGAGTTCATGGGCAAGCGTCATTACATCGCGCGGCTTGCCCATATAATTGACGAGCACATAGGGATGGGCCGAGGGAACCGTCGGATGCGCGAAGGCGCCGGGCGCCTTGCCGGCACGAACCGGAGCATCGATCCACTGTTCGTCGAAGAACCGCCTGGCGATATCAGCCATCTCGGGGGAAAAATTGCCATAGGCCGATAGCACGGTGTCCTTCGCCTCCGGCCACGAGATGATGGCGCTGGAGGTTTCTGGAAGCGGCGCGTTGCGGTCCCAGAAATTCATCTGCTCCATGCCAAGCCATTTCGCCTTCATCTTGTAATAGCGATGCGAAAGGCGGGGATAGGCTTCGCGGACGGCTGCGGCCAGCGCATCGACGACCTCGCGCTCGACGCGGTTTGCCAGGTGTCGGCTGTCGGCGATGTCCTCGAAGCCGCGCCAGCGGTCGGCGATCTCCTTATCCTTGGCAAGCGTGTTGGTGATCAGCGTAAAGGTGCGGATATTCGCCTTGAAGGTTTCGGCGAGCGCCATGGCTGCCTTGCGGCGCACTTCCGGATCCTTTTCCTGCAGCTTGTTCAGCGCCACTTCGAGCGGCACTTTCTCGCCATCGATCTCGTAGCGAAGTTCCGCCATGGTTTCGTCGAAGAGGCGGTTGAAGGCTGCGGCTGATGTCATCGACTTCTCAAGGAAGAGCTGTTCCAGCCTATCGTCGAGCTGGTAGGGCTTGTCCTTCCTGAGGTCGAGCAGCCAAGGGCGATAATGTCCGGCGGCGGGATCATTCGCCATGCAGGCGTCGATCACCGCGTCGTCGATGCGGTTGAGTTCCAGCGCGAAGAACAGGAGATGACCGGAAAATTCGGTGATCTTGGCCTGTACGTCGCCGTAGAGCTTGCCGTTTGTCGGGTTGGTGGTATCGGAGAAATAAGTGAGGCCGGCAAAGGAGCCGAGGCGGCCGATGATGTCGTCCAGCGCCTCATATTCCTTCAGGGCCGCGCCGATGCCCTCGGCGCCGGTCTTCGCCGTCGCCTCCGTGAGTGTGCCCTTCCACTTTTCTTCAAAGGCGATCGCGGCCTTGCCGGCTTTTTCCATGTCGGCGACGAAGGCGGTGGAGGTGGCGGAGGGATAAAGATCCTGCAGCTTCCAGACCGGCAGAACGCCGAGCGCCGGATCGGCGGCCCCAGCTGGCGCTGCTGCCGATAGAAGAAGGCCGGCGTGCGGGAGCTTGATTTTCATGGGCGCATTCCTCTCCACATTCATAACAGACTGCTTGTCTAAGCGCGCTAAGGCCCGGCATCAAGGGGCTTTCGGCGCATGAAAGGCCTCGCTTCGGCACGAAATCGACCCGTTGCAATCGTTAAAATGCAATTATTTCTCAAAACTGGATGTTCAAGCCTTGCTGTCAGAGTGCGCTTTATGGTTTCGCATGAAGTGAGGCGACAATGACCGGTTACAATGAGCTCAAGGGAGCAGGGCAAATCCTCGTGGTCGAGGACGACCCCGTGCAGCGCCGCCTGCTCAAGAACGCAATCGAGCGTCACGGCCATGTCGTGCACCAGGCGGAAAATGGCCGTATCGGCCTGGAAATGGTCAAACGCGACAGCGGCCTTTTCAACGTCATCGTGCTCGACCTGATGATGCCGGAGATGACCGGCCTCGAATTCCTCGATGCGCTTCACGAATTCGGCACGCAGATCCCTGTCATCGTGCAGACGGGGCAGGGCGGCATCGAAACGGTGGTGCAGGCCATGCGCGCCGGCGCCTTCGATTTCGTCGTCAAGCCGGTCTCGCCCGAACGCATCGCCACTTCGATCTCGAACGCGATGAAGCTCGACCAGCGCGAAGTCAAGGCGCGCGCCGGACGCCGGTCGCGCTCAGGTTCGGTTGGCTTCGACGATATCGTCTCGGCAAGCCCGGCGATGCTCCGCGTCATCGATCTCGCCCAGCGGGCGGCTCAGTCCAACATTCCCGTCGTGCTCGAAGGCGAATCCGGCGTCGGCAAGGAGCTGGTGGCGCGCGCCATCCAATCCGGCGGCGACCGCTCGAACAAGCCCTTCGTCACCGTCAATTGCGGGGCGATCCCGCATAATCTGGTCGAGAGCATTCTCTTCGGTCACGAGAAGGGCGCGTTTACCGGCGCGACCGAGCGCCACATCGGCAAATTCATGGAAGCCGACGGCGGCACCATCTTCCTTGACGAGATCGGCGACCTGCCGCTCGAAGTGCAGGTGAAACTCTTGCGCGCCGTCCAGCAGGGCGAGATTGAGACCGTCGGTGCGCGCACCGCGCACAAGGTCAATGTCCGGCTGATCTCGGCGACCAACAAGGATCTGATCGAGGAGGTCAAGAACGGCCATTTCCGCGAGGATCTCTACTATCGCCTCAACGTCTTCCCGATCACCATTCCGGCGTTGCGCAAACGCAAGGAAGATATTCCGCATCTGGTGCGCGTCTTTGCCGACCGCTTCTCCAGCGAGCAGAAGAACGGCCGCCGCATGACGGTGAATGCCGGCACGCTGGCTTTGCTGACGGCCTATGACTGGCCGGGCAATATCCGCCAGCTCGAAAACGCGATCTTCCGCGCAGTCGTCCTGGCCGAAGGGCCGGAGCTGACCGAGGCTGATTTCCCGCAGATCGCCGCCCAGCTTCCGGAATATGACGTGGTGGATCACCTGGCCCTCGTTGCCGACAATACCGGCCTCGATCCCGACAACGGCTATGGCGAGGACTTCAGGGCGTCGATGTCGGGGGAGGTACACCACCACCGCCTGTCCGAGGCCTCGGAAAACGCGATTGCCAGCGTCAATCCTGCCGGAGACGTGCGCAAACTTGCCGATGTCGAGGAGGAACTCATCCGATTCGCACTCAAATTCTATCGCGGGCAGATGAGTCAAGTAGCGCGCAAGCTCGGTATCGGCCGATCCACACTTTATCGCAAGCTCAAGGACTACGGCATAGACCCTGACAATCCCCAGAAAGATGCGGCTTAAGCGCTTTTCATTAAGGTTAAGGCAACCACGTTTTGTTACTAGTCATAAACCACTTGTTAGTGGCGCGTTCACTATGTAAAGAAAAGGTTGATCATGTGTGGCATTTTTGCCATCGTGTGACCGCATTTGACAGTCATCTGAGACAGTACGGGACATTGTCTGTCTGACGGGGATCGAGTTGCCGAATCTGAATGGGAATTCCAAGCCTTCGCGCTTGAGCTGGCGTTTGTTGTGCGCCGACATTTGCGGAAAGGCAATAAGGACGGTAGCGGCCGCCCTTCTTGCGCTCGCGGTTTCCTCACCGGTATTCGTTGGTACGCCTTCGCAGGCAGCGGGCGACACCCGCAGCCTCAAGCTCTATTTCATTCATACCGGCGAAAAAGCCGTCATCACCTATAAGCGTAACGGCAAGTTCGACCCCAAGGGTCTAGAGCAGCTGAACCGCTTCCTGCGCGACTGGCGCAAGAACCAGCCGACGAAGATGGACCCGCGCCTGTTCGACCTGATCTGGGAAGTCTATCGCCAGAGCGGTTCGAGGGACTACATCAACGTTGTCTGCGGTTTCCGTTCGCCAGGAACCAACGAGCTGCTGCGCGGCCGCTCGCGCAATTCCGGCGTCGCCGAAAAGAGCCAGCATATGCTTGGCAAGGCGATGGACTTCTTCATTCCCGACGTCAAGCTGGCGACGTTGCGCGGCATCGGCATGAAGATGCAGGTCGGCGGCGTCGGCTTCTATCCGAAATCGGGCTCGCCCTTCGTGCATATGGATGTCGGTGGCGTTCGCGCCTGGCCGCGCATGAGCCGCGACGAGCTTGTCCGGCTCTTCCCGAACGGTAATACCATCCATATTCCGGCCGATGGCAAGCCGCTACCGGGCTACCAGCAGGCGATGGCCGACTATAAGCGCCGCGCCAGCGGCACGCAGATCCAGATCGCCAGCGCTTCCGAATCGGCGCCAAAGCACAAGACGTTGTTTGCCGCGCTCTTTGGCGGCGGAGCGGACGAGCAAGAAGACGAGTCGGATGATTCCACCCCTGTTGCCGTCGCCAAGGCGACGCCGCCGAAGGCCGAGCCTGCTCCCGCCGAGCCGCAACAGACCGAAGTCGCCGATCTGAACGCGCCGGTGCCGCAGGTTCGCCCCGCATTCAGCAACCAGCCGGCGGCCAGCGAAGTGGCGAGTGCACTCGTCGCGCCGCCTTCGGGTAATGCCGCACAGCAGGCTCTTGCGGCGGCCCTTCCGGCCGATCAGGCCCAGCCGCAGCAGTTCGCCGATCTCAGCGCCTACAGCATTCCGGTTCCCTCGCTTCTCGGCCAGCGCCGCGCGCCTGGCGACGCCGAGGTTGCAGCGACCGATCCCGTGCTGACGGGTGCGAATGCGCTGCCGGTTCCGACGCCGATCGAACGCCCTTCCGTTGCCGAGAACCTTCTTGCCGCGGCCGATGCCGATCCGGAAGCAGAGGCCGACGAAGCCGATCAGGACGCGCTGTCTCCTGCCGTTGCCGATGCGCTCGACCAGCAGCGGAACGAGGGGGAAAGCCAGATCGCGTCGAAGGCTCCGCCGCAGACGGTCGAGCAGGCGATCAACGCCGCGATGACGCAAAAGACGCCTGCCGCAACAAAGCCGCCGCTCGAACTCGCGGCATTGGCGCCGATGACCAAATCGGCAAGCTTTGGCGACGGCTTCGACGAACCGGCTGTCGAAAGCGCCGTGGCGCAGGGGCTTCCCGCCAAGGGTGGTCGCCCGACGCATAAGGAAGCCGCGGCAGCGGATGCCAGCCGCACGACGGTGCGCACCGAGCCGAAGCTGACGGAAAAGATGATCTCGCAGTGGGCGCTCACCAATGCGCGCCTCGAAATGGCCTCCAAGCTGGTCAAGGCGCCGCGGTTCGTCAGCCAGACGATGCGCGCCCAGCCGACCGCCGTCTATGCCGAGGGCTTCAACATCAAGACCGCTTCGGTCGACCCGGCCCGCTTCAGCGGCACGGCTGTGAACTTCATGGAAGTGCGCAAGTTCAACACGAACTGAACCTGCCAATCGAGGAAATGTCGAAAACCGCCGGAGGGAGCGATCCGGCGGTTTTTCTTTTTTATTTCGATCCGGCAAGCTGGCTGTTTAGGCAGTTGTTTTCACCGCAAAAGAAAAGCCGCCGGGAGGCCGGCGGCTTGTCGACATCGGTAATGCCGGAAGGATCAGCCTTCCGGCGGCGACTCGATCATGCCGAGCGCGAGCAGGTAGGTGTCGAGGATTGCTTCCTCTTCCATGCGTTCCTGCTCGTCCTTCTTGCGCAGCGCCACGACCTTCTTCAGGATCTTGGTATCGAAGCCCATTCCCTTGGCTTCGCCATAGACGTCCTTGATGTCGTCGGCGATGGTCTTCTTTTCTTCTTCCAGCCGTTCAATGCGCTCGATGAAAGCGCGAAGCTGATCGCGGGCGACGCCATGAGCATCAGACATCGTGTTCTCCTGGTTTTTTGGTGATCAATTTTGGATGCCAGTGACTGCCGCGAAGCGGCGTCACGGTCAAGCCTGTTCGCGGCCAGCCAAGCTATTTGTGTGGGTTGTTCAGTTCAAAAGCAGCCTTTTGCACAGGCGAGGCCTCGTTCTGGTGAAGATTCTTCCAATCCTCATAGGGCATGCCATAGACCATTTCGCGCGATTCGTCCCTGGTAACCGGGACACCTTCGGCCTCCGCGGCTTCGCGATACCAGTTCGACAGGCAGTTGCGGCAGAAGCCGGCCAGATTCATCAGGTCGATGTTCTGAACGTCGCTGCGTTCGCGAAGATGTGCGACGAGGCGGCGGAAGGCGGCAGCTTCGAATTCGGTCTGTTGTTCCTTGCTGAGCGCGGTCATCTCGCTTCCTTTCGTTAAATGAGGCCATTCGTTCAATAAGGGCCGGTGCGCGACAGATGAACGTCGTATCCGTGCAAGGCGGGATCGGCATTCATCGCCGCAAAGATCGGTGCCAGGCGTTCGGCCCATGCGGATATGCCGGTCTCGTCTCCGATCAGATCCTGGCGCACCTCGAGCAGCGCATGCGGAATGCCTGTGATCATGCAATGGCGGTACATGGTATCGCCCTTCAGCGCGCCGTCATAGGGTTCGTTGTCGCCGACGGCGAGATCGGGGTCGGCGCGCAGCATGTCGAGCAGCGGGCCGACGGCGCGATGGTCGCTGTCCCAGAGCACGGCGGCGTGCCAGGGACGGGGAATGCCTTTCCAGGCCGGCGTGAAGGAATGCAGCGACAGCACCAGCGGCGCTCTGCCGGTGGCATTCGCCACGCTGTCGATCGTTGCGGCCACAGCGTCGTGATAGGGGCGATGGAAGGTTTCGATGCGGTAGTCCCATTCCTGCGGCGTGATCGGATGATTGCCCGATATGACGGCGCCGTCGGAGATCTTCATGATCAGCGTCGGATCGTCTTCGCCGCGGTTCGGATCGATCAGCAGGCGCGAAAAGCCGCCGAGCACGGCGGGAACGCCGAGTTTCGCCGAGAGCTGCCGCGTCAGGCCCTCGATGCCGATGTCATAGGCGATGTGGCGGGCGAAAGCTGCGTCGGGCAGTCCGAGCCTGCCATATCGCGCTGGAAGGCGGTTCATCGCGTGATCTGCGAGGATCACCATGCCTTTGTCATGTTTGCCGGATAGGATTTCGAAGGATTGGAAGTCGTCCATCAGGGAATTGCCGTTTGTCATTGCGCCGTCGGGCGCAGTGATCGCATGCACCTGCGGCAGGTTCAAGCGCGGCAGGGTGGGGAGAGGTTGAGTCGGACCCTCGACGGTGGTTATGAAAGGAAATATAATCGATTAGCATTGCGTTGACTTTCGCTTGACGGCGGCGCAAGAAGACACGGATACGAATAACCGTGGAGCTATTTGGGAGCCGTGTTGATCCAAGCCGCGCCAAGTTTCCTCACGCGGTCCGGACCGCTGGTCCGTCTCGCTCTGTTCGCTCTTGCAGCCGCCATGCCGTTTTTCATCGCAGATGCCGCACGCGCCGATTTTCGCGTCTGCAATGGAACACAAAATCTCGTCGGCGTCGCGATCGGATACCGGGCCAAGGATGGCTGGGTGACGGAGGGCTGGTGGCAGGTGCCGGCAACGACCTGCGCTACGCTGATCGAGGGAGAATTGCAGTCGCGTTATTATTACCTCTACGCAGAGGACGCCGCCCGGGGAGGACGATGGACGGGTGACGTGCAGATGTGCGTGGCGGAAAATGAATTCAAGATCTCGGGTGTGCAGGATTGTTATGCCCGCGGTTACCAGAAGATGGGATTCAAGGAATATGATACGGGCCGCCAGGGTAGCTGGATGGTTCAACTCTCCGACACCCCAGGGACGCAAGAAAGCCAGAATTGATGAAGCGTAATCGCAAAGTTAAAATCCTCGCCACCCTCGGGCCAGCCTCCTCCGAGGAATCGATGATCGAGAAGCTGCACCAGGCTGGTGCCGATGTCTTCCGCATCAACATGAGCCATGCGAGCCACGACATGATGCGTATGCTCATCCAGCGCATCCGCTCGGTCGAGGCGCGCTCCGGCCGGCCGATCGGCATTCTCGCCGACCTGCAGGGACCGAAACTGCGTGTCGGCAAGTTCGTCGACGGCAAGGTGGATCTGAAGCCCGGCCAGACCTTCACGCTCGACAACAACGAAGCCCTCGGCGACCAGAACCGCGTCTATCTGCCGCACCCCGAGATCCTAGAGTCGGTACAGCCCGGCCACCGCCTACTGATCGATGACGGCAAGCTCGCCCTGCGCGCAGAAAAATGCGACGGCAAGAGCATCGTCACGACTGTTATTTCGGGCACGCGCATCTCCGACCGCAAGGGCGTCAGCCTTCCCGACACGCTGCTCGGCGTCGGCGCGCTGACGGACAAGGACCGCGCCGATCTCGACGCAGTGCTTGCCACCGACGATGTCGACTGGGTGGCGCTTTCCTTCGTCCAGCGTCCCGACGACCTTGCCGAAGTGCGCAAGATCGCCCGCGGCCGCGTCGGCCTGATGTCGAAGATCGAAAAGCCGCAAGCTCTTGAGCGCATCGAGGAAATCATCGAGCTTTCCGATGCATTGATGGTCGCGCGCGGTGATCTCGGCGTCGAAATGCCGCTCGAATCGGTTCCTGGCATCCAGAAGCAGCTGATCCGTGCCTGCCGCCGTTCGGGCAAGCCGGTGGTCGTTGCCACGCAGATGCTGGAATCGATGATTTCAGCGCCGGTGCCGACACGCGCCGAAGTTTCCGACGTCGCGACCGCCGTTTTTGAAGGTGCGGATGCCGTCATGCTCTCGGCCGAATCGGCCTCGGGCGACTATCCCGTCGAAGCTGTGACGACGATGGCGTCGATTGCCACCGCCATCGAGCGCGAGCCGCATTATCCCGGCATCATCTATGCCCAGCGTGCCCAGCCGGAAGCGACCGGCGCCGATGCGATCTCGCTGGCCGCCCGTCAGATCGCCGAAACGCTGAAGCTGTCGGCGATCGTCTGTTACACCTCGTCGGGCACGACAGGCCTTCGTGCCTCGCGCGAGCGTCCGCAGGTGCCGATCCTGGCGCTGTCGCCGATCATCAAGACGGCGCGCCGTCTTGCCGTTGTCTGGGGCCTGCATTGCGTCGTCACCCATGACGCGACCGATCTCGACGATATGGTCAACCGCGCCTGCCGGATCGTCGCGGACGAAGGCTTCGGCAAGCCGGGCGATCGCATCATCATCTCGGCCGGTGTGCCGCTCGGCACGCCCGGCGCCACCAACATGATCCGCATCGCCTATATCGGCTCCGACGGCCAGAGCGGCGTCTGATCCAATCGCATGCCTTCGAAAGTCCGCTGCCCGAAGAGGCGGCGGGCTTTTTCGTTGACGGACTGGCATTGCCAAGCTTGGCGACGCATGCAAGTTTCGCTCCCTGGAGCTGGACATGCTCCGGGTTCGGAGGAGCATCATGGATATCGTCACGCTTCTGGCTTTTGCAGCCGTTTCTTTTGTCGGCATCGCGACGCCCGGGCCAACGGTGCTGTTGGCGCTGACCAACGGTTCTCGGCATGGCCTGCGCCGGGCAGTTGCCGGCATGATCGGCGCGGTGCTGTCCGATTTCGTGCTGATCGGCGCCGTCGCGATCGGGCTCGGTGCGCTGCTCGCTGCATCGGAATTCTGGTTCTCGATGCTGAAATGGGCGGGTGCCGCCTATCTCGCTTTTCTCGGCATCATGCTGCTGCGTTCGAAGGGCACGATCGATGCGGCTTTGAAGTCCGGAGCGCCTGCGGGCGCGACTTCGCCCTTCTCGATCGGGCTGAAGAGCTTCATGGTCGCGGCGACCAATCCGAAGGGCTACCTGTTCTTCTCGGCCTTCCTGCCGCAGTTCATCGACCCGACCCTGCCGCAGGCAACGCAATACACGTTGCTCGCGCTGGTCTTTGCCGCGCTCGATTTCCTCATCATGTTCGGCTACGCCTTCTTCGGTTCGCAGGCCGTGCGTTTCCTCAAAACCTCCAGCGCCATGTGGCTGGAGCGGGCCTGCGGTGGCGCGCTGCTGGCGCTTGCCGGCTCGCTTGCATTCTATCGCCGGGCAACCGCTTGAGGTCAGGGTCGAGCCAGGGATAGATGGCCGACGCGATAGGCCTGCGTCTGCTCGCCGATCTCGGGAATTTCTCGCCACAGTCTGAAGCGTACCCGCGTCCAGGTCGTCGGTTCGAAGCCGGAGACGGAGGCGAGTGCCCTGCCCGTCGCAACGTCGGCTCCAGCCTCCGCGCTTTCGGCCTGGCGGATGTCGGCGAGCGGCGCATAAGGCTCTGTCTGCAGGACATCGCGTGTGGCGAACTTGGCTGAGGCGATATCAGGCGAGATTTCTGCCTGCCAGACGATCCAGGTCCTCACCTGTGGCCAGCCGAAGGCGCTGGTGAGAGCCTCGAAACCTGGGCCGCAGAGGAATTCGCTTGCTCCTTCCGGCCTCTGCCAGAGATAGAAGGGCGCATAGAGATTGTCGCGGTTGCCGAACTCCCCCTTGCGGGCGCTGAGATAGGCTTTGAAGCCGAGATCGGGGAAGCCGTCGAGCAGCGGACCCTTGTCGCGGATGCGGCGGTCGATGATCGACATGTCGTAGTCCGCGGGCAGGGGGAAGCTGTACTGCATGGTCATCATGACCGTGTCTCCACCGGTTGCAGCCATTCGACGACGCTGCCGTTTTCCTTCGGCTGGATACTGATATAGCTGAAGGGGCTGTCATCGGCCGCGCCATGCCAGTGACGCTCGCCGAGCGCAAACCAGACGGCATCGCCGGGACGCAATGCTTCGATCGGGCCGCCCTCGGTCTGCGCCAACCCATGGCCCGAAAGCACATAGAGCAACTGGCCTCTGGGATGGGTGTGCCAACGGGTGATGGTGCCGGGTTCGAGCGTGGCGCGCATTGCGGTGTTCTCACCATCGGCGCTGCCTTCGAGCAGCATCTCGACCCAGAAAGGCGAGGTTGCGACGCCCTCCGGCGAGCGGACCGCCCTGCCAGGGCGTCTGATGGTCATGGTCTTCGGGTTCGAAGCGATCATTGCCGGCCTCCAGCCACACGAAGCCGCCAGTCTGGGTCTGTCATCTGGGCAATGCCATTGCCGAAGGACCAGTCTTCCGGTGTGCTGGTGCTGATGACGATCATTACGTCCTCCGGCCGGAGGCCCGGCGATTGCGCCAGGAGATCGGCGAGCCGCCGATAGAGCGCTGCCTTCATCTCGCCGGTGCGAGGCCTGCCGATCGTGATCGAGATGTAGACGAAGTCGTCCGAGCGCGGGCCGGCAAGATAGCTGCGATCGAAGATCAACTCGCGCTCGTCATGCTGGTGGATGGCCTGGAAGCGGTCGTTTTCGGGCACGTCGAAGGTCTCGACCAGGGCGTGCTGGATGTTGTCGGCCAGTGCCATGAGGTAGTCCGGCGACTTGCCTTTACGAAGGGAAATGCGAACGAAGGGCATCGGAATCTCCATGGTTCAGGCCGTCGGTCGGCCTTGACAGCAGAACCATCGCACGGCACGATGATGCTGAAAATCAGAATTTTATGGATGAATGATCCTGAAAAATAGGACTATTTAATGCGACGGACGATCTTCGATCTCGAAGTGCTTCGAACCTTTTCGACCGGCATGGAACTCGGCAATTTCGCCAAGGCGGCCGAGCGGCTCGGGCGTTCGACCTCTGCAGTGAGTGCGCAGCTGAAGAAGCTGGAGGAGCAGGCGGGCACGCCGATCTTCCGCAAGGCGGGGCGCGGGCTGGCGCTGACCGATGCCGGCGAGACGATGCTCGGTTATACCAGGCGGCTGCTGGAGCTCAACGACGAGGCGGCTGCCGCCGTTAACAGCGTCGAGCTGGAAGGCTGGGTGCGGCTCGGCCTGCAGGAGGATTTCGGCGAAACCCTGCTGCCTGATGTGCTCGGCCGCTTTGCGCGTGCCCACCCGAAGGTTCGGATCGAAGCGCGGGTGGTACGCAATGCCGAACTGCTGGAGCGCGTCACATCGGGCAAGCTCGATCTGGCGCTTGCCTGGAGCGACGGCACGCTGACGGCGCATTGCGAGCGGATCGGCGAAGTGCCGATGCGCTGGATCGGACCTGCCGAGGGGCAGCCGGCCTGGCAAGCCGCAAGCGGCGAGCCGATGCCGCTCGCTTCGCTGGAGGCGCCATGCCTGCTGCGCAGTGCAGCGACCAAGGCACTTGATGAGGCGGGCATTTCCTGGCGGCTCGCCTTCGTCAGTCCCAGTCTCGGCGGTCTTTGGGCTGCGACGGCGGCTGGCCTCGGTCTCACCATCCGCACGCCGGTTGGCCTGCCGGCGAAGGTCCGGCCGCTGGCGCCGGGGGCGATCGGCTTGCCGGATTTGCCGAAGCTCGGCCTGGTCCTGCATCGGGCGGAAGCCGAACCGCAGCCGGCTGCGGCCCGGCTTGCCGAACTCGTGCTGCAGTCGGTGCATGGCGCGTTGCGCGGGGTGGTGGCCTGACATCTCCGCATTGACCCGTCGGACGCGTGGCTGTAGCTTTGGGCCGCTATGAAGACGTTCACCCTCAATATCGCTTCGGTCTTCTTCTTGAGCCGCTGAGGCTCTGCCTTCGGGCATCAGAAGATGGGGCGGCTGACCAGCCTTTGCGGCTGGCGCGTTGCCGTGAAACGTAACCACCCTGCGTCTGGCCAAGGAAAGAGCCGGCAGGATTGGCGATAGAGAGAGATTTCATGACATCAGATGTTTATCCGGCGGCACTGAGTGCTGCGCAGATCGAGCAATTCATCGACGACGGTTTCGTCAGGATCGACGACGCTTTTCCCCTCGCATTGGCCAAGGAAGCTCGAGCCATCATGTGGCGCGACATTCCCTTCGATGCGGATGATCCAAGGACGTGGACGCAGCCAGTCGTGCGGCTTGCCGGCTATGGCGGCGGGCCATTCGAGAAAGCCGTCAATACGCCGGTGTTGCATTCGGCCTTCGACCAGCTCGTCGGCAAGGGTCGCTGGGAGCCGCGCAGCGGGCTTGGCAGTTTCCCGGTCCGCTTTCCCCATCCCGATGATCCCGGCGATGCCGGTTGGCATGTCGATCTGAGCTTTGCCGGCGAGGATTCCAATCGGGATGAGCAGCGGGACTTTTCCGCCTGGCGGGTGAACATCACCTCGCGCGGGCGGGCGTTGCTGATGCTCTTCCTGTTCTCGGATGTCGGGGAACAGGATGCGCCGACCCGCATCCGCGTCGGTTCGCACAAGGATATTGCCCGCCTTCTTGAGCCAGCGGGCGAGTCGGGAATGGCCTATCTTAGGTTGGAGCACGTCGGGGAAGACCGGCCGCTGGCCTTGGCGACAGGGCGGGCGGGTACCGTCTATCTATGCCATCCGTTTCTCATCCATGCAGCGCAGATGCATCGCGGCAAGCAGCCGCGTTTCATGGCGCAGCCCGGCCTTGCACCTTCCGAACCCATTCGGCTCGAACGGGAGGACGGTGCCTATTCAGCGGTCGAGACGGCAATACGCCGGGCGCTTCAGGAGCGGTAACGAGAACAGGATGCATCCTGCCGCCTACAGCGCTGCGCGTCTTTTCAGACGCGCAAAGGACGCTGTAGCACTTTGAATTGCTGCATAATTTTACCCTTAAATCGATTCCGATTTAAGGAATTATGCAGCAGGCCGGGTGCATCACATCTGCAGTTCCTGCAGGGCGGCGCGCCGAATTGCCTGCGGCGGCTGACCGAAAGCGCGAAGGAAGGCGCGGCGCATGCGCTCGCGATCGGCAAAGCCGGTTTCGCGGGCAACGACATCGATCGGGTGGCGGCCCTGCTCCATCATCAGCCGGGCCGCTTCCAGCCTCAGGTTCTCGACGGCCTTCGCCGGCGACTGCCCGGTTTCGTCGCGGAAGGCGCGGCTGAACTGACGGGGGCTGAGATGGGCGGCTTCCGCCAACTCCTCCACCGAAAGCGCCGATTTCAGATTGCTGCGGGCGTGGGCGAGCGCCTTTTGGATCCGGTCCGATTTTGGCTCCAGTTCCAGAAGGACTGAGAATTGCGACTGGCCGCCGGCGCGGCGATGATAGACGACGAGCTTGCGGGAAACGGCGCGCGCCACCTCGAAACCATGATCCTTCTCGACCATCGCCAAAGCCAGGTCGAGACCGGCCGTCATGCCTGCCGAGGTCCAGATGGAACCGTCGATGATGAAGATCCGGTCCTCTTCCATCTTTATCTTGGGATAGCGGCTTTGCAGCTCGCGAGAGACATACCAGTGCGTCGTCGCGCGGCGGCCGTCGAGGATGCCGGCTTCGGCAAGAAAGAAGGCGCCGGTGCAGATCGACGCCAGGCGACGTGTGGCGGGCAGGGCGGTGCGGATGAAGTCGGTTTCCGCCGCATTCGGCAGCCTGATACCGGGCGCTCCCGCCACGATCAGCGTGTCGAGGGCGGGGTCCCCAAAGGCCTCCGTCTCCATCACCATGCCAAGCGAATTGGTAATCGGCCCGCCGTGTTCGGAGAGATAGCGGACCTCGTAAACCTTTTCCTCGAGTTCGATATTGGCGAACTCGAAGGCCGAGACGGCCGCGAGGCTCATGATTTGGAAGCCGGGATAGAGAAGAAAGCCGATTTGCTGCATGACCATCACGTCCTGGCAAGAGGATGTCCTGAAAGGTGGCATATCTGACATTCAGGACGCGCACAATCGCGCGTAAGACTCTCCTCAAGCGCAAGGCATTGGGCCGGCGCGCACGCAAGGAGACGGATCATGACACAGGACCATAAGGGTACGGCACTGGTAACAGGCGCATCCTCGGGCATCGGCGCAGTCTATGCCCACAGGCTGGCGAAGCAGGGCTACAATCTCATTCTCGTTGCCCGCAACGGCGAACGGTTGAAGACGCTGGCAAGCCGGCTGACCGATGAGACCGGCCGGACGGTCGAGACTGTCGTTGCCGATCTCAGCAACCGGGCCGATCTCGGCCGCATCGAAGGGGTGTTGAAGGAAGACCGGAGCATCACGCTGCTGGTCAACAATGCCGGTGTCGGTGGAACGGCGCCGCTGCTTTCCGCCGATGTCGACAAGATGCAGGAGATGATCGAGCTCAACGTCACGGCGCTGACGCGGCTGACCTATGCCGCCGTGCCGGGTTTCGCTACACGCGGCGGCGGCACGATCATCAATATTGCGTCCATCGTCGCGATCGCGCCGGAGCTGCTGAACGGTGTTTACGGCGGTACGAAGGCCTTCGTGCTCGCCTTCAGCCAGTCGCTGAAGCACGAATTGGCGGAGAAGAACATTCGCGTGCAGGCCGTGCTGCCCGGCGCCACCGCCACGGAATTCTGGGACATCGCCGGCACGCCGGTCGAACATTTGCCGAATGAGATCGTAATGTCGGCAGAAAATATGGTCGATGCGTCGCTCGCAGGTCTTGAGCAGGGCGAATTTGCAACGATCCCCTCGCTTGAGGATGCAGGCCTGCTTGCCGCCTACGAGCAGGCGCGTCAGGCATTGATGCCGAATCTCTCGCGCACCGCGCCGGCGAAACGCTACAAGGTCGCGTAATTGTAAAAGATAGAAACCATCCGCTGCTGCTGCTGCGGATGGTCGACGGCGTTCACTTGCACGATGTTCAGCCGAAACGTTCCAGAGCCATGGCGAAGATATCGGGATCGACATTGCCGCCGGAGGTGACCACGACGGCTGTGTCGCTTTCCAGGGCATCGCCATGGAAGAGGGCGGCGGCGAGCGCCACGGCGCCGCCGGGCTCGACGACGATCTTCAATCGCGAGAAGGCAAGCGCCATGGCCCGCAGCGCCTCCTCGTCGGTGACGACGATGCCGGCGCCGGCGAGGCGCTTGAGGATCGGGAAGGTGATGTTGCCCGGCTGCGGCGTGACGATCGCATCGCAGATTGAGCCTGACACCGCCGCGTTGCGTTCGATCTTGCCGGAGGCGAGCGAGCGGGTCGTGTCGTCGAAATCCCTGGGCTCGCAGGGACGGACGCGAAAGCCGGGGGCGCTGGCTTCGAGGGCGAGCGCAATGCCTGAAGTCAATCCGCCGCCGCCGCAGGGAACGAGGACTTCGGCTGACGTCACGCCTTCCTCTTCCGCCTGCTCGGAGATTTCGAGACCGATCGTGCCCTGGCCGGCGATGACCAGCGGTTCGTCGAAGGGCTTGATCAGCGTCAGGCTGCGCTCGGCCGAAAGTCTCGCGCCGATCTCGTCGCGATCTTCGTTGACGCGGTCGTAGAGCACCACTTCGGCCCCGAAGGCGCGGGTGTTGGCGATCTTCAGCTTCGGCGCATCGCTCGGCATGATGATGACGGAGGGCACGCCGTGCAGCTTGGCCGCCAGCGCAACACCCTGGGCGTGGTTGCCGGAGGAGAAGGCGATGACGCCCTTCGAGCGCACCGCCGGATCGAGGCCGGAAACGGCCGACCAGCCGCCGCGAAACTTGAACGAGCCGGAATGCTGCAGACATTCCGCTTTCACGAACAGGCGCCGGCCGGCAATCTCATTCAAAAAAGGAGAGGAGAGAAGCGGCGTGCGCCTTGCATGACCGCGCAGACGGGCGCGGGCTGCGACAATCATTTCAATGCTGGCCATTCGGGAATCTTTCTGCTTGCGGGTTCGCCCATGCATAGGGCGAGGCAAGTCAATTGTGAACGGCGACTTTGTCACGGTGACATGAATGGTGCCTCTGCCGCTTGTTGAGAGCCGTGTTGCGCTTTCCACCGACTGTTTGGCCAGGCGATCCCGAAGCGTCAGTAGCCGCTTGCCGACCCTTCCGCTGCGCGGCTGTCCATGGCGCCATTGTAGCGAGCGCCGCCGCCCTTTTCGATGGCCGCAAGGCTTTTGCCGCCGACGAGGATGCCTGCGGCCTGGCCCCATTGCGGCGCGTCATTGCCGCCATCGAAGCTGTAGCCCATGGCGGCAAGCGTCTTTTCGGTATCGGGCGAGAGTGCATAGGGTTCGAGAAAGACCTTGTCGGGCTGCCATTGGTGGTGGACACGCGGGGCGTTGACCGCCTGACTGATATCCATGCCGAAATCGACGACATTGAGGATCGCTTCCAATGTGATGGTGATGATGCGCGAGCCGCCGGGGCTGCCGATCACCATGAATGGTTTGCCGTCCCGGGTGACGATCGTCGGGCTCATCGAGGAAAGCGGCGTCTTCTTCGGGGCGATGGCATTGGCTTCGCCCTGCACCAATCCGTAGAGGTTCGGCACACCGGGCTTGGAGGTGAAATCGTCCATCTCGTTGTTGAGTAGGACACCCGTGCCGGGCGCGACGACCGCGGCGCCGAAGGAGCCGTTCAGCGTATAGGTGACGGCGACCGCATTGCCCTCGTCGTCGATGATCGAATAATGCGTCGTCTCGGTGCTTTCCTTGCCGCCGAGCGGTTTCAGGTTCGCCGAGGCGCCGGCCCTGTAGGGATCGATCTTGGCGGCAATTTCCGAGGCATATTTCTTGTCGAGCAGTTTCTCGACCGGGTTCTCGACGAAATCAGGATCGCCGAGCGCTGCATTGCGGTCGACATAGGCGTAGCGCATCGCCTCGACCATGATGTGCACGGTTTCGGCCGAGTTATAGCCGAGATAGGAGAGCGGATAACCTTCGAGAACGTTGAGGATCTCGCAGATGATGACGCCGCCGGAAGACGGCGGTGGCGAGGAAATGATGTCGTAGCCGCGGTAATTGCACTCGATCGGCTTCAATTCGCGCACGGCATATTGCTCGAAATCCTCCTTGGCGAGGATGCCGCCCTTGGCCTGGCTCGCCTTGACGATCGCCTCGGCGGGGGCGGCCTTGTAGAAGGCGTCGGGGCCTTTTTCGGAAATGCCTGCCAGGACTGCGGCAAGGTCCGGCTGCTGGAGTTTTTCGCCGGATGCATAGGGTTTACCATCAGGTTTCAGGAAGATCTTCGCCGCCGCCTCATCCTTGGCGAGGCGCTTGGCGTTGCCGGCGAAACTTGCGGCGTCGCCCTGTTCCAGCGTGAAACCTTCCTTGGCGAAGCGAAGTGCCGGCGCGATCAGTTCTTCGCGCGACTTGCTGCCGTATTTCTCGCGCGCGGTCTCGAAGCCCATGACGGAGCCCGGCACGCCAACGGCAAGATAGCCGTCGAGGCTGGCGCGCGGCACGATATCGCCCTTGGCATCGAGATACATAGTCTTCGTTGCGGCAAGCGGCGCGCGTTCGCGAAAATCGAGGAAGGTCTTCGTGCCGTCCTTCAGGCGGATGGTCATGAAGCCGCCACCGCCGAGATTGCCGGCCGAGGGATAGACCACCGCCAGCGCATAACCGACGGCGACCGCCGCATCGACGGCGTTACCGCCGCTTTTCAGCACGTCGACGCCGACATCGGTCGCCAGATGCTGGGCGGTGACGACCATGCCGTGCTCGGCTTCGACGGGCGCAGGCGAGGCGGCGAAAGCCGAGGTCAGGCTCAGCGACAAAGCTGATATGACGGAGATCGTCCCGATATGCAGGCGGCCCATGATTTCCCCTCCTATGGACAATGATGGAAAAACATATGGGACTGCGGCAGCCCGAGGCAATGCAAGGGGTTGGCTTTTATGTGAGGAGCTCGGCGAGTTTCCGGTTGGTGTCGTCGTCATCGAGCGGCGTATAGACGATGAGTTTCATTTCCGGCCGGCTGGTCAGTGTTAGGCCGGTATGTTCGAAGGACATGCGGCCCTTGACGGGATGGTTGATGCGCTTGATGCCGGATAGCGGACTGACGACCTCATGGCGCTGCCACCAATCACGAAATTCAGGGCTTGCCTGTTTCAGCAGCGTGATCAACCGCTCGAAATCCGGATCGCCGGCATAACGCGCACTGTCGGCGCGAAACATCGCCAGCGAGACGCGGGCAACTGCTTCCCAGTCGACGAGCAGCTTGCGATGCGCGGGGTCGGCAAAGAGGCGATGCATGGTATTGCGCTCGTCGCGGTCGAGCGTGTCGTAACCGCCGAACAGCACCTCGGCGGCACGGTTCCAGGCGAGCACGTCCCACCGGCGGCCGAGCACATAGGCCGGCTGGTGTGTCAGGTTGGCGAGCATGCGCTGCAGCGGCTCGTCGACACATTCGGGTGCGGACGAGATTGCCTGAGGCACTTGCCGATTGTTGAGGATGAAGAGATGCCGGCGCTCGGCCTCGTCGAGGCGCAGCGCATCGGCAAGGGCGTTGAGCACCTGAATGGAGGGTCGGATGTCGCGGCCCTGTTCCAGCCAGGTGTACCAGGTGGTGCCGACGCCGGCGAGCATGGCGAGCTCCTCGCGGCGGAGACCCGGCGTGCGTCGGCGAAACCCCTCCGGCAGGCCAACTTCGGAGGGCGTCAGCCGCTCGCGACGGGAACGCAGAAAGGCTGCGAATTCACGGCGGCGGGCATCGAATGTATCGGGTCTCTGGTCCATGGGAGCGATCATATCAGTATCAATACCAGGATAAAACTGGAACTGTTTGCCGTTTCCAAGCCGCGCATGATGCCGGTGCCGCGGGTGATTGAAACGCCCGCGGCTCGATCAATTCAAGGAGCAGCATCATGTCTTTGCAGCATGTGGTCGTCATCGGCGGTTCTTCCGGCATCGGCCTTGCCACGGCGAAATTACTGTTGAAACAGGGGTATACCGTTACCGTTGCGGGCCGCGACGGCGAAAAGCTTGCCGCGGCGACGGCATCGCTCGCGGGCGAGCTGCGCAGCCTCGTGCTCGATGCGGCGGAGCTCTCCGGTCTCGGGGAGGCTTTTTCCCAGATCGGCGCATTCGGTCATCTCGTGCTGGCGATGGGCAGCGGTCACGGTGCCGGACCCTTCGTGACGCTCGACATGGCGGATCTGCTTGCCGGGTTTCAGACCAAGCTCATCCCGCATGCCGCGGCAGCCCAGGCGGCACTGCCGCTGCTGCAGCCGGGCGGCAGCATCACCTTCGTTTCGGCGGTCAGCGCGCAAGCTGCGATGCCTGGCACGGCTGGACTTGCGGCCGTCAATGCCGGCATCGAGGCGATGGTGCCGGTGCTTGCCGCCGAATTGAAGCCGCTGCGCGTCAACGGCGTTTCCCCCGGGGTCGTCGATACGCCGTGGTGGAATTTCCTGCCGCCCGAGCAGCGCGACAGCGTCTTTGCGGATTTCGCCGGCCGCACGCCGGTCGGCCGTGTCGGCAGGCCGGAGGATATCGCGGAGGCGATTGCCTTCCTGATCGGAAACGGATTTATGAGTGGCCATGTCATCACCTGCGATGGTGGCGTCAGTCTCGGCGCCTGAGGCAGGTTTCGGACGATGCTGACAAAATTATGCAGCATTCAAAGTGCTACGGCGTCCTCGGCGCCTCTGAAAAGACGTGGGGTCCTGTCGGCCCCAACGATGGTACGGCTGCGGCCGTCCGATCGCGTGAGGCCGCGGCAAGCCTCTCTTCGGCCCTGCGGGCGATCGCCTGCAGGTCGCGCGGCTTGCCTGATATCTTCTCCATGGCGGCGATGGCGACATCGGTTGCGAGGTAATCCGGCTTGTGGCCGACGCCGCGAACGGTGATGAGTTCGGAGCCTGATATATCGCGGGCAAGGCCGCGCGAGTGCAGGTGTTCCCAGACGATCTCGTCGCTGTCGCCTGTTATGATGACGGTCGGAGCGGTGATCTGCGAATAGAGCAGCGACTGCTCCTTCACATAGGCAAGCAGTCGTTTGAAATCGTCGGCATTGTTCTGGAACGCGCTGGGACGCAGTACCAGCGACGGACCGGTTTTTTCGATGTAGTCGGCCGGGCGCGGATTGGGGCGGAATACATTCAGCGTGCCCCGCTCCAGCCGGCTGAGCCCAAGCGGCACGACGATTGCGTGGTTGAAGAGCCAGCCGACGATCGGCACGGTTGCCAGGTGATAGTACCAGTCGATGCCGCCTGGCCATGGATGAGTGGCGGGCGCGAGGAAGAGCAGGCCGGCGGTTTTGTCAGGATGGCGCAGGCCGAAGGCGGCGGTGATCGCGCCGCCGAAGGAATGGCCGACGATGATCGCCTTTTCGATGCCGCGCTTCTCCATCAGTCTGGCGATTGCATCTGCCTGGCCGGAGGGGACGGCGTTCTCAGGACCGCCGCGTTCGGAATAGCCATGACCGGGGCGATCGACGAACAGCATTTCCGCCCGGCCTTCGAGTGCGGCGCGGAAGGCCACGACCTGGTCGAGCAGATTGCCGCTGGCGCCGTGAATGAAGACCAGACCCGGCAGATCCGAATTTTCTGGCGGCGGGACGTGGACCGCATTCATGCGGTAGCCGCCGATATCGGTCAGTTCGCCGATATTCGGATAGGCGTGTTCAAATTGCCGCGCCTTATAAGTGGAGTAACCGATGGCGGCGGCGAGCGGGGCGAGAAGAGCGGAAACTTCTGCAAGCATGATCTCAACAAGCGGTAGTTGCGGGATGACCTGCGAGCGGGCACCGCATCGTTCCCGCTCTATTCTAAAATTGCGCAGCACGATCCGACGTCAAGGCCGCCGTCCGGAATCAGGTGCGGTTGCCGGCGAGTTTTTCCGCAAGTGTGTTGGCCTGTTCTTGCGCGGTGCGTTCGGCGGGATAGATATCGAGAAAACGCTCCCACGCCTTCAAGGTCAGCTGATCGTTACCGGAATTGCTGAGGATCGCCGCCATGCCGGAGAGCGCGCCGAAATGACGCGGCTCGAGATCGAGTACACGTTCGATGTCGGACATCGACTTGCGATAATTTCCCATGACGAAATTCAGCGTGGCGCGGCGGTTCCAGCTTTCGGCATAATCGGGCTTCAGCGCGATCGCCTCGTCGAGGAAATCGAGGGCGGCGGGGTTGCGCTTTTCCTCGATCGCCTTGTCGGCCCACTGCATCAGCAGATTGACGGTGGCACTGCCCGAATCGTTCCATTCCATGCGGATTTCATTGGCGATGCCACTGGCTTTTTCGGGATCGCGTTCACGCTTCAGCTGGCTGAAGAGCTGGTCGAGGTGCTGCTTCGGCGAATTGTTGGCATCCGCCTGCTCGACGATGACGTCCTTTTTCGCGACGGCAGCCGACTTTTCCGCGGCGGCGGCCGGAAAGGAGGGGGTAAGGAGAATGAGGGCGAGCGGCAGCGCCGCTGATGTCAAAGCAAAAAAGCGCATGGCGGACATATTAGCCCGCCAGCGCCGAAGATCAAACAAATTTGACGTGATCACCGCAGCGACCCACCGGATATATCTGCCGGCGCAAGCGCACGCGGCAGGGCGATCCGGACGCGCGAAATCAGCCCTGACGAGCCTTGAAGCGCGGGTTCAGCTTGTTGATGATGTACATGCGGCCCTTGCGGCGAACCAGACGGTTGTCACGGTGACGAGCCTTGAGCGACTTGAGCGAATTCTTAATCTTCATTTTTTTGATCCGCGATCTCTATGGGGAATTCACATTCGCCCGTATCTTTAACAATCAAAAGCGCGCCATCGGGCGCGCTGTTTAGGTGGGGGAGCAGATACCCCGTCACCTTTTCCGTGTCAACCACATGAAGGTGTTTTTCCCAAGGCGCAGAGGTGTTTTCTCAGGTCCAAACCGGCGATTTCGGCGTCACGGTGGTGACATGACCCATCTTGCGGCCGGGGCGCCACTCGGTCTTGCCGTAGAGATGAACCAGCGTGTCGGGGCGCCGCAGCCAGTCGGGAACGGCAAGGATATCGTCGCCGATCAGGTTCTGCATGACGCAGTCGGAATGTCGCTCGGCATTGCCAAGCGGCAGGCCGGTGACGGCGCGGATATGCTGCTCGAACTGGCTGACGACGCAGGCGGCTTCCGTCCAGTGACCGGAGTTGTGGACGCGCGGCGCCATCTCGTTGGCGATCAGACCGCCATCGGCAAGCACAAAGAATTCGATGCCGATGACGCCGACATAGTTCAATGCGGCAAGGATTTTCTCGGCCGATTTCCGCGCGGCGTCCGCCGTCGGCGCCGAGATCGCGGCGGGAACCGTCGAGGTGTGGAGGATGCCGTTGCGGTGGACATTCTCGGCGGGATCGAAGCAGACGACCGTACCGTCGGTGGCGCGGGCGGCGATGATCGAGACTTCACGCTCGAAGGCGACGAAGCTTTCGAGAATGAGCGGCACGCCGCCAAGTGCTGCATAGGTGCCATCCGGGCTGTCTGCGGCCGAGCGGAAAACCTTCTGGCCCTTGCCGTCATAACCGAGACGGCGGGTCTTCAGCACGCCCTGGCCGCCGAAATCCTTCAGCGCCGTTTCGAGATCGGCCTGGCTGTCGATCGCATGGAAGCGTGCAGTGGTTATGCCGCAGCCGTTGAGAAAGCGTTTTTCGACGAGACGGTCCTGGGCGGCTTCCAGCGCCTTCGGCGGCGGATAGACCGACACGCTCGCCGAGAGCTTTTCGGCGGCTGCGACAGGCACGTTTTCGAATTCGTAGGTGACGACATCGCAGATATCGGCGAGTTCGGCGAGTGCCGCCGGATCGTCATAGGCAGCGGTAATCTGCCGGTTGGCGAGCTGGGCGGCCGGGCAGTCCGCCTGCGGCTCGAGGATGACCGTGCGAAAATTCAACCTGGCGGCGGCAATCGCCAGCATGCGGCCGAGCTGGCCGCCGCCGATAATGCCGATCGTTGTTGCCGTCATAGGTCGTCCATCGGGTATTCGGCGACGGCATCACTCTGGCGCGCGCGCCATTCGTCGAGCCGGTCGGCAATTTCTTCGTCGGAAAGGGCAAGTACGGCGGCAGCGAGAAGGGCGGCGTTGACCGCACCAGCCTTGCCGATGGCGAGCGTGCCGACCGGAATACCGGCCGGCATCTGTACGATGGAAAGGAGGCTGTCCTGGCCGGACAGGGCTTTCGACTGGACCGGCACGCCGAAAACTGGCAGCGGTGTCAGCGAGGCGGTCATGCCCGGCAGATGGGCAGCGCCGCCGGCGCCGGCGATGATGACCTTGAAGCCCTCCGCGCGTGCGCCCTTGGCGAAATTGACCAGCCGGTCGACTGTACGGTGCGCCGAAATGATGCGCGCGTCATAGGGAATTTCCAGCGCCTCCAGCGTGTCGGCGGCGTTTTTCATGGTCTCCCAGTCGGACTGGCTGCCCATGATGATGGCGACGGGTGGTCTGTCTGTCATCGTTGCTGCTATTCCCTCTCAGGCGATGATGTCAGGGATGATCTGATCTTCCAGCCTGGAGAGCCTGTCCTTGATGACGAGCTTCTTCTTTTTCATGCGCTGGATCCGCAGAGCGTCGCATCCGGTCTGGATCATGGCGTTGATCGCGGCGTCGAAATCCTCGTGCTCCTGGCGCAAGCGCGCCACTATGAGCCTGATTTCCGCCTGTTCCTGATCGGCCATATACATTCCCCGTTATCGTCCCTGGACCTTGTCCGATCTGCCGATGATTTCCGCAAGCTCCTATCATCAAATACAGGTAACGGCTAGTTAGTCTTGATCATGAAATTGCCATCCAGTCTTCATCTTTTGGCCTTCGACAAGCCTTCAAAAATGTGTCACAGTCCCGCCCGTTGACACCTTGATCCCCGACGATGTTGGCCGGGGAGGGTAAGAGGAAGGAAGGGTCATATGACTGTTCAAGCTCATCTTGAGTCACTCCAGAAAAAGCATGTCGCTCTCGAGGAGGAGTTGCACGCGCTCAGAACATCTCCCTCTATTTCCGATACGGCACTTGCCGATTGCAAGCGTCGCAAGTTGCGCATCAAGGACGAGATTCAGCGTCTTAAGTCATCCGTCCACTAATCTTCCCAAGGATCGCCGGACGATCATCTTGCGCAACAAGGTAAATCCATCCATTCCACCAAAAATCAGCAAGAACCGGTGATTTGACACCAGATTTGCGCCAGCCCGATGCATCCGGCATCGTGGCTGGCGCTTTTGGGTCCGCCACGTCTCACATCGCGTTCTTATGATTCACATCGTATTCCCAGATCGCATGGGAACATGCATCAGGCCCAGAACTGATCCAGCCACAAATTGAGCTTGTCGAAGCCGCGGTTGTTGACCGCGTAGATACGTTTGGTGCCTTCCGAGGTCACGGAGACGAGATTGCTGTCGAGAAGCGCCTTCAGGTGCTGCGAAACAGCAGGACGGCTGATCGGCAGGCCTTCGGCGAGCTCATTGACGGTCCGTGGCGCGCGACGCAATTCCTCCAGCAGAAACCGCCGGTTCGGATCGGCAATCGCAGAGAAGGGGTCCGTGTTCGACATGGCGGGAACGCTACGTCAAACCGGCCGCGCCAGCAAGGAAATTGTGCATTGCAGCGTGTCACTGCATAATTCCTAAAATCGGAGTTGATTTCAGGAATTATGCAGCCGTTCAAAGTGCCACAGCGTCCTTTGCGCCTCTCGAAAGATGTGCGGCGCTGTATGGCTTCTACCAGCCAAGGCCCTCGCCCACGATCAGGAAGGCGGCGATCAGCGCCATCGCATACATGAAGGGATAGAAGATCTGTGGCCTCATCCGGCGCACGCACCAGGCGCCGGCGATGGTGGCGAGCGGGGCGAAGGGCAGAAGCGTCGCGGAGGTCGCAAGGTTCTGGGTGTCGAGCTGGCCGAGCGCGAAATAGGGGATCAGCTTGATGGCGTTGAGGATTGCGAAGAAGCGCACGCTGGTGCCGGTATATTCGCGCGGCTGCAATTTGAGCGGCAGGGCATAGATCTGGAAGGGCGCACCGCCGGCATGAGCGACGAAGCTGCCGTAACCGGAAAATGTCCCCCAGAGGCCGGCGGCCACCGGCCGCTGGCCGCGCGGCGGGATCACCTTGCCGGCGCCCGGGCCGAAACTGTTCCAGAAATAGCGCAGGCAGAAGAGGATGGTCACCGCGCCGATGACGATGCGCAGCATGTTGCCCGGAACCAGCGCCGAGGTCGCCCAGCCCAGCGCGATACCGAAGATCGCGCCCGGCAGCATGATTTTCAGCGTCGCCCAGTCGCCATGTTTGCGCCAGATGACGAGCGAGATCATGTCCATGAAGACCAGGATCGGCAGCAGGATGGCCGCTGCCTCGACGGGCGAGACGACGAGGGCGAGAAAGGGCAGGCCGATCAGCGACAAAGCGTCGCCCATGCCGCCCTTTGCGAGGCCCACCAGCAGAACGGCGGGCACGGCGGCGTAGTAGAATGACAGATCCTGCGGCATGCTTTCGACGTCCTCCTCTTGCCAGCCTCGTCTAACGGAACTACTCACACAAAACGAGTGCGGATCCCTCATTTCGAAGGGGAATTCGCAGGAAACGGAAAGACCCCATGACCGAACCGGAAAACCGCTGCCGCCTTGTGCTCATCGTGCCCGATATCGCCGATGCAGATGAACAGGCAAAGATCGTCGCCGACGCGCTGAAGGGCGGCGATGTCGCCTCGGTGATCGTGCCGCAATACGGGCTCGACGACGGCACCTTCCAGAAACATGCGGAAAAGCTGGTGCCATTGATCCAGGATGCTGGAGCAGCCGCGCTGATATCAGGCGACAGCCGTGTCGCAGGCCGGGCAAAGGCCGATGGCCTGCACCTTTCCAGCAATGCAGAGGCGCTTTCGGAAGCGATCGACAAACATGCGCCGAAGCTGATCGTCGGCGGCGGCAACGCGGCCGACCGGCACCATGCGCTGGAGATCGGCGAAGTCAGGCCGGACTATATCTTCTTCGGCAAGCTCGACGGCGATATCAAGCCGGAGGCGCATCCGAAGAACCTTGCGCTCGGCGAATGGTGGGCCTCGATGATCGAGATTCCCTGCATCGTCATGGGCGGCACCGATCCGGCCTCGGCGCTCGCCGTCGCCGAAACCGGAGCGGAGTTTGTGGCGCTGCGGCTGGCGGTCTTCGCCGAGCCTGCCCGGGCGCCGTCTGTCGTTGCCGAAATCAATGCGTTGCTTGACGAAAAAGCGCCACGGTTTGAGGATTGAAATCGCGCTCATGCCGATCCCGCCCGCCCGCCTTTTGAAATATATCCTTGCCAGCATGGCCGCCCTCGTTGCGGCCGGGCCGAATGTTGCCTTGGCGCAGGCGCCGGACAGCGTCATCAGCCAGCCGGGCACGGGGCCGGCTACGACCTTCCGCACCGACCGGCCTTCCAGCCCGGGCGTGCAACCCTCCGATGGTGTCGGCGTATTCGACCGCATGGGCGCGAACCTGCCGGACCTGCCGCCGGAGAAGGATTACAAGGGGCCGATCGACGAGGCCTACGGCGCCTTCCAGCGCGGTTATTACCTGACGGCAATGGACAAGGCGCTGCCGCGCGCCCAGCTCGGCGATCCGGCGGCGCAGACACTGATCGGCGAAATCCTCTCGCAGGGCCTCGGCGTCAAGAAGGACGTCAAGAACGCCGCCTTCTGGTACGGCAAGGCGGCCGAAGGCGGCGACGGGGCGGCGATGTTCAAATATGCACTGATCCTGATGGAAGGCGAGGGCGTGCCGCGTGACAAGGTCAAGGCCGACGACTACATGCACAAGGCGGCCGAGGCCGGCAATCCTTCGGCGGAATTCAACTGGGCGCAGCTTCTCATCGCCGACAATCCCGGCGAGAAGGGACTGAAGCTCGCGCTGCCGTTCTACGAGAAATCGGCCGAGCAGGGCATTGCCGATTCGCAATATGCCGTGGCGCAGATCTATGCGACGCTGAAGGACCTGCCGGAAGAAAAGACGAAGCTCGCCCGCGAGTGGATGGCACGCGCGGCGCGCGCCGGTTTCGACACGGCCCAGCTCGATCTCGGCATCTGGCTCGTCAACGGCGTCGGCGGGCCGAAGGATTACGTCAAGGGCTTCGAATGGCTGAAACTTGCCGCCAATGGCGGCAATGTCGCCGCGCAGAACAAGCTCGCCCATCTCTATATCAACGCGATCGGCACGGCGCCCAATCCGATCGAGGCGGCGAAGTGGTACGTGCTGTCGCGCCGGGCCGGGCTCGCCGATCCGGCGCTCGAGGATTTCTATCTCGGCATCGAGGACAATCAGCAAAAGGCGGCGATCGATGCCGCCAACAAATTCCGACGGCGATAGCGGCCGTATTCTAATTTAGAAAAGCGCGTCGGCGAAGAGGTCTTCATCGTTTTCGGCTTTGACGTTTTCGGCGGGAGCGGAGGTGCTGTCTTCGCTTGCCGGAATGATGCCGCGATGAATGCTGCGCTCCTGGACCATCGTATAGTGCTTGAAGATCTTGCGGTCGAGCGGCGCGATCGTCTCAGCGAGATCGGAGATATCGGCGACATCGGTGCCGGCGACGCCTTCGAGCAGATCGGCGCAGCCGGCAAGGACTTCGCCCAGATTATGCTGGAAATCGAGCTTGCCGATCAGCAGGCTGATCTTGGTGGCGACCTCGCGACCGTTCTCGGCGAGCACCTTCAGCTCGTTTTCCATCACGTTGGCTGCAGAGCGGATGTTGCCGACGGCCGAGGTCAGGCTTTCTCCGAGATTGCCGGCTCCGGCATCCGTGGCGGGGGCGACGCGCCCGGCCGCAGCTTCGAGCGCCGGCAGGCCGTTGACGATGGCGTCGGCGGAATCGTCGAGCTTGCCGGCGAAGATGCGCAGCTCGGCGGTGACGACGTTGATCGACCTGCCTTCCTCGCCGAGTCGGCTGCAGCGCAGGTTGGTATTCAAAGCCATATAGTGAATGTCAGTCTTGACGGCGCGGATGTTGCCGATCGCTTCGGAGAGTTTGGCCGCGGTACCGATCGTCGACTGGCTCACCTGGTCGGCCTGGCGGCTTGCCGTATCGACCTGCTTGACGATTTCATGGGCGGCCGAAACGCTGGATTCCAGCGCGCGCATGAAGTTGCCGCCGGCCTCGCCGCTCTGACCGCTCATCTGATCGCGCAGCTTGAGAATCTCCCGCATGTCGTGATCGAAACTTGCGATCGTCTTGACGACGTTCTCGGAATCTCGCTGGAAATTTGCACACATGTCGCTCATCTGCGCCGCCGTCAGATGGTGAATGACGTTCTGGAGGCGCTGGCGCGCGCCGGCGTCGAGTCTGGCGCCATCCTCACCGGCAAAGAAATCTTCAAGCAGCGAAAAAGTGGCCTGCACATGCTCGATGCGCTGGCGGGTGATATCGCCGATCTGCAGGGCAGACAGGGTCGAGGCGACCTTGCTCTGGACGGCGCGGGCAATCGCGCCGACCTCGCGGGCGATGACGCCGAGATCCTTGCGATGGCCGGCGATCTTGGCGGCATCATCGCGCAGGGCTCCGGCGACGGCAGGAACGGTATCGGCATAGCCCTTCGAAACGCTGGCGCCAAAGGAGGCGGCGAGCTTGACCTCCTTGTCGAGACTGTCGAGATGCGTGGCAAAACGGTTGACCTCATCGGTACCGGAATAGATGCGCTCCAGGATCTCCTGGGCGAAGCCGGCGAATTCGGCAAGGCCGGCACCGGTAATCTTCACGGTCACCGCGAAGGTTCTGAGATAACGCATCGTCTCCTGCATGTCGGCGACGTGCTTGCGCAGTTCCCTGCCGGTATGCGCCAGCGAGACGAGCGCCTGCTGCCGGTTTTCCTCGGTGACGGGCAGCGCCATCAGGCTCTCCACCGTGGCGCGGAGATCGGCGCTGGTGTCGCTCGCCTCCTTGTTGTCGAGCGTCGTGGTGACGCTCTCGAGCGAGTTCAACAGACGGTTGAGCACATCCATCAC
The DNA here is from genome assembly GCF_048551595.1 of Rhizobium sp. CRRU65. NCBI lineage: Bacteria > Pseudomonadati > Pseudomonadota > Alphaproteobacteria > Hyphomicrobiales > Rhizobiaceae > Rhizobium > Rhizobium sp. CRRU65. The sequence goes on along the minus strand of NZ_JBLYZH010000010.1, from coordinate 29,676 downwards.
CGAGAGCAGCACGGTGCCGCCTTCGAGGAAACGTTCCTCGACCTGGCTACGAGCAGATTCCAGGGTCTGGCTTATGTCCCGTCCTGATGAGTAGGCTGCAGCGTTCGGCGATACCAGAGCGTGTGCCACTTTTATACCTTTTCTTAAAATCCAGGCAATTCGAACTCTATTTTTACGGGCAGGATGGAAACGTCCGGTAAACGCGCCGGACTCGCCAGCGTTGTGATTAACGAAAGATGTTGATGGCCTGTCGGGGAAAGCCTAACGCTCGGATTGATGATTCAACTTATTGTTTTTATTTTACTTATTTCTAAATTTTGAGAAAAAAATACAACTTATCCCGGATGAGAATTGGGAGTCTGGGAATGCGCTATACGGCAGTTTCCTACAACCGCTGTTTACCCCGCATTAACGCTGCCGTGAGAGTCCTTTTAGGGTCGTCAAGTATTTTCTGGCCCAGGAGGCTGCATTGGATACTCAGAAACAATATTACGAATCTATAAATTTGCCGGACGTGCTCAGCATTCGCAACGTGTCCGAACTATATTCCAAGTTTACCGATGAATTTCATAGCAATGATACAATCATCATCAGCATTCCCGAGGGCGCAGAAGCGGATCTGAGTTTTGTTCAACTCATCGAATCCTCGCGCCGCCAAGCAAAGGCCAAGGGAAAGACCTTCAAGCTTTCTTCACCGGCCAGTGGCTCGGTCCTGAAGGTACTTGAGCGTGCAGGTTTCATCGAATCCTTCGATCACGAAGACGCAAATTTCTGGTTGCATAAAGAGGTGACGTTATGAGTGCAAAGATCCTGACCGTCGACGATTCCGCCAGCATTCGTCTGACCACCAAGGTCACGCTGACCAATGCCGGCTATAGCGTCACCGAGGCGGTCAACGGGGCAGAGGGCCTCGCGACAGCCAAGGGCAGCAGCTTCGATCTGATCGTGACCGATCTCAACATGCCTGTCATGGATGGTCTGACGATGATCGAGGAACTGCGCAAGCTGCCGGCGCAGGCCGGCGTTCCGATCATCTTCCTGACGACGGAATCGGACGCCGATCTCAAGGCGCGCGCCAAGGCCGCCGGCGCGACGGGCTGGTTGACCAAGCCGTTCGACCCGGAAAGCCTGGTGAAGATCGTGAAGAAGGTTCTTGGACGATGAGTACGCTCGATCCGGTCGCCGTCTTCCGCACGGAAGCTGCCGAATGCCTCGAAGCGATCGAGGCTGGTCTTCTCGACCTGACCCACCAGCTCGACAACAAGGATCTCGTCGATGCCGTGTTCCGCGGCCTCCACACGCTCAAGGGCTCCGGTGCGATGTTCGGTTTCGAGGCGCTCGCCGCCTTCACCCATCATTGCGAAACAGCCTTCGATCGCGTCCGCAAGGGCGAGGTCGCGGCGACCAGCGAACTCGTCGCCGCCGTTCTCGCCGCCCAGGACCATATGCGGGCCCTGGTCGATCAGCCGGACGCCGATCACGGCGATACCGGGCATAAGCTTCTGGCACAGTTGCAAGCTGCCGTCGGCGGCAAGGAAGCAGCGCCGGCCGCTGTTGCCGCACCCGCGGCCGTGCGCGAGACCCCGGCGAAGAAGAAGAGCAGCTGGCGCATCCGCTTCAGCCTGCCGGCCAATTCGATGGCCAACGGCACCAACCCGCTCGGCCTGCTGGACGAGCTGCGCGATCTCGGCGAATGCACCGTGCGCGCCAACTCCTCGGCCATTCCGCCCCTCGACGCGCTGGCTCCGACGGAACTCCACATTTCCTGGGACGTGACGCTGACCAGCGAGCAAGACCGCTCAGCGATCGACGACGTCTTCATCTTCGTGCTCGATGATATGGAACTCAGCGTCGAGGAGATCGGCGGGCAGGCAGCGGCAACCGCCGCTCCGGTTGAGGAAAAGGCCGCAACTGCCCCTGTCGCCGCGGTATCGGCGGCTTCGCCGACCAGCGTCCCGGAATTCCGTCCTGTCGAGGCGGTTCCGGCCAAGCGCGAGGCGCCCACCGCCATCAGCCAGGCGAAGGCGGCCGAGAATGTCCGCGTTCCGGCCGAACGTCTCGATGAGCTGATGGACCGTGTCGGAGAGCTCGTCATCGCGCAATCGCGCCTCAGCCAGCTGGCCAGTGCCAGCGCCGATATCGCGCTGCGCTCCGTCTCGGAAGAAATCGAACGCCTCTCCGGCGAATTGCGCGACACGATGATGGTGCTGCGCATGGTGCCGGTCGCCACCCTCTTTTCCCGTTTTCGCCGCCTCATTCACGATCTCGCCCGCGAAACCGGCAAGGTGATCGAACTGGTGACGGAGGGCGAGAGCACCGAAGTCGACAAAACCGTCATCGAGCGTCTGGCCGATCCGCTTGTGCATCTGGTGCGCAACTCGATCGATCACGGCCTCGAAACGCCCGCCGACCGCCTTGCCTCCGGCAAGACCGAAGCCGGCACGGTGACGCTTTTGGCCCGCCAGGCCGGCGGCGAGGTGATCATCTCGATCAAGGATGACGGCCGCGGCATCAATCGTGAACGCGTTCGCGCCAAAGCGGAATCCTCCGGTCTCATCCAGCCCGGTCAGCCGCTTTCCGACTCCGAGCTGCTGCAGCTGATCTTCGCCCCCGGCTTCTCGACGGCCGCGGCAATCACCAATCTCTCCGGCCGCGGGGTCGGCATGGACGTGGTGAAGAAGACGGTCGAAGCGCTCCGCGGCGCGATCGATATCGTCAGCCTGCCGGGACAAGGTTCGGAAGTGTCGCTGCGCATTCCGCTGACGCTCGCCATCATCGACGGCCTGCTGGTGCGGGTCGGCTCCGGCCGCTACGTCATCCCGCTCTCGGCAGTCGAGGAATGCCTCGAACTGTCGCTCGAGGAAGATCTCCGCTCGCGCGGCCGCAGCTTCATCTCGCTACGCGACAGCCTGGTGCCGTTCCTGCGCCTGCGCGACCTCTTCCGCACCGGCACTAAGCCCGACGTGCATCAGAAGGTCGTCGTCATCTCGACCGGCACGGAGCGCGTCGGCCTCGTCGTCGACCAGATCATCGGCGACCACCAGACGGTCATCAAGTCGATGTCGAAACTGCACAATAACGTCGCGACCTTTTCGGGCGCCACCATTCTCGGCGACGGCAGCGTCGCTCTCATTCTCGACGTTGGGCACCTGGTTGCCGCGGGTCAGCAACAGGAGGCGCAATTGCGTGTAGCAGGATGAGTGCAACAGCAGCAGCCGAACGGTTCGACAAGCACTGGAGCTATGCCGAGGAAGTCGAGGTCCTGACCTTCGATCTCAACGGCGAAACCTTCGCGCTGGAAGCGGTCATCGTCCAGGAAATCCTGGACCTGCTTCCTGAGACCGCGGTGCCGGGCAGTCAGCCCTTCGTCGCCAGCGTCATCAACTTCCGCGGTAAGGTCATTCCGCTCGCCGATCTGCGTCTCGCCTTCGGGATGGAAGCAGCAGAGGCGACGATCGACAGCCGCTTCATCGTCATCGAGATCGACCTACAGGGCGAGCAGACGCTCGTCGGCCTCAGAACCGACAAGGTGAACGAGGTGACGACACTTGCAAAGTCCGCGAGCGAAGCCCCGCCCAGCATCGGCATGCGTTGGCGCGCCGACTACATCAACTGCCTGGTGAAGAGGGGCGGAGAATTCATCATTCTCCCCAATCTGCAGGCGATCTTTTCATCGAGGCACGATGCGGCGGGAGCCGTCAATTGACGCTGGATGAATTCAACGAGGGGTTTGGACGATGCGACTGACAATAAAGACGAAACTGGTGACCGCGTTCACCTTCATCATTCTGATGCTCGTAGGCACCGCCGCTTACGGTATCTTCAGCCTTGGATCGCTGAACGACACGATCGATAAGCTTCTTGCCGGCCCGGCAGCCCGCCTCGATCTCGCGCAGCAGATCAACATTGCCCAGCTCGAGGCCATCCGCCAGCAGAAGAACCTGCTCACCGCCCGCAGCGCAGACGAGACGGCCGGCGCGGTCGCGAAGGGCAATCAGGCCCGCAAGGAGTTCACCGACGCCTTCAACCAGGTGCTGGCGCTGGCGACGGAAGAAGGCAAGGCGCGCTGGGCGCGCATCGCCGAACTTTCCAAGACCTTCAATGCGGCCGACGATCAGATCCGTGACTATGTGAAGGCCGGTAATGCCGAAGGCGCAAATACCGTCTCTGTTACGACGGCGCGGGCCGCTGCCAACGATATCGACGCGACGCTCAGCGAAATCCTGGCACTTGAAAAGCAGCGCATGAAGGCTGCCGACGACGGCGCCGAAGCGCAGTACACGACGACACGCACAATGATGGTTGCGGTCGCAGCCGTCGCCCTGCTGATTGCCGCCCTCACCGCCTTCTGGATCGCCAGCACGATCAGCAAGGGCCTCGGCCGTGCCAACACCGTGGTGCGCGAAGTGTCGGAAGGCGATCTGACCAAGATGGCCGACATCACCAGCCATGACGAAATCGGCGAACTTCTGGGCAACGTCAATATCATGATCGAACGTCTGCGCGGCGTCGTTGCCGACGCACTGTCGGCCGCCGACAACGTCTCTTCCGGAAGCCAGCAACTTTCGGCGAGTTCGGAACAGGTATCGCAGGGCGCCACCGAACAGGCGGCTTCGGCCGAAGAGGCTTCCGCCTCGATGGAGCAGATGGCCGCCAACATCAAGCAGAACGCCGATAACGCCGCCCAGACCGAAAAGATCGCCCGCCAGTCCGCCAAGGACGCGGAGATGAGCGGTGAAGCGGTGACGCGTGCTGTCGACGCCATGCGCACGATCGCCCAGAAGATCGGCATCGTCCAGGAAATCGCCCGCCAGACCGACCTTCTCGCCCTCAACGCTGCCGTGGAAGCGGCTCGTGCGGGCGAGCATGGCAAAGGTTTTGCAGTGGTCGCCTCCGAAGTGCGCAAGCTTGCCGAACGCAGCCAGTCGGCTGCCGCCGAAATCAGCTCGATGTCGAGCGATACCGTCAAGGCTGCCGCCGACGCCGGCGATATGCTCGGCCGGCTGGTGCCCGATATCCGCAAGACGGCGGAACTGGTCTCCGAGATCAGTGCGGCGTGCCGCGAACAGGATATCGGCGCCTCGCAGATCAATGAAGCGATCCAGCAGCTCGACAAGGTGACGCAGCAGAATGCCGGCGCTTCCGAGCAGATGTCGGCAACCTCCGAGGAGCTCGCCTCCCAGGCAGAGGAACTGCAGACGTCAATCGCCTTCTTCAAGGTCGATACGGCAGGCAACGCACGGTCCGGCGCCCACAAAGCGCAGCCAAAGGCTTCGGCCAAGGCGCTCAAGGCCCCGGCCGCTGGCCGCAAGCCCGGCCTGCAGGCTCACAGCCAAGGCCGCGGCCAGACGGTTTCGGCTCAACAGCAGCGCCTCAAGGGCTTTGCTCTCGATATGTCGATGGGCGGTCCAGACGCCAGCGACGACGACTTTAGGGAGAGCGCATAAGCGCTCCCCCGGGGAAAGCGCGTGAGCGCTTCGCCTCAATGTGATCCCTCGGGCTGCTCCGGCGGCCTGAGGCGAGAACATCCCCCAACGCATGTAGGCGTTGGCGCTGCGATGGATAGATGTCCGGCTGCCGGGAAGTGAATTTAGTCGCTTTTCCCCGTTTCAGCACATCACTTTCCAAGCTTGACGTCCCGCCAAGGGGACATGTCTCTCCATTCGTTTTGACCGCAAATCGGGGGTATCACATGCGTTTCACCATTAAACTCAAACTGGGTCTTGCCTTTGGCATCATGACGCTGCTGCTGATCGGCATTGCGGTTTATGGAAGCCTGAGCCTCGGCACTCTGAACGAGGCTAACGGCAAGATGATCGACGGCTCGGTACGCCGTCTGGAACTTGCCCTCAACGCCAATATTGCCGAAGTCGACGCCATCCGTTACCAAAAGAACGCCTTGCTCTCGACGGATCCCACAGCCGCTGCAGGTTTCTATAAGGAGGCAGACCAGCATCTGCAGACAATGCTTGATGCTGTCGATGCCGGCTACGCCATCGCCCTGCCGGAGGGCAAGCCCTATTGGGAGAAGCTGCAGACAATCGGCGCAAAATTTCGTGAAAGATCCGCTGAGCTGCAGCAGCTGGATGCCAGTGGCGATCAGGCCGGAGCGCTGGCGCTTTCGCTCGGTGACTTGCGCACGATGACCGACGACATGGGCGATGCGATCTCCGTTCTTATCGACATCCAGCGCAAGGGCATGCAGGCGACTAACCAATCGAACACCGATCTCTACACCTCAACGAAACTGATCCTCACCACCGCGTCCGGCATCGCCGTGCTCGTGGCGCTCGGTGCTGCGCTGTGGATCACGCTCGGAATCAACAACGGCCTCAGGAAGATCACGACCGTCGCAAACGCCGTCGCGATCGGCGACCTCAATCAGAAGGTCGATGTCAAGACCAATGACGAGATCAAGGATCTCATCAATACGGTCAATGCCATGACTGCCAATCTGCGTGCCACGGCAGCACTTGCCGACCAGATCGCCATGGGTGACCTCAGCACCGATGCCAAGCCGCTTTCGGACAAGGATGCGCTCGGCATCGCGATGCAGAGCATGATCTCCAACCTGCGGACCACCGCCGGCATCGCCGATCAGATCGCAAACGGTGACCTGACGGTGTCTCCAAAGCCGCTCTCCGACAAGGATGCGCTGGGCATCGCGCTCGAACAGATGGTCGAACGCCTGCGCGGCGTCGTTGCCGATGCGATATCGGCCGCCGAGAACGTCTCTTCCGGCAGCCAGGAACTTTCGGCAAGCTCCGAGCAGGTGTCGCAGGGCGCCACGGAGCAGGCGGCTTCCGCCGAAGAGGCTTCCGCCTCGATGGAAGAGATGGCCTCCAACATCAAGCAGAACGCCGACAATGCCGCCCAGACCGAAAAGATCGCCCGTCAGTCGGCGAAGGATGCGGAAGCCAGCGGCGAGGCTGTCTCCCGCGCTGTCGACGCGATGCGCACGATTGCCCAGAAGATCGGCATCGTCCAGGAAATCGCCCGCCAGACCGATCTTCTCGCCCTCAACGCTGCCGTGGAAGCGGCTCGTGCGGGTGAGCACGGCAAGGGTTTCGCAGTCGTTGCGTCCGAAGTGCGCAAGCTTGCTGAACGCAGCCAGTCGGCTGCCGCCGAGATCAGCTCGATGTCGAGCGATACGGTGACGGCGGCCCAGGAAGCGGGCGAAATGCTCGGCCGGCTGGTGCCCGATATCCGCAAGACGGCCGAGCTGGTTTCCGAGATCAGTGCCGCCTGCCGCGAACAGGATATCGGGGCGGCCCAGATCAACGAGGCGATCCAGCAGCTCGACAAGGTGACGCAGCAGAATGCCGGCGCCTCCGAGCAGATGTCGGCAACCTCGGAGGAACTCGCCTCCCAGGCTGAAGAGCTGCAGACGTCGATTGCCTTCTTCAGGGTCGACATGGCAGGCGGTCGCCGCGAGCGTGCGCCGGCTGCAAAACTCACCGTCCGCAACCGGCCTCCCGCCGCACCTCGCAAACCGGCTGGCAAGGCGCCGGCCAATACGGTGGCCGGCCAGCAGGCCCGCGTGAAGGGTTTTGCCCTCGACATGTCGATGGGCGGTCCCGACACGGTCGACGACGAATTCCGGGAGAGCGCATAGCGCTCCCCTGGGGAAAGCGCTTAAGCGCTATCGCGTCGCACTCGTCGCGGGCCAGCTAATGCGCCCGCGAGGCATGCTTCCGGCGCCTGCGGGTGCCGGCACGGAGATCCGTGGGCAGTCTTCGTCCGCCGGAAGGTTTTGCTGCATGACGCAGCGCCAAGGAATAGCCGGTTCACACTTATTACGTCGCTCTCACAAAGGATATTGAGATGCGTATCACGATCAAGCTTAAGCTCGCGGCCGCGTTCGGCTTCGTCATTTTGTTGCTGGTGGGCAGCGCGGTGTATGGGATCATCAGCCTCAGCACACTGAACGACGCCGTCGGCAACCTTGTCGCGGGTCCTGCAAAAAGCCTGGAACTGGCCCTGGAAGCAAAAGCTGCGGAGCTCAGTGCCATTCGCTGGCAGAAGAATGCCCTTCTGGAAATGGATCCCGAAGTGGCCAGGAAGAACTACCAGAACTCGGCGAAGAGCATGGACGAAATGCTGGCCTATGCGGTGAGTGGCCAACAGCTTGCAACTGTCGACGGCAAGCCCACGTGGGATAGGCTGATCGAACTGGCCAAGCGTTTCACCGAGGGCTCCCACAAAGTCGCCTCCATCCAGGAAAGTGGTGACAGGGCAGGGGCCAATGCCCTGTCGTCGGGAGAGGTTCGCGCCCTCGTTACGGAACTGGAAGACGTCTTCGCGGCGCTCGTTGCGCAGCAGCAGAAGTCAATGGCGCAGGCCGATGACGATACCGAAACCCTTTATGGTTCCACCAGGAACCTGCTGATCGGCATCGCCGTCGGCGCCTCCGTCATCGCTTTTGCCGCCGCATTGTGGATCGCCCTCGGCATCAACAGCGGCCTGCGCAAGATCATGAACGTCGCCAACGCCGTCGCGACCGGCGACCTGAACCAGAAGGCCGAGATCAACAGCAACGACGAGATCAAGGACCTGGTGAACACGATCAACGTCATGACGGATAATCTTCGCAGCACTGCTGGTATCGCCAGCCAGATCTCGAACGGCGACTTGACCGTGTCGCCGAAGCCGCTTTCTGACAAGGACATGCTGGGCATTGCGCTCGAGCAGATGGTCGAGCGTCTGCGCGGTGTCGTCTCCGATGCGGCGGCTGCCGCAGAAAATGTTTCGGCCGGCAGCCAGGAACTGTCCTCGAGCTCCGAGCAGGTATCGCAGGGCGCCACCGAACAGGCGGCTTCGGCCGAAGAGGCTTCCGCCTCGATGGAGCAGATGGCCGCCAACATCAAGCAGAACGCCGATAACGCCGCCCAGACCGAAAAGATCGCCCGCCAGTCCGCCAAGGACGCGGAGATGAGCGGTGAAGCGGTGACGCGTGCTGTCGACGCCATGCGCACGATCGCCCAGAAGATCGGCATCGTCCAGGAAATCGCCCGCCAGACCGATCTCTTGGCTCTCAATGCCGCCGTCGAAGCTGCTCGTGCAGGCGAACACGGCAAGGGCTTTGCGGTGGTGGCTTCGGAAGTGCGCAAGCTTGCCGAACGCAGCCAGTCGGCTGCTGCCGAAATCAGCTCGATGTCGGGCGATACCGTCAAGGCGGCCCAGGAAGCGGGCGACATGCTTGGCCGGCTGGTGCCCGATATCCGCAAGACGGCGGAACTGGTCTCCGAGATCAGCGCCGCCTGCCGCGAACAGGATGTCGGCGCTTCGCAGATCAACGAAGCGATCCAGCAGCTCGACAAGGTGACGCAGCAGAATGCCGGCGCCTCCGAGCAGATGTCCGCAACCTCGGAAGAGCTCGCGACTCAAGCGGAAGAATTGCAGGCCTCGATCGCCTTCTTCAAGGTCGATACTGCAGGCAACCGCCAGTCCCGCACGCCGGCCGCCAGGATGACGGTTCGCAGCCCGGCTCCCGCCGCCGGCCGCAAGTCTACGCCCAAGAAGCCGGCCGCCAACAGCGTCGCCGGCCAGCAGGCGCGGGCGAAAGGCTTCGCTCTCGATCTCTCCATGGGCGGTCCCGATGATGGGGATGCCGAATTCAAGGAAAGCGCATGATCATGGCCACGACATCTTTGGAAGCGCAATTCGTGACCTTCAGCCTCGGCGAGGAGATTTTCGCCGTGCCGGTTGAGGTGGTACGGGAAATCCTCGACTATGCGGAAGCTTTCAAGATTCCGAATGGTCCCGACTATCTGCTCGGCCTGCGCGACGTGCGCGGGCAGGGCGTGCCGACGATCGATCTTCGCTTGAAGCTCGGCATGACGAAGACCGTGCCGACGCCGCACACGCGGGTGCTCGTCCTCGACGTGCCGATGGAAAACCGGCTGCTGACGCTTGGCCTCGTCGCCGATCGCGTCTTCGAAGTCACGCCATTCCGGCACGAGCAGATCGAGGCGGCGCCTGATATCGGCGTGCGCTGGCGCTCGGACTATATCGCCGGCGTCGTTCGCCGTGAAAACGGCTTCGTCGTCATCATCGACCTTGCACGGTTGCTGTCGCGCGAGGACGCCTCGGTACTGCAATCGGCGGCCTGACCCGCGCATCAACTCGGAGTACTGCATTCTATGAGTATGGCAGCAGCGGTGGAAACCCAATTGCCGGGCGACCGGATCAGCAAGCGCAATTTCGATAAGCTTGCCCGGTTCATCTACGATTATAGCGGCATCAAGATGCCGCCGACCAAGCTGACGATGCTCGAAGGGCGGTTGAGGCGCCGCCTTCGCGCAACCAACCATGCGACCTTCGACGATTATTGCGATTTCCTGTTCAATCATGACGGCCTCGACCAGGAAACCGTCTACCTGATCGACGTGGTGACGACGAATAAGACCGACTTCTTCCGCGAAGCCAAGCATTTCGACTATCTGCAGACGGTAGCGCTGCCAATGATTGTCAATAGCGGCGTTCGGACCATCCGCACCTGGAGTTCGGCCTGCTCGACGGGAGCGGAACCCTACACGATGGCGATGGTGCTGGCGGAATTCGCCGAAGGCCGCAACGACGTCTCCTACAGCGTTCTGGCGACCGACCTTTCCACTGATGTGCTGCAGACGGCGCGCCGGGGCATCTACCCGGAAGATTTGATCGCGCCTGTGCCGCGCGATCTGCAGCGCAAATACGTGCTGACAGCCAAGCAGCCGGGTCGGCGGGAGGTGCGTATCACGCCGAAACTGCGCAGCAAGATCGGTTTTGCCCGCATGAACCTGATGGACGAGAAATACGCGATCGGCGAGTTGATGAACGTCATCTTCTGCCGCAACGTGCTAATCTACTTTGACAAGCAGACTCAGGCCGGTGTTCTCAACCGCCTCTGTGCCTGCCTGGCGAAGGGCGGCTACATGTTCATCGGCCATTCTGAATCAATCACCGGCTTCGATCTGCCGTTGAAGCAGGTCTCGAATACGGTGTTTCAGCGTATCTAAAGCGCATTGCGTCATCCCAAAACCGCTGCGCACTTCTGGACGGCATGCATTAGGGGCATTCATGGCTAAGAAAATCCGCGTTCTTATAATCGACGATTCCGCCAGTATCCGCCAAACGCTGACCCATGTGCTGGAGCAGGATCCCGATATCGAGATCATGGCGGTGGCATCCGACCCCTTCATGGCGGCGCGGAAACTGCAGGAGGAGATCCCCGATGTCATCACGCTCGATGTAGAGATGCCGCGCATGGACGGCATCACCTTCCTGCGCAAGCTGATGTCGCAGCGGCCGATCCCCGTCGTGATGTGCTCGTCGCTGACGGAGGCGGGATCGGAAACGCTGCTCCAGGCGCTGGAGGCCGGCGCCGTCGACGTCATCCTGAAATCGAAGATCGGGGCTGCCGACAGCCTTTCCGACGATGCGATGCGTATTCGCGAAGTCGTCAAGAGCGCCTCGCATGCACGGCTTTCCAATGTCCGCCGCGCTGCCGGAACCATCCGCTCCGCCTCAGCGGAGGGGCCGGCCAAGAAGCTGACGGCGGATGTGATGCTGCCGCCACCGACGGGGCGGGCCATGGCGAAGACAACGGAGATGGTCGTCTGCGTCGGCGCCTCCACCGGCGGCACCGAAGCGCTGCGCGAGTTCCTGGAGGAACTGCCGGCCAACGCGCCGGGCATGGTGATCGTCCAGCATATGCCGGAGAAATTCACCGCCGCCTTCGCCAAGCGGCTGAACGGGCTTTGCGAGGTCGAGGTCAAGGAAGCCGTCGATGGCGATCCGGTGCTGCGTGGCCATGTGCTGATCGCGCCAGGCGACAAGCACGTGCTGCTCGAGCGCCAGGGTGCGCGCTACTATGTCAGCGTCAAGACCGGGCCGCTGGTGTCGCGACACCGGCCTTCCGTCGACGTGCTCTTCCGCTCGGCGGCGCGCTCGGCCGGCTCGAACGCCATGGGTATCATCATGACCGGCATGGGCGACGACGGCGCGCGCGGCATGCTGGAAATGCATCAGGCCGGCGCCTACACGGTGGCGCAGGACGAGGCGAGTTCAGTCGTTTTCGGCATGCCGAAGGAGGCGATCGCCAAAGGCGGCGTCGACCGTATCCTGCCGCTCGATCAGATCGCTCGCGAAGTTTTGATAACGCAGCAGAAGTTTTAAGTCGGTTTCAACGGAACCGGCTGAAGCCGGCGGTATCGCAGGATGCCGCCGGCTTTTGATCATAGCCGTGCAGGTTCCGTATTCAGGCGAGATAACCGCCGTCGATCGTCAGGCTGGCGCCGGTGACGAAAGCGGCCTCGGCACTGGCGAGATAGGCGGCGAGGCCGGCGATCTCGCGGTCCTCACCCAGGCGGCCAAGTGCCATCAGCGGCTTGAGGCGCTCATGATCGTCCTCATTGGGGTTCATGTCGGTCGCCGTCGGGCCGGGCTGGATGTTGTTGACGGTGATGCCGCGTGGGCCGAGATCGCGGGCGAGGCCGCGGGTCATCGAGGCGATTGCGCCCTTCGTCATGCTGTAGACTGCGGAGGTTGGAAAGCCGCTGCGATCGGCGGTGACGCTGCCGATGGTGATGACGCGGCCGCCTTCCTTCATGTGTCTTGCCGCTGCCTGGATGCCGACGAAGGCAGCGCGGACGTTGACGGCGAACATCCGGTCGAAATCTTCGAGCGAATAGTCGTCGAGCGGGTTGAGGATGAGAATGCCGGCATTGCTGACGAGAATGTCGAGACCGCCAAAATGCCCGGCTGTCAACGCGACGGCATCCTGTACGGCCTTCGCATCGGCACTGTCGGCCCGGATCGCCAGCGCCCTGCCGCCAGCAGCCTCCAGCTCGGCGACGATCGCCTTCGCCTTGTGCTCCGAGCTGGAATAGGTGAAGGCGACGGCGGCGCCATCAGCGGCGAGCCTTCGGACGATAGCGGCACCGATGCCGCGCGAGCCGCCGGTGACGAGGGCGATCTTGGTGGAAAGGGGTTGAGACATGCAGGTTTCCTTTGTTTCTGGATTGATCAGTCTAGAATTGCTCATGGAAAGGTCAGTTCGGAGTTGTCCGTTCGTCAGCGGAGGCTTCTGATTGCCATGTGTGCGATACCGCGGAGCGTCTCGGATTGGGCGCCGTTTCGGGCGCTGACTTTCATGCCCGACAGCGCAGCGCCGAGAAACGGAATGGCGTCGGCGATATCGATCTCTGTTGCGAGTTCTCCGCTCCTGCGAGCCTCAGCGAGAAGGCTTTCGATCGCCGCGTGAAGCGCGCGGCCGGCGCTGTCCGTAAGAGCTGCGACCTCGGCATCGGAGCGGCCGAATTCACAGATGGCGCTGACACCGAGGCAGCCGCGCCGGGCCTCGGCAGCGGGACGCGAGGCGAAAGCGACAAGAGCACCTTCCAGCGCCTCGATCGGCCGACCGTCGTGGCGAAGATCGGCGATGATCTTATCGATGCTCTCCACATTGTAGCGCTTCAGCGCTTCCAGATAGAGACCGCGCTTGTCGCCGAAGGTGTCGTACATGCTTTGGCGGCTGATCTTCATCGCCGTCAGCAATTCCTCGGTTGAGGTGCCTTCATAGCCATGCTCGGTAAATACGCCGATGGCGGCATGAAGGGCGGTGTCGCGATCGAATTCCTTGTGTCGTGCCATGACCAGGCTTCTACTCTTATTGGACTGGTTTGTCCAGAATAAAATGAATAGTTTCCGACGCCGCAGGGCAGCCATGCGTGCGTCCCCTTGAAATTTCCCTGATTTTGTGGTCTTGAGGCCGCCAATCTTCGCAGCGCTGCCTGTCATGCATGGTCAGGGACACTTCCCGCCCCTGGCAGCGCGCGCGCCCCGTATCAGTCCCAAGGAAAAATGCGCCGATGGCCCGTTCAGCTCTTCTCAATGTCATGGTTCAGGCTGCCCTCAAGGCAGGAAAGTCGCTGGGGCGTGATTTCGGCGAAGTGCAGAACCTGCAGGTTTCCGTGAAAGGACCGGGCGACTTCGTTTCCGCCGCCGACCGCAAGGCCGAAAAGATCGTCAGGGAAGAGCTGCTCAAGGCGCGTCCGACCTATGGCTTCCTCGGCGAGGAAAGCGAGGAAATCAAGGGCACCGACGGCGCGCATCGCTGGATCGTCGACCCGCTCGACGGCACGACGAACTTTTTGCACGGCATCCCGGCCTTCGCTGTCTCGATCGCGCTCGAACGCAATGGCGAGATCGTCGCCGCCGTCGTCTTCAATCCGGCGACCGACGAACTCTATACCGCCGAGCGCGGCGGCGGCGCCTTCCTCAATGACCGGCGCCTGCGCGTCGCCGCGCGCCGGGCGCTGTCGGATTGCGTCATCGGCTGTGGCGTGCCGGCGCTTGGCAAGCGCAATCACGGCAAGTTCCTGGTCGAGCTTCGTCACGTGATGGGCGAAGTGGCAGGCATCCGCCGCCTGGGTTCGCCGACGCTTGATCTCGCCTATGTCGCGGCCGGGCGTTTCGACGGTTTCTGGGAAGCGGAACTGGCGCCCTGGGACGTGGCGGCCGGCATCCTGCTCATCCGTGAAGCCGGCGGTTTCGCGACCGACTGGGAGGGTGGCGCGACGATGCTGGAGAGCGGCACAATCGTCGCCGGCAACGAGATCATCCACAAGGCGCTGATCGAAGTCGTCAAGCGGCCGGTTCCCGCCAAGTGACCGAACGAAAATCTGGCTGTTGTAAAGTCACGGTTTTCTCCCCGGCATACTTCAATTCGGCACAATGTTGTTCTAGTCTCCGCCAGCAGGGAATCCGGAGGCTGCGTAACCTATGGAAAATGTGAATGTGGCGGAGATCGGCTCCACCGAAAAGACGACGGGCATTTATGCCAACAGGCTTTCGAGCCCCATGCCCTTCCTCTGGACGATGCTGCTTTTCCTCGTCATCGTCGGTTTTATCGCCGCTATCCTCTTCCGCCAGACGCAGACCGCCTTCATGCACAATCCGGGCCTCAACGGCCTGATCGTCGGCGTTCTCGCGGTCGGAATCATCCTTGTTTTCAACCATGTACTGGCGCTTCGCCCCGAGGTGCGTTGGTTTAATTCCTTCCGCGCCGCCGGCAGCGTCGACAAGGTCAACCGCAATCCGCGGCTGCTTGCGCCAATGCGGGCGCTGCTCGGCAGCCGCAAGTCCTCAGCGTCGCTGTCGACGACGGCGCTGCGCTCGATCCTCGATTCGATTGCCAGCCGCCTCGACGAATCGCGCGACGTTTCACGCTACCTGATCGGCCTCTTGGTCTTCCTCGGCCTGCTCGGCACCTTCTGGGGCCTCATCGGCACGATTGGTTCGATCAGCATTGTCATCCAGTCGCTCGATGCCGGCTCGAACGGCACGGGGGACGTGCTCTCGGCGCTGAAGGAAGGGCTTTCCACGCCGCTTTCGGGCATGGGCCAGGCCTTCTCCTCCTCGCTGCTCGGCCTTTCCGGTTCGCTCATTCTCGGCTTCCTCGACCTGCAGGCCGGCCGCGCGCAAAACCGCTTCTATATGGAGCTGGAAAACTGGCTCTCCTCGGTCACGGATGTCGGCTCCGATCATCTTGCCCCGGCTCTCGACGCCGTTGCCGGCGCTTCGTCGGACGACATGCGCGCGCTCTCCGATTATCTGCGCAAGGTCTCGGAAGAGGGTGGTGCCGGCAGCCAGCGCTCCGTCGCCGCCATGGCGAGCCTTGCCGAAGGCATTCAAGGCCTCGTCAAGAACATGCGCAACGAGCAGCAGATGCTGCGCGACTGGATCGAGGCACAGCAGGACGAGGCGAAGGCGATGCGCCGCACGCTCGACCGGCTTGCCGAACGCATCGGCGTGCAGGAGCGCGCAGGCGAGAGGGGCGAGCGTTTGCGCGACCGCGCCAGCCAGGCAGAAAAGAGCGAGGGCAAGTAAGCCATGGCTCTAGCCCGCAACCGGCGCCGCGAACGCACGGTCGATTATTGGCCGGGCTTCGTCGACGCGCTGTCGACGCTGCTCATCTCCATCATGTTCCTGCTGACGGTCTTCGTCGTCGGGCAGTTCATACTCAGCCGTGAGATCACCGGACGCGATGAGGTGCTCAATCGTCTTAACAGCCAGATCAACGAGCTGACGCAGCTTCTTGCGCTGGAAAAGGGCAGCAACCAGGATCTCCAGGATTCGGTCGCCAATCTGCAGGCCTCGCTTGCCAGCGCCGAAGGCGACCGGTCGCGGCTGCAAGCGCTGCTGAGTGCCGGTTCGGGCGGTCAGGATGCGGCGCAGAAGCGGATCGGCTCGATGACGCAGGAGCTCGACGAGCAGAAGCAGGTGAGCGAACGAGCGCTCAGCCAGGTCGAACTGCTAAACCAGCAGATCGCAGCGCTTCGCAGCCAGATTGCCGCCGTCGAAGCAGCCCTTCAGGCGTCGGAGGATAAAGACCGGGTCTCGCAGACCAAGATCGCCGACCTCGGCAGCCGCCTCAACGTGGCGCTTGCCGCCCGTGTCCAGGAGCTGAACCGTTACCGTTCCGACTTCTTCGGCCGTCTGCGGGAGATCCTCTCGGACCGCGAAAATATCCGCATCGTCGGCGACCGGTTCGTCTTCCAGTCGGAAGTGCTGTTTCCCTCGGGCGGCGCCGATCTCAACCCGGAAGGGCAGACCGAGATGGCGAAGCTTGGCGCGGCCCTTCTCGATCTCGCCAAGGAAATTCCGCCGGAGATCAATTGGGTGCTGCGCGTTGACGGCCATACGGATAATGTGCCGCTTGCCGGAACGGGCCGCTATCGCGACAATTGGGAGCTCTCCTCGGCGCGCGCGATTTCGGTCGTTAAGTTCCTGATCGCACAAGGCGTGCCGGCCGACCGGCTGGTTGCCGCCGGCTTCGGCGAGTTCCAGCCAATCGCGCCGGGCGAAACGCCGGATGCGCGCTCTACCAACCGCCGCATCGAGCTGAAGCTGACCGAGAAGTGATTTCAGCGCCGCGCCTCTTCGAAGACGCGCAAAGGACGCCGAAACACTTTGAATGGCTGCATAACTCCTTAAATCGATTCCGATTTAAGGAGTTATGCAGGGGGCTGACATTACCGCTGCACACCCTTTAACCGGCCGGCGAGAAAGTCGCGCACGGCGGGGCTGTCGCTGAGGCCGATCGCCGTCATATAGGCGTCGGCTGCGGCGGCATTGTCGCCGGCCTGCGCCTGAAGATAGGCACGCACGGCCCAGTAAGGCTGATAGGCTGCCACGTCGCGCGGATCGAGTTTGTCGAGCCGCTCCAGGCCGGCATCGGCGCTGAAGGCCCTGCCGATCACCGCAGCTTGGCTGACGCGCGCACCCACCGTCGGCTTCATCATCACCAGCGCCGCGTAGAGTGTCG
Organism: Rhizobium sp. CRRU65; assembly: GCF_048551595.1. Classification (NCBI taxonomy): domain Bacteria; kingdom Pseudomonadati; phylum Pseudomonadota; class Alphaproteobacteria; order Hyphomicrobiales; family Rhizobiaceae; genus Rhizobium; species Rhizobium sp. CRRU65. The sequence goes on along the minus strand of NZ_JBLYZH010000010.1, from coordinate 12,365 downwards.
TCAGCGCCTGCCAGTCGGTCGTTCCCGATAGCCGGCGCGCTGCATGCACGGACTGGATCGCTGCCTGGCATTGGAAGGGGCCGAAACGGTCGAAGCTGCCGGCCTTGCGCAGCAGCGCATCCGCCTCGGCAATCATGATCGCGTTCCACGCGGCCGTATCCTGCTCGTCCAGCGGCACATATCGGCCGCTACCGTCGCGCCGGGCGCTGCGGCGGGCTTCGCAGTGAAGCATCAGCGAGAGCAGGCCGACAGCTTCGGGTTCGTCCGGCAGTACCGCCAGTAGCGCGCGGCCGAGCCAGATCGCCTCGCCGGCGAGCGAATGGCGTTCGTTCTCTCCGTCAAGACCGTCCCAGCCAAGACCGTAAGCCGCGTAGATCGCCGAAAGCACCGCCGCCAACCGGCCCGGCAACGCGGGGCGAGGCGGAACGGCGAAGGGAATGCCGGCATCGCGGATCTTCAGCTTGGCCCGCACCAGCCGCTGGCCCATCGCCTCGGGTGAAACGACGAACGATCGGGCGATGGTCTTTGCCTCGATGCCGAGAACTGTCTGCAGCATCAGCGCCGTATGCACGGAGCTGTCGATGGCGGGATGGGTGCAGGCGAAGAGCAGCTTCAGCCGCTCATCGGGAAAGACGGCGCTGCCGGCCGCGTTCATGCGTTCCTCCGCCTCCTCGAAGGCGACCGATATCGTCGTTTGCGCATTGGCCTCGACGGTGCGGTGGCGGGCCGCCTGCATGAGGTTGCGGCGGGCAGCCACCAGCAGCCAGGCTTCCGGATTGCCGGGAACGCCGCGCTCCGGCCAGACGCGAAGGGCCGAAGCCAACGCTTCCGACAATGCATCCTCTGCCGCCGGCACGTCACGCGAGCGGGCGGCGAGGAAGGCGATCAGCTTGCCGTACGACTGACGCGCCACCTTTTCGGCAGCGCGTCCGGCATCGGGCTGCATTGCCGCCTCACATCTGCAGGCGCGGGCGCACCTCGACCGAACCCTTGTCGGAGATCGGAACGCGGGTCGCCCATTCGAGCGCGGTGTCCATGTCGGGGACGTCGATCAGATAGAAGCCGCCGAGCTGTTCCTTACCTTCCGGATAGGGACCGTCCTGAACATCATGGTCCCCGCCTTTGCGGCGCACGATCGTGCCGGTCTCCGGGCCTGTCAGTCCGGCGCCGCCGGTCATGATTCCTGCCTGGGCGAGCGCCTGGCTGTAGGCGACCCAGCCGTCGCGATAGACGGGATCGCCGCGGCGAGCGAAATCCTCGGCGGCTTCGCGAATGATGAGAGCATATTGCATGGAAAACTCCTGATCTCGTTGCTGACGTTGATCCGGGCATCCCGATGTCGGGGATCGAGATCCCGAAAGCCGTGAAGCCCGGCGGAGCGGCGCGGCCGTTCCGAAACAATGAGGCGCGGCCACCGGTCGTTTCGACATGGCTTTCAAAAAAATATGCTAAAAAGAAAAATGGCGCCCGAAATCGCAAGCAAGCGAGCCGAGCTCAAGGGCGCCGGCGCTGCTTACGGGCGCGAAAGGGCAGGGCGGCAATCATGCCGCCGCTGCCGGTCTGCTCAGGATTCGGCCTTCGTCTGATCGACGATTTCGGCACTTGGCGTGTTCTTCTTGATGGATTCGATTGCACTCATGGCGGACGCCTTCGCCTTGTAGCCCTCTGACGAGAACATAGCTTCCCCGTTCGATGCTTTGAAGCGGAAGCGGAACTCGCCGGCCTTATCCTTATAGACTTCGAATTTATACATAGATGTCTCCCGAAATCCCAAAACGCTGAATTGCAACCATCAGCTTAGCGGAGGCTAGATCAAAATGGCGAGCTTTTCCACTGCCTTAATCAGGATTGGGTTGCTTAGCGTCCAATTGTCACCGTTTCCATTGGACGCAAGCGAATGAGGGGGCGCCAGCGCCTATGCCGAGAACAGGATGATTTCAGCCCGGGTCGGCCTAAAATCTGAATCCTGTTCTCATTTAAAGAATAGAGCATGATGTCATCCGAAAGCCGCTCACACTTTTCGGCATCATGCTCGGCATCACTCCATCTGGATGTTGGCGCCCTTGACGACCGGTCCCCATTTGGCGAGTTCGGCCTTCACATGGGCGGCGAGTTCTTCCGGCGTCGAGCCGACGATGGTGGCGCTGAATTCCTTCATGCGTTCAGCGACAGCTGGGTCGGCGAGAGCCTTTTTAGCCGAGGCGTTGAGGCGCATCACCACTTCGTTCGGCGTCTTGGCCGGGGCGAAAAGCGCGTTCCAGGTATAGGTCTCGTAACCTGGAATGCCTGACTCGGCGACGGTCGGTACGTCGGGGAAGGACGGCGCACGCTCGGCCGTGGTCACCGCCAGCGCCCGCAGAGTGCCGGCCTTGATGTGGCTCGACGAGGAGGGCAGGTTGTCGAACATGATCGGCACCTGGTTGCCGATGACGTCGTTCAATGCCGGACCGGCGCCCTTATAGGGGATGTGTTGCATGCTGACGCCGGCCATGGACTTGAAGAGTTCGCCGGAAAGATGCAACGGCGTGCCGTTGCCCGATGAGGCGTAGCTGTATTTGTCTGGCTCGGCCTTCAGTAGCGCGACGAGTTCCTGCACGGTCTTTGCAGGCAGTTCCGGATTGACGACCAGCACGTTCGGCACGACGACGAGCAGCGAGATCGGTGCGAAATCCTTTTCGGCATCATATGGCGTCGATTTCAGGATCAGCGGATTGAGGGCGTGGGTCGCGACCGTGCCCATCAGGATGGTGTAGCCATCCGGTTCGGCGCGGGCGACGTTACCGGCGCCGAGATTGCCGCCGGCGCCGGCGACGTTCTGGACGATCACCTGCTGGCCGAGATCCTCCGACATCTTCTGCGCGACGATGCGGGCGACGACATCGGTCGAGCCGCCGGCCGCGAAGGGCACGACCATGGTGATCGTCCGATCGGGAAAATCCGCAGCAGTGGCAGACGCGCTGACGGCAAGGGCCGCAAGCACACCGAAACCGAGCGCAAGGCCCGTACGTCGCGTCATATCGGAAAGCGCCATTCCTATCTCCTCCCAAGGATTTCAGCAGCAATATCCCCACCCCGGGGAATGAAGAGGTTAGGGCAGGACGCGCGAAAGACAACCGCAGAGAGGCGTGGCGGGTTCAGACTTTAGTCGCTGTTGGCGGGAGAAGTGCGCGCCGGCTATTTCGCGGCGGCGAGCACATCCTCATTGGCGGCGTCGAATTGCAGCCGCGCCAGCCGCGCATAGATGCCGCCGTGACGGATCAGGCTCTGATGCGTGCCCTCTTCGACGACCCGGCCCTGATCCATGACGAGAATGCGGTCGGCCTTCAGCACGGTTGCCAAGCGATGGGCGATGACGAGCGTCGTGCGGCCGTCCACCAGGCCGTCGAGCGCCTTCTGCACCAGCGTCTCGCTTTCGGCGTCAAGCGCCGAGGTCGCCTCGTCGAGCAGCAGCACCGGCGCGTTCTTCAGGATGGCGCGGGCGATGGCGATGCGCTGGCGCTGGCCGCCGGAGAGCGTGATGCCGCGTTCGCCGACCTCGGTCTCGTAGCCCTGGTCCAGCCGGGCGATGAATTCGTCGGCCTGCGCGGCAAGGGCTGCGGCGCGGACCTCGTCACGCGAGGCGCCGGGACGGCCGAAGGCGATGTTGTCATGGATCGAGGCGGCAAAGATGGTGACGTCCTGCGGCACGATGGCGATGCGCTGGCGCAGCTCGTCGGGCGTCGTCAGCTGCGCGTCGACACCATCGATCTTCACGCTGCCCTGCTGCGGATCGTAGAAGCGCAGCAGCAGCGAAAAGACGGTGCTCTTGCCGGCACCGGAAGGACCGACGATGGCGACGGTCTCACCTGGCGTGATCGCGAAGCTTAAGCCATGCAGCGCCGATTTGCCGGGGCGCGAAGGATACGCAAAATGCACGCCTGAGAATTCGACGCGGCCGCGGCTGGGCGACGGAAGCGGCTCAGGGCTGGCGGGGGCTGTGATCGGCGAAACCTCGTCGAGAAGCTCGGTCAGCCGGTCTGCGGCGCCGGCTGCCTGCGAAAGTTCGCCCCAGACCTCCGACAGTGCGCCCAGCGAACCGGCGGAGATGACGGCATAGAGCAGGAATTGGCCGAGCGTGCCGGCCGAAAGCGTGCCGGCAAGCACGCTATGGGCGCCGAACCAGAGCACGGCAACGACACTGCCGAAGATCAGCGTGATGGCGATCCCCGTCAGCAGCGCGCGCGAGCGGATGGCGGCGCGGGCGGCCTCATAGGCGGATTCGACGGCGGTGCCGTAACGCGTCGCTGCGGCGTCTTCGCCGTTGAAGGCCTGGACGGTGCGGGTCGCGGCGATCGTCTCGTTGGCGAAGGCGGAGGCATCGGCGAGTGTATCCTGAGCGGCGCGGGAGCGCTTGCGCACTGAGCGGCCGAAGGCGACGAGCGGGAAGACGATCAGCGGGATCGCTCCGATGACGAGGCTCGAAAGCTTCGGCGAGGTGACGATCATCATGCCCATGGCGCCGATACAGAGGATGAGGTTCCTCAGCGCCACCGAGGCGGTGGCGCCGACGGCGGACTTGATCTGCGTCGTATCGGCGGTCAGCCGCGAGACGATCTCGCCGGACTGGTTGACGTCGAAGAAGGAGGGCGACAGCCGCGTCACATGGGCAAAGACGTCACGGCGAAGATCGGCGACAATGCGCTCGCCGATGGTGATGACGAAATAATAGCGCAGCGCGCTGGCGACCGCGAGCACGATGGCCATGACCATCAGCATGGCGAAGTAGCTGTTGATGAAGCGGCCGTCCGACTGGGTGAAGCCGTGATCGATCATGCGGCGCACGGCGAGCGGCAGCGCCAGCGAGGTGATGGCGGCAAGCGCCAGCGACATCAGCGCACCGGCTACCAGGCCGCGGTAACGCATGACATAGGGTGTCAGCCTGCCGAGCGGTCGCAGCGATCGCTTCTTGTTTTCCTCAGCCCGTGCCTGCTCTGCCAAATCGTCTCCGATCGCCCGCAGGACCCGCGCAATGCGGCCTGTTGGCTCTTGTTATCTAGGCGTCCTTCATGTATAGGCACCGCATCCTAATGGGAAGCCGTAGCCATCCGACTGCGGCTTCATTTATTCAATCGGTTCGTTGGCCGCAACTGCATGCGGCAAATTGAACTCCGGTATCGCAGGAAGATTGTTATGAAGGCAGGCATCCATCCCGAATATCACATGATCAAGGTGGTCATGACCGATGGCACTGAGTACGAAACCCGCTCGACCTGGGGTTCGGAAGGCGCTGTCATGAACCTCGAAATCGATTCCAAGTCGCATCCGGCCTGGACCGGCGGCAACCAGCAGCTCATGGACCGCGGTGGCCGCGTTTCCAAGTTCAACAAGCGTTTCGGCGGCCTCGGCCTCTAATCGCTTCTGCTCGACGGAATTCGAAGAGAGCCCGGTTTCGCCGGGCTTTTTTGCGTTGGCAATGGCTTACAGCGCCGCGCGTCTTTTCGTACGCGCAAAGGATGCTTTAGCAATGCCGGTGTTCAGCGGCAAACAAAAAACCGGCCGCGTAAGACGCAGCCGGTTCATATCGAATTCTTGCAGATCTGGTCAGTTGTTGCCGAAGGCGGTCTGCAGCAGGGACAGCTGGGCCTGGACGCTGTTCTGATTATCATGAACGATCACTGCTTCGGACGGGCGGTAGATCTCGCGGTCAAGCAGGGCAATGCGGTTCTGCAGACGCAACGAGCGTTCGACCAAGTCGCGGAAGGATTCCGGCAGATCACCCCAGCCGGGTGCGGCGCGGTCGACGTTAAAGCCGTCGAGGCGAACCTTGTTCTTTTCGGCCAGCACCTGGTCACGGGACATTTCGCCATTGTTGACGGCGCGCTGCAACAGCAGCCAGGAAGCCATCTGCATCAGGCGGGTGGTGAGACGCATCGATTCCGCGGCGTAGAGAACCGAGGCCATACGCGGCAGAACCTTGGAGGCGGCACGGCCCTGGCCGTCGAGATAGGAGGCAGTCTCTTCGACCAGCGACATGCCTTCCGCGTAAAGTGCCTTGAACTGCGAGGATGCAGCGGCGCGGCCTGCAAAACTGATCGTGTTCAATCCAACTTCCGACATCGCAATAGTCCCTGTTCGCACGCAGCTACATATATTCAGGTAACGCCGGCACCGACGGAAAAGTTTCCAGGCCCGGTCTTTATGACTTTAAGATGGTATCATTAGCCCAAATGCGCAAGCCGTTTCTTAAGAAAGGGTTAATCTCCACAGTTTCGTGGAAGTGCGCCGGCCATAGGAAAAAGAAGAGCCGCAAACGCGGCTCTCAAGGTAAAACAGGGAGAAAAATCAGACCAATTCACCGCTTGGGAAACTGTCTGAGATCCAGAGGAAATCCGGATGAATATAGTAATACCTTATAAAGCTTAATATTTTATTAACATTGTGCTGAATTAAGACTTGGGGCTAGCTGTTTTATCCGCCCATAGCCTTGTATTTCGGGGTTTTTAGCGGATCACGAGCGGAAGAAGCTTTCCGCTGCCTGCCGCCCGGAGGCCTTGCGACCGGCCTCGGCCTCGAGGCGTGCGATCTCCATCTTCAGCAATTCCACCCGCCCCTTCAATTCGTCGACCGAAAGCATGGAGAGATCCGCGCCGATCTCATGGGCGACTTTCTTCTGCGGCCGCTCGTCATCGATGAAGCTCATGGTTCGTCCTCCGTTCGCTGCGCACTTTTGCTGGAATTGTTCTAGCCGAACTTTACAGCAGGATCGCCGCTTTCGGGAGACTTTTCCGTTTCGGGAGGTTTGCCGGCGCCGCGATCGGCAAGCGACATGCTTTGCGGTGTCAGCATCTGCGAGGTGCCGGTCGGGATCGTCGTGTAGGCGTCGCGGTCGCTGGCCGGCACGGCGGCGCGGATGCGGCTCCTGATGATGGCGTAAACGGTGATCAGCACATGGGCGATGGCGGTGACGAGGAAAAGCGCATGCGGGGTGATCGCCGACATGACGGGACCGCTGAGCGTCGGGCCGATCATCGTGCCGATGCCGTAAAGCAGCAGCAAGCCGCCGGAGACCTTGACGAAATCCTCCGAGGCCGCGAAGTCGTTCGCGTGGGCGACGGCGATCGGATAGAGCGTATTCGCCACCGCGCCGTAGAGGACCACAAGCCCGATCAGCAAGGCGGGGGACGTCGGGTGGAGCAGAAAGATCAGCAAGCCGGCAAGGGCGGCGATCCCCGACATGGCGGCGAGCACGTAGCGCCGGTCGATGCGGTCGGAAAGCCGGCCGGCCGGCAGCTGCATCACCGCCCCGGCGAAGATGGTGGCGCTCATCATGACGGCGATGTTGGTGTCGGACAGGCCGGCGCCGGCGCCGAAGACGGCGCCGAGCGTGCCGTAGGCGCCGTTGGCGATGCCGACGAGCAGGATGCCGAGGCAGGAGACCGGCGAGTTGCGATAGAGCGCCGGCAGGTCGAGGCGCACCGCCTTCAGTGGCTGCGGCGAAGCAGCGGTCGACAGCGTCGTCGGCAGCATGGCGATGCAATAGAAGATGCCGCAGATCATGAACAGAACCGGCGTGCGCACATCCTCGAGCGGGATCATCATCTGGCCGCCGACGACGCCAAGTAGTGTGATGCCGATATAGAGCGAGAAGATCATGCCGCGGCTCTCGTTGCTGGCGCGCTCGTTCAGCCAGCTTTCGATGATCATCGACGTACCGGCAGTGGAGAAGCCGGTGACGGCGCGCAGGACCACCCACCAGACCGGATCGATGATGATACCGCTGACCAGCGCGATGATGGCGATGATCGAGATGAAGCCCGAAAAGGCACGCACATGGCCGACGCGGCGCACGATCTTCGGCGCAACCAGGCAACCGATGACGAAGCCCCCGGCCCATGAGGTGCCGAGCAGGCCGAGCGTCGTCGTTGCGTAGCCTTCGAGATTGCCGCGGACGGGGAGCAGGATGCCCTGCAGGCCGTTGCCCATGAAAAGGAAGAGCGTGCCAAAGAGCAACGCGGCGACGGACAGCAGATTTCTCTTCATTTCCCCAGACTCGGTCTTAGCGATTTGCAATGGACATAAGGCAAGACCTGCCTCAGCCCAGCCTCAAGATGATTGATTGTGCCCCGGAATATCTTTACGGCGTGTCGAGATCCTCTTGTTCGCGCGGAAAAATGTCCGTCCTGTGACATTCCGAAAAACGGAAAAAATAAAGCATGACAAAGCTGATAGCCTTGCTGCTCATCCTTGCCATGGCGATACAGGTGATCAAGCCGCTCGGGCTTCCCGGCCTAAGGCGGCGGATGGATTTCTGGAAGCTCGCGCTGATCGCTTTCGCGGTGTGGGCAGTGGCTCTGCTTTCGCGCGATTTCCTGATGTAATCCTTGGATTATATGTAACCCGGGGATTACGGCCGACCTGCGACCGTCAGTCCTGCAAACTGATTTCTCCGCGCATGACGGAAACGCAGCCTCCCGAGATGACCACATCGGTGACGGTGCCGTCGGATTTCGCGACATCAAGAGTGATGACGCTGCGGCGGCCCATTTCGACGCCCTGTTCAATGGTGATGCGGGCGTTCATGTCGGCCTCCGGCGCAAGCGAGACGAGATAGGCGCCAAGCGCAGCTGACGCGCTGCCCGTTGCCGGATCTTCGGGCACGTTATCGAGTGGCGCGAACATGCGGGCGCGAATACTCCATGGATTTTCGGCTGTCCTCACGTAGACGAAGAGCGAGAAGTCGTGGCCGCTGGTCGTCTGGCGGCCGGCAGCTGCCTGAAACCCGGCAAGGTTCGGGCGGGCGGCGGCCAGCGCTCCAAGCCCGTTCAACTCGGCGACGGCGAAGTTCAGCCCGACCGAGACAAAGACCGGTGCATGGGTGGTGTTGACGATGGCGCCGGGGTCGAGCGAGACACAGCCGGCGACGGTTTCCGCGGCTATGGTGTCGCCGATCGTCAGCGGCTGCGGCGCGCGGATGGCGGCAGCAGCAACCCTTCCGCCCTCGCGTTTCAGGCTGACTTCGACGATGCCGGCCTTTTCCTCGAAACGCAGCGTATCGCCGACTGGCTTGCCGAAGATCTCCGCCTGTTGGCCGATCACATAGGCTGTGCCGACATTCGGATGGCCGGCAAAGGGTATTTCCATCGTCGGGGTGAAGATGCGCACGCGGGCGGAATTTTGCGGGTCTTCCGGCGGCAGGACGAAGGTGACTTCGGAATAATTGAACTCGGTGGCGATCTTTTGCATCGCCGCGTCGCTCAGACCGCGCGCATCGGAAATGACGGCAAGCGGATTGCCCTCGAAGCGGGTGGAGGTGAAGACATCGACGGTGACGTAGGAGAGGGTGTTCATGGCGGCTCCTGTTGTGACAGGGCGCTATGAGTAGTCACGGTTTTCGAGGGAACGAAGCGGTTTCTTGTCGCCGTGACAATCGGAGGAAAAGAAACGGCGGAGAGGGCAGGAAGCTGCGTTCGCCGCTCCCTGCCCAACGTTCAAGGCTCCAAAAACTCAGGCGGCCTTTTCCAGGTCCTTCTTCCAGTTGCCCTTGGCGGCGAGGCTGTTCATCTCGGCGCGGTGGGTGAATTCGCGCTGGCCGGCAGCGACGTTTTCCTGCTTGCCGTTCCAGGCCTTGAGCGCGCTGTCCTGCAGGGCGCGGCCGTAGGAGAAGGTGACGAACCAGGGCAGGTCGCCGCTGGCATTGATCGCCGAAAGATGGGCTGTCGCTTCTTCGGTCGTCTGGCCGCCGGATAGGAAGGCGATGCCCGGAACAGCGGGCGGAACGGTCGCCTTCAGCACCTTGACGGTGCGCTCGGCAACTTCCGCGACCGAGGCCTTGCGGGCGTTCTTGCCGTCGATCACCATGTTCGGCTTCAGGATCATGCCTTCGAGGTTGACGCGGGCATCGGCCAGTTCTTCGAAGACGATGCGCAGCGTGGATTCGGTCACTTCGGCGCCGCGGTCGATATTGTGGTCGCCCGGTTTGCCGTCCATCAGGCATTCCGGCTCGACGATCGGAACGATCCCGGCCTCTTGGCAAAGTGCGGCATAACGAGCAAGCGCCTGAGCGTTGGCGCGGACGGAGCCGCGGGTCGGCAAGGTTGACGAGATGGCGATGACGCCGCGCCACTTGGCGAAGCGGGCGCCGGCTTCATAATATCTGGCAAGGCGCTCGCCGAGACCGTCGAGGCCCTCAGTGATGGTTTCAGCCGGATATTTGGCCATCGGCTTGGCGCCGGTATCGACCTTGATGCCGGGAATGGCGCCGGCGGCGCGGATGATATCGACGAAGGGCGTACCGTCCGCCGCCTTCTGGAACAGCGTCTCCTCGAAGAGGATGACGCCGGAGATATATTTCTTCATCGCCTCGTCGGAGCGGAAGAGCATTTCGCGATAGTCGCGCCGGCTGGTTTCGGTCGATTCGAGATTGATCGCGTCGAAACGCTTCTTGATGGTGGAGGTCGATTCATCGGCGGCGAGCAGCCCCCGGCCGCCCGTAACCATCTGCACTGCAATGTCTTCCAGTCGTTCGCTCATTTCGTTCTCTCCACAACAATAAATATCGGCACTTCAGGAATATAGAACGCGGATAACAGAAGTTTATAGGGAGGAAAATGGAAGGCTAAGTCATTGAAACGATTGAATTCAATTCAATCGTTTGAAAGTTGGGATTTTTTTCGTCCTCTGAGCAAAAGACCGCGGAAGCTGTTTTTTCTTCCACGGTCTATCCACATGTAAAATCTGCGAAATCAATCTTGGCAACTATCTAGCAGCGTTGAGGACGGCGACACCGGGAAGCTCTTTGCCTTCCATCCATTCGAGGAAGGCGCCGCCGGCGGTCGAGACGTAGGTGAAATCGTCGGCAACGCCGGCATGGTTGAGCGCCGAGACGGTGTCGCCACCGCCGGCAACGGAGGTGAGCTTGCCGGCTACCGTGCGCCCAGCGGCGTATTTCGCAGCAGCGACCGTTGCGGCATCGAAGGGTTCGATCTCGAAGGCGCCGAGCGGGCCGTTCCAGACCAGGGTTGCGGCACGCTCGATCCAGGCGTTGATGGCCTCGATGGATTTCGGGCCGACATCGAGCACCATGGCATCGGCGGGAATGGCGTTGATATCGACAGTCTCGTTGGCGGCGCCCGCCTTGAACTCGCGGGCAATCACGCCATCCTCGGGCAGGATGATGGCGCAGCCGGCGGTGGCGGCCTCGATCATGATCTGCTTGGCGGTTTCGGCGAGATCATGTTCGCAGAGCGACTTGCCGACATTGGTGCCGCGGGCGGCGATGAAGGTATTGGCCATGCCACCACCGATAACGAGCGCATCGACCTTCTTCACGAGGTTCATCAACAGGTCGATCTTGGTGGAGACCTTGGCGCCGCCGACGATCGCAACAACAGGGCGAGCCGGTTCGCCGAGGCCCTTTTCCAGCGCCTCCAGCTCGGCCTGCATGGTGCGGCCGGCATAGGCCGGCAGGTGGTGGGCAAGGCCTTCGGTCGAGGCATGGGCGCGGTGGGCGGCCGAAAAGGCGTCGTTGACGTAGATATCGCCGTTGGCGGCAAGCGTCTTGGTGAAGTTGGAGTCGTTGTTTTCCTCGCCCTTGTGGAAGCGGGTGTTTTCCAAAAGCAGAATATCGCCGTCATTCATCGCGGCAACGGCGGAGGCGGCGGCTTCGCCGATGCAGTCGGAGGCCGTCAGCACGGCATGATCAAGCACTTCCTCGACGGAAGGGGCGATCAGCGACAGCGACAGATCCGGCGACGGGCCATCCTTCGGCCGGCCGAAATGGGCCAGCAGGATCACCTTGGCACCCTTTTCGGACAATTCGAGGATGGTCGGCGCCACACGTTCGATGCGCGTCACATCGGTGACCTTGCCGTCTTTCACCGGGACGTTGAGGTCGACGCGGACGAGAACGCGCTTGCCGCGGATGTCGGAAAGATCGTCGAGGGTCTTGAAAGAAGGCATGGGGAGGATCCTGTCGTGGTTGGCGAAAGTTGCGCCGAACATAGCAAGGATCATTCGAGACGCAAGGCGTTCAGCGGCCGTTTTCGCGTGTGCCTTCGTCGCGTCCGGCCGGTGGTTTCGGGGGGCTTTCGGAGGCTGCGGTTTCCCGGTTCCGGCGTCCATTCAGCCGGTCGCGGATGCGCTGGGTGATGTCCTTGAGATTGAGGAAGATCGGCAGCGTAATTGCCGGTTCGACTGCTTCGAGCGACATGCCGACGGAGGTGATGTGATCGTGCTCGTCGAGATCGCGGACGATGAGGATGATCGAGCCGAGGCGGACGCGGTCGGCATAGTCGGCCTTGCCGCCGAGGCGCTGCCGCATCAATTCGGCGATCGTCAGGCCCCTTTCGGATTCGTTGAGCAGGCCGGGGCCATAGGCAGCATCGAGA